>RFOF01000008.1 GCA_009926845.1 Alphaproteobacteria bacterium
CTGCGTGACTTTGAAGCTGTCGCTTGCTGTGCGTTCGACTTCAATGGTTGAGGTAACGGAAACGGGCAGGGTGAGGCTAGCGACAGTCGCCTTTCCGTCATCAGCTATTTCTTTGGAGAATTCAATGGTGAGGCTGCTGCCCACGTCGAGTTTGCGCGCATCATAGACCGGACGGATGGATTCAACGATATCTTGGGCATCCGCTTTGGAAATGCCGGAATTGGCAAGCACACTGCCCAGCGTATCGCCATTTCGCACGTGTATTTCAACGGTCAACGGCCTATATTTCTTGGAGGTTTCGCTCTCACCTGCAAATTCGGGTGCGGCAGCAACAATATCTTCAAGCGAGCGGCCAGCGGATTTGTCGGCGGATTCATCCCCCATAATATGGATGGTAGGCGTGAACCACGAGGTGGCCAGCGGGGTGAGGGCAGAGAAGCAGCCAAGGCCAAAGGCCGTGCCAATTACTACCCATGATATACGTGTCGTTGCGGCCAACGCGTTGCCCCTATATATAGTGTTGCTGTTGCAAGTGTTTCTAGGCTATTTTTACCTCCCTGCCAACCCTAAAAAACACATTCATCGTTTTTTTGCACTTTTTTTACATTTTCTTCAAATTAGCGCTTGACGGGGGGGGCGCACATCATTAGATTACGTGCCTCCGCTGAATGGAGGGCGAAACTACCTTAAACCATTGATTTTTCGTGAAAAATCGATGTCCCTTTTGGAAAGTCCCCATCTATCGGAAACGAGAAATACTTAGACTAAACAGACGCTTATATAGCGACTTCACCCTGGTAATGATCTGGGGCGTGGTCGTTTCGACATTGAAAACGTAACTTTAGATAAAGGTAGATTTGATGCCAACCATCAATCAGCTGGTCCGTAGCGGCCGCAAACCACTGCCAAAGCGCCGCAAAGCAGCGCATTTGCAGCAGTGCCCACAAAAACGTGGCGTTTGCACGCAAGTAAAGACCGTGACCCCAAAGAAACCAAACTCGGCTCTTCGTAAAGTAGCGCGTGTGCGCCTGACGAACGGCTTTGAAGTGTTCGGCTACATTCCGGGCGAGGGCCACAACCTGCAAGAGCATAGTGTTGTGCTCATCCGCGGCGGCCGCGTAAAGGATTTACCAGGTGTTCGCTATCACATCATTCGCGGCACGCTGGATACTCAGGGTGTCAAAAACCGTAAACAATCGCGCTCCGCTTACGGCGCAAAACGTCCTAAATAATAGGGAATAATTATGTCACGTCGTCATGCTGCAACAAAACGCCAAGTTCTGCCGGATGCTAAATTCGGTGATATCGTGCTGACCAAGCTCATCAACACCATGATGTATGATGGCAAAAAGTCGGCTGCGGAAGCAATCACCTATGAAGCGCTCGACATCATCCAGAAGAAAACTAGCACCGATCCGGTGAAGTTCTTCCACGATGCGCTCAACAACATCAAGCCGTCGGTTGAAGTGCGTTCGCGCCGCGTTGGTGGTGCGACCTATCAGGTGCCAACCGAAGTGCGCGAAGAGCGTCGCCTCGCTTTGGCTCTGCGTTGGCTCATCGATGCTGCTCGTAGCCGCAAAGAAAAAACCATGCGCGATCGTATCGCTGCTGAACTCATGGACGCTGCAAACGGCCGTGGTGGTGCAGTCACAAAGCGCGAAAACACTCATAAAATGGCAGACGCAAACAAAGCGTTCTCGCATTATCGCTGGTAGTAGGAAATAAGAAGTCATGTCACGTAAAACACCACTTAAAGACTATCGTAACATTGGTATCTGCGCGCATATTGACGCGGGCAAAACCACGACCACTGAACGTATTCTCTATTATACCGGTAAATCCCATAAAATCGGCGAAGTGCACGAAGGTGCTGCGACGATGGACTGGATGGAGCAAGAGCAAGAGCGCGGTATCACCATTACCTCTGCTGCGACCACCTGCTTCTGGAAAGACCAGCGCATTAACATCATCGATACTCCTGGTCACGTTGACTTCACGATTGAAGTTGAGCGTTCCATGCGCGTTCTCGATGGTGCTGTGACCGTATTTGACTCTGTTGCTGGCGTTGAGCCGCAATCTGAAACCGTATGGCGTCAGGCTGATAAATACCACGTGCCACGTATCTGCTTTGTGAACAAAATGGATCGTACCGGCGCGAACTTTGAACGCACCGTTCAAATGATGATTGACCGCCTCGGCACCGTGCCGCTGGTTATCCAGCTGCCAATCGGCTCCGAAGATAAATTCGAAGGCATTATCGACCTCGTGAAAATGAAAGAAATCGTCTGGAAAGGCGAAGAACTCGGCGCGAAATTCGATGAGCTGCCTATCCGTGCTGAATTTGCTGATAAAGCGAAAGCTGCTCGTACCGCAATGCTGGAAACGGCTGTTGAAATGGACGACGCGGTGATGGAAAAATACCTCGGCGGCGAAGAGCCAACCGAAGCGGAGTTGAAAGAGTGCATCCGTAAGGGTACCGTTGCTTTCAAGTTCGTACCGGTGACCACCGGCGCGGCGTTCAAAAATAAAGGCGTTCAGCCGATGCTTGATGCAGTAGTTGACTACCTGCCAAGCCCGCTCGACATTCCGTCAGTGACCGCCATCGACGTGAAAACCGATCAGGAAATCACCCGCAAAGCGGATGACAACGAAAAGTTCTCTGGTCTTGCGTTCAAAATCATGACCGATCCTTTCGTAGGTTCGCTCACCTTCGTTCGTATCTATTCCGGCAAGCTGGAATCCGGCTCGTACGTTCAGAACACCATTAAAGATAACCGCGAGCGCGTTGGTCGTATGCTTCTGATGCACGCAAACAGCCGCGAAGATATCAAAGAAGCTTATGCTGGCGACATCGTTGCTATCGCGGGTCTGAAAAACACCACCACCGGCGATACGCTGTGTGATGTTGATGCTCAGGTGATCCTCGAACGCATGGAATTCCCAGAGCCCGTTATCGAGTTGGCTATCGAACCAAAAACCAAAGCTGACCAAGAGAAAATGGGTATGGCTCTCTCCCGTCTCGTGTCGGAAGATCCTTCGCTCCGCGTTTCCACCAACGAAGAAACCGGCCAGACCATTCTTAAAGGTATGGGCGAGTTGCATCTTGAGATCATCGTGGATCGCATGAAGCGCGAATTCAAAGTCGAAGCAAACGTAGGCGCACCTCAGGTGGCTTATCGCGAAACCATCACCAAGAAATTCCAAGAAGATTACACGCACAAAAAACAATCCGGCGGTTCCGGTCAGTTTGCGCGCGTTATCATCGATTTCGAACCGCTGCCACCAGGTTCTGGCTTCGTATTCGAAACCAAAATCGTTGGCGGTACGGTTCCTAAGGAATATATCCCAGGCGTTGAAAAAGGTCTGGAAGCCTCTATTTCCAACGGTGTGGTCGCGGGCTTCCCGATGATCGACTTTAAAGCAACCCTCGTTGATGGTGCGTACCATGACGTGGATTCGTCCGCACTTGCGTTCGAAATCGCGGCTCGCGCAGCATTCCGTGAAGGTCTGCCAAAAGCAAGCCCAGTTCTGCTTGAGCCGATCATGAAGGTTGAAGTTGTAACCCCAGAAGATTATATGGGCGACGTTATCGGCGATTTGTCGAGCCGTCGCGGTCAGGTCACTGGCATGGACAGCCGCGGTAACGCGCGCGTGGTCGATGCGATGGTGCCTCTGGCTTCCATGTTTGGCTATGTAAATACGTTGCGTTCCATGTCTCAGGGTCGCGCGCAGTATTCGATGCAGTTTGATCACTATGAACAAGTGCCAAGCAACGTCGCGGATGAGATTAAGAAGAAAGTAGCGTAACTGACTAGACAGTTTTTATTTAACAATTATCGAATGATATCGTCGGAGAAGTGATATGAGCAAAGAGAAATTATGAGCAAAGAGAAATTTGAGAGAAATAAGCCACACTGCAACATCGGGACCATTGGTCACGTGGATCATGGCAAGACGTCGTTGACGGCTGCGATCACGAAGGTGATGGCTGAACAGAACAGCAAGAACGTGTACAAGGGCTACGATGCAATTGACGCGGCTCCTGAAGAACGTGCTCGTGGTATCACCATCAACACCGCACACGTTGAATATGAAACCGCTAACCGCCACTACGCACACGTCGATTGCCCAGGCCATGCTGACTATGTGAAAAACATGATCACCGGCGCGGCGCAGATGGACGGCGCTATTCTCGTGGTGGCTGCTGATTCTGGTCCTGCTCCACAAACCCGCGAACACATTCTTCTGGCTCGCCAGGTGGGTGTCCCATCGCTGGTTGTGTTCCTGAACAAAATGGATTTGGCTGACGCTGAACTCGTTGAGCTCGTTGAAATGGAAGTTCGCGAGCTCCTCAGCAAATACAAATTCCCAGGCGACGATACACCGATCATCAAAGGTTCGGCTACCTGCGCGCTTGAAGGCAAAAACGATGAGCTCGGCAAAAACGCAATCATCGCTTTGATGGAAGCTGTTGACAGCTACATCCCACAACCTGCTCGTCCAATCGACCAGCCATTCCTGATGCCAGTGGAAGACGTGTTCTCGATCTCCGGCCGTGGTACGGTGGTGACCGGTCGCGTTGAGCGCGGTATCGTGAAAGTGGGTGAAGAAATCGAGATCGTGGGTCTCAAAGACACGATCAAAACGACCTGCACCGGCGTTGAAATGTTCCGTAAACTGCTCGACGAAGGTCGTGCGGGTGATAACGTGGGCGTTCTTCTCCGCGGTACCAAGCGCGAAGAAGTTGAGCGTGGCCAAGTGCTCTGCAAACCAGGCAGCGTAAAACCACACACCAAGTTCACCGCTGAGATCTATGTTCTGAACAAAGACGAAGGTGGCCGTCATACGCCGTTCTTCTCGAACTATCGTCCACAGTTTTACTTCCGCACGACCGACGTGACCGGCTCCATCAAACTGCCAGAAGGCGTTGAGATGGTGATGCCAGGTGATAACGTGTCGATCGAAGCGACGCTGATCTCGCCGATCGCGATGGAAGAAGGCCTGCGCTTCGCTATCCGCGAAGGTGGTCGTACCATTGGTTCAGGCGTTGTTGCTAAAGTTGTTGAGTAATCAATAGCTGATTGATTAGGAATCGGGGAATTGCGGAGCTGCACTGGCAGTTTCCTCAGTTCCCCGATTTGCATCTGGGGGAAGGGAGCAAAGAGCCTGCTCCGCAATCCTGTTGCACTGGTGCGAAAATAGTATTATGAATCAAACTCATGAATAAAACATCAAAAAAACCTACCAAAAAATCTCCTGCTAAATCAGTGGGCAAGCCCGCTTATCGCCGCGTGATGCTCAAAATCTCTGGCGAAGCGCTGATGGGCGACGGTCAATATGGGCAGGATTCAAAGACGATTGAAAAGATCTGCCGCGACATCAAAGCCTCGGTGGCAATGGGTGTGGAGCTTTGCCTCGTCGTTGGCGGTGGCAACATTTTTCGCGGCATTGAAGGCGCCAATTCCGGTATGGAGCGCGCATCCGCCGACTATATGGGCATGCTCGCCACGGTGCTCAATGCCCTAGCCATTCAAAACACACTCGAGCGCATGGGGCTCGACACGCGCGTGCTCTCGGCGATCAACATGATGCAAATTTGCGAGCCGTATGTGCGCCGCCGCGCGGTGCGCCATTTGGAACGTGGCCGCGTAGTTATTTTCGCCGCTGGCACCGGCAACCCGTATTTTACCACTGACACGGCAGCAGCGCTACGCGCCAACGAAATGGGCTGCGGCGTTTTGATGAAGGGCACGCAGGTGGACGGCGTTTATTCCGCTGACCCGAAAAAAGACAAAAAAGCCAAGCATTTTGCGCGCCTGACCTATCATGAAGTGTTAGTCAAAGATTTGAAGGTGATGGATGCTTCGGCCATTTCGCTTGCCCGCGAAAACCAAATTCCTGTTCTGGTGTTCTCGCTGAAAGAACAAAATTCGATTGCCAGCGCCATCTGCGGCAAAGGCAAATTCACACTGATTACCGACAAGAAATAAGGGTACAATTATGACCACCGACATCAACGAACTTCGCCGCCGCATGGACGGCGCCATGAAATCTCTCCACTCAGAATTTGGCGGCCTGCGCACGGGTCGCGCCAACTCCAGCCTGCTTGATAACATTCAGGTGGAAGTCTATGGCGCGATGACGCCGCTCAATCAAGTGGGGAACATTTCGATACCGGAACCGCATTTGCTTTGCGTGCAGGTTTGGGACAAAACAGCGGTCAAAGCTGTTGAAAAAGCCATCAACGCAGCTGGCCTTGGCGTCAACGCCAGCGCCGATGGGCAGACCGTTCGCGTGCCGATTCCGCCACTGTCGCAAGAGCGCCGCGTGGAGCTGACCAAAATCGCCGCTAAATATTCCGAAGCCGCCAAAGTGTCCGTTCGCAACATCCGCCGCGACGGCAATGACGCGCTGAAAAAAGCAGAAAAAGACGGCGACATCTCTAAGGATGACTTGAAAAAACAGGAAGAAACAGTGCAAAAACTGACCGATGAATTCATCAAAAAAATCGATGATGCACTTGCAGTAAAAAACAAAGAAATTTTGGGCAATTAAAAATAGGGATTAGGCACTAGGCATTAGGGATTAGGGAGATATATGACGTCGCAAACTGCTGTGCCCCAATCCCCAATGCCTAATCCCCAATGCCTCCCTAACCACGTCGCCATCATCATGGATGGCAATGGCCGCTGGGCAAAAGCGCGTGGTCTGCCGCGCACTGCGGGTCATAAAAAAGGTGCGGGCTCCCTGCAAAATACGATGAATGCCTGCCGCGATGCGGGCGTGAAATATCTGACGATTTATGCGTTCTCTTCTGAGAATTGGAAGCGCCCAGCAGATGAAATCAATGATTTGATGCTGCTGCTCAAACACTATCTGGAGCGCGAACTCGATACGCTGCATGAAAGCGGTGTGCGCATGCGTTTCATTGGTGATATGGCGCAGCTCGCCCCCGACGTGCGCGCGCAAATTGATGATGCGGTGAAGATGACCGCGCGCAATACGAAATTCAACCTCACCGTAGCGCTCAGCTATGGCGCGCGTCAGGATTTTGACAAGGCGCATTTTGCCACCGCGATTGAAAATTTCGCTGGCCGCCAGCGCCGCTATGGCACCACGGGAGAGCAAAATGCCTGATGCCACCAACGAAAAATGGAGCGGCCTGAAGGCGCGCATCCTCTCCGCGCTCGCACTGGCTTTGGTGGTCATCAGCCTGCTCTATGTCGGCGGCCTGCCGTTCATGCTTTTGGTGCTCATCGCCGCGCTCATCATGATGCGCGAATGGAATAATCTGGTGATTAATAATAGCGCGCTGGAGCGCACGCTGGGCATGGCCTATGTGGCAGTTCCCTGCGCCTGCCTTATCTGGCTGCGCGGCTTGGAATCTGGCCTTGCGCTCACTCTCTGTCTCATCGCTATCGTCTGCGCGACAGACATCGGCGCGTTCTTCGCCGGAAGGCAAATTGGCGGCCCAAAACTGGCGCCCTCCATCAGCCCAAACAAAACATGGGCGGGGCTTGGCGGCGGCGTTCTTTGCGCGGCTATTGCATCGGCCATCGCGCATTCGTTCGTTCCCTTCCCCGCCACGCTGCTGGGCGCTATTGGCCTTGGCGCGTTACTTGCCGTGCTCGCACAAGGCGGCGACCTGCTTGAATCATGGATGAAGCGCCGCGCAGGCGTGAAAGACAGTGGAACGCTACTGCCCGGTCATGGCGGGCTGCTCGACCGCGCGGATGGCTATATTTTCACGCTGCCTATGTTTGCGCTGCTTTTGTGGCTGCAGGGAATATGAAACGCGTCACCCTCCTAGGCGCAACGGGCACCATTGGCCAAAACACGCTAAACATCATCGAGGCGCACCCCGAGCGTTTTTCACTGAGCGCAATGACCGCAGGCGAGAATGTTGCGCTGCTGGCAGAGCAGGCAAAAAAATTTAAACCTCAGCGCGCGGTGATTGCCAATGAGGCGCATTACGCAGAGTTAAAAGATCTGCTCGCCGGAACAGGCATTGAAGTGGCCGCGGGCGATGATGCGGTGGTGGAAGCAGCTAGTATTCCCGCTGATGTCACCATGTCAGCGATTGTCGGCGCAGCGGGCTTAAAGCCAACGCTTGCGGCCATCAGGCAAGGCAACCATATTGCGCTGGCCAACAAGGAATGCCTCGTGTGCGCTGGCGAGCTGATGAAAAAAGAAGTGGAAAAATATGGCGCAAAACTTCTGCCTGTTGACTCAGAACATAACGCTGTTTTTCAGGTCATTGGTGACAAGCCGGAAGATATAGAGAAGGTGACACTCACCGCATCGGGCGGGCCGTTTCGCACATGGACGAAAGAACAGATGAAATCCGTAACACCCGCGCAGGCCGTGCGCCACCCGAACTGGAACATGGGCGCAAAAATTTCCGTGGATTCAGCAACGCTGATGAACAAGGGCCTCGAACTCATCGAGGCGTTTTATTTGTTCCCGCTCAAGGTTGAGCAGCTCGCCGCCATCATTCACCCGCAGTCCATCATCCACTGCCTCGTGCAGATGATCGACGGCTCGGTGCTGGCGCAGATGAGCAACCCCGACATGCGCACGCCCATTGCCCATGCGCTTGGCTGGCCGGAGCGCATCCATGCGCCGGTTACCCGCCTCGACCTTTCTTCCATCGGCAAGTTGGAATTTGAAGCGCCGGATGATGCGCGCTTCCCCGCTATTTCTCTCGCCTTTTCAGCGCTTCGCGCGGGCGGCAGCGCCCCCACCATTCTCAACGCCGCCAACGAAATCGGCGTGGCGCGCTTCCTCGCCGGAGAGATCGGATTTTTAGACATTATTTCTGTCATCGAACGAACGCTAGAGCGCATACAGAACATTCCGCTAAATTGCTTAGAAGATGTTTTAGAATGTGACCGGCAAACTCGAGCCATTGCATCATCGCTATGAATGCTCCCGTTGAAGCATCTCTCTTAACGTCATTATCTGAATCACTCTTTTACGCCATTGCCCTAGGGTTAGCTGTGTATATTGCCGCTTGGGTTCTTTATATTTTGCAGCCACTTGTAGCGCGTCGCGAAATAGACCTCACCATAGATAGATGCCCACGCACCTGGCACATTTTCCTCGCCTCAACCATGGTATTGAGCGCAGTCGGATATGTTTTTCTTCGTTATGCTTCGGCGGATTTCTTCCACGAAAACCTTGTCCAAATATATCGTATTTCTGATGTTTTTGACTATGTCAGCCACATGAATGAAGTGCCTTCACCATTTAACGCTATCGCTTATTCCACGCGATTCATCTGGGTAGATGTGCGCTTGTTTGTGATTACTCTGGCATTTGCAACTCCCGCCTGCTACTATCTGCTCTCAAAATTTTCTTTCTTTTCAAATTCAATTAACGACTGACATGGAACTTTTCTTTCACAATCTTGCCTCATTTTTCATCGTGCTCAGCACCATCGTGTTCATCCACGAATTTGGGCATTACATTGTGGCGAAGATGTGCGGCGTGCGCATCACTGCTTTTTCCATCGGTTTTGGTAAAGAGATTTGCGGCTTCAATGACCGCTCGGGCACGCGTTGGAAATTCTCGCTGCTGCCGCTCGGCGGCTATGTAAAAATGTTTGGCGATGCCTCCGCCGCCAGCAACGCCGATGTGGATGCGTATGCGGCGATGAGCAACGAAGAAAGAGCCGTCACTTTTTATCACAAACCGCTCTATAAAAAAGCGGCTATTGTGGCGGCGGGGCCAATTGCCAATTTCATCCTCACCATCGCGATTTTTACCTACTTCATCGCCACCACTGGCCTGCCATCGACCGAGCCTGTGGTTGGCACGGTGATGGAATCTTCCCCCGCGCTAGAAGCGGGCTTGCAAAAAGGTGATCGCATTCTCAAAATCAACGATGATAAAGTCAGCTCATTTAGCGACATCCCCTACCTCATCTCAACCAACCTTGGCACGCCGGTGGATTTGCTGGTGGAGCGCGGCGGCGCGCAGCAACACATTATCCTCACCCCACGCGAGGTGGAAGACGATGATGGACTCGGCAACAAGATCAAACGCCCGCTGATCGGCATTCGTAGCGCCGATATCATTTATCACGATGTGGGGCTTGCCCGCGCATTGGTGGAATCGGTGGATCGCACCTACATGGTGACAGTGACCACACTCAAGGTCATCGGCCAGATGATAACAGGCCAACGCGGTGTTCAGGATTTAAAAGGGCCGATTGGTATCGCCCAGCTCTCCGGCCAAGCCGCGCAAAAAGATTTCCACACGGTTTTGTGGCTGATTGCTATGCTCTCGGCGAATTTGGGGCTGGTGAATTTGTTCCCTATCCCAGTGCTCGATGGCGGACATTTGATGTATTACACCGCCGAGGCAGTCAGTGGTCGTCCACTGGCGCAAAAGGTGCAGGAATGGGGCTTTCGCGTGGGCTTCGCACTGCTGGCCATGCTGATGGCCTTTACCGTCATTAACGACGTGGTAAAACTGGTGTCTTAATCAACGTTTTGCGCTTGATTTCTATCTGTTTTTGCACCATGACTAGGGGCGGGAAATAGTCACCTCACAGATAAAGAAGTCGCCGATGCAAAACACTCGCCTTACTCGCCTGCTGCTGACCGCCACCGCCTATGGTGTTATCTGCGCCGCTGCTCCCGCCCCCTTCTTTGCGCTAGAAGCCTCCGCAGCAGAAACTGGCAGCCGCATTAGCAGCATCACCGTGCGTGGCAACCAACGCACCGAAAGCCGCACTGTTTTGTCCTACATGGGTATGAAACCAGGTGATGTCGTTTCGCAAGAAGGTATCGACACCAGCCTCAAAGCACTCTACGCCACCGGCTTTTTCTCTGACGTCAAAATCATTCCCGAAGGCAGCGGCCTTGTGGTGCAAGTCGTCGAAAATTCGGTTGTTAGCCGCGTTGCCTTTGAAGGCAATGACCGCGTGGAAACCAAAGACCTCGAAAAAGAAGTCGAAATGAAAGCCCGTTCTGTTTATTCGCACGACAAGGTGCAAAGCGACACGGCGCGCATCCTCGAAATTTACCGCCGCAGCGGGCGCTATAATGCCACGGTTGAACCGAAGGTAATTCAACAAGATGAAAACCGCGTGGATCTGGTTTATGAGATCAGCGAAGGCCAGCAAGCGTTGGTGCAGAAAATCAGCTTCGTCGGCAACGAGCAATATTCAAGCGATGACTTGCGCAAGGCTGTGCGCACCTCGGAAACCGCTTGGTATAAGTTTCTGTCTGACGACGATAAATATGACGCCGACCGCCTGCAATATGACCAGGAAATGCTGCGCAAATTCTATCTGAAAGAAGGTTATGCCGATTTCCAGGTAAAATCCGCGCACGCTGAACTTTCGCCTGCGAAAGATGCATTTTATCTCACCTTCGTGGTGGATGAAGGCCCGCAATATACGCTCGGTAAAGTTGATGTCAGCAGCGAGCTGACCGGCGCTGACCAGCCAGATCTCACCGCGCTCTTGACCACCAAAGCCGGTGAAACTTATGACAACAGTCAAGTAGAAGAAACCGTTGATGCCATGACCAAAGAGCTTGGCAATTCTGGTTATGCATTCGTTGATATCAAGCCACATCTGAATCGCGATACCGAGAAAAAAACGCTCGACCTGACCTATATCATCAAGCCTGGCCCACGCGTGTATGTTGAGCGCATCAACGTCACGGGCAACGTGCGCACACTCGATAAAGTCATCCGCCGCGAGTTCCGCGTGGCAGAAGGCGATGCCTATAACACCACCAAGCTTCAGCGCAGCGAACAGCGCTTGAACAATCTTGGCTTTTTTGAAAAAGTAGAGGTCAAAAACGAGCAAGGCAGCGCGCCGGATAAAACCGTGGTCAATGTGGATGTAAAAGAAAAATCCACCGGCGAGATCAATGTCGGCGCGGGCTTTTCGTCCACCGACGGTGTACTCGCTAATTTTGGCGTCAGCGAAAAAAACCTGCTCGGTCGCGGGCAAGAACTCAAAACCAACTTCACGTTGTCAACGCGTCGCAGGCAAGCTGAGCTCAGTTTCACTGAGCCTTATTTCCTCGACCGTGAATTGTCTGCTGGCTTTGATGTTTATCGCACCTATCAAGATTTCACGCAGCAAAGCTCGTATGTATCTGACGTTAAAGGCGTGAATTTGCGTACCGGCTATTCTCTGCAAGAAAAATTGCTGCACAGCATCTATTATACCGTGCATGAGAATACTATCAGTGATGTACCCACTATCGCATCGGCATACATCAGAAATCAGCAAGGCACCAACACCACCTCAGCGGTTGGCCAATCCTTCACATACGATGACCGTGACAGCAAATTCGACCCCACAAAAGGTTATACGGTTCGCCTGTCGCAAGAAGCGGCGGGCCTTGGCGGCGATTCGAAATATTTAAAACATGAGCTTAAAGCGGCGTATTACTATCCCGTGGCGAAAAAATGGACGTTTGGCCTGATGGGCGCGGGCGGCCATGTGTTTGGCCTTGCCGGTGAAGATATTCGTATTAATGAGCGCTTCTTTGTTGGTGGCGATGATTTGCGCGGCTTTGCCAACGCGGGTATCGGCCCACGCGACACCGCCACCAATGATGCGCTCGGCGGCAACACTTATTATACGCAAACCACTGAGCTGCGCTTCCCACTTGGCCTGCCTGAAGATTTAGGGGTTTCCGGTGCGGTCTTCAATGATCTCGGTAGCCTGTGGAGTACCGATGATTCGGGCGCGAATATTTTTGACAAAAACGCCCTTCGTGATGCGGCGGGCGTTGGCCTTTTGTGGACGTCGCCTTTTGGACCCATCCGCGTTGATATTGCCAAAGCGCTGGTCAAGCAGGATGCGGATCAGACGGAAACTTTCCGCTTCAGTTTTGGCACGCGTTTTTAATTTTTTTTGTATCTTAATTCTTGAAAGGACTCTTTATGAAATTTACTGCTTTATTTGCTGTGCTGGCTGCTGCCATCACCGCGTATACTCCCTTTGCATTTGCTGACGATGCGGCTACAACAAAACCCACCATTGCGGTGGTTAATATCCAACAGGTTATGCGTGATTCCACCGCAGCAAAATCAGTACGTGAACAACTCGAAAGCAAACAAAAATCCTATCAGGCAGAGTTGTCGAAAAAAGATGAAAGTTTGCGCAAAGAAGAGGCCGACCTGAAAAAACAGCAAGGAATTCTCTCGAAAGACGCTTTTGAAAAGAAGGTGGCCGAGTTCCGCAAAAAAGCGACCGAAGTGCAAAAAGAAGTGCAAACCAAAAAAGCCTCGCTTGATGGCGCATTTGAAGGTGCTTTAGCGGAAATTCAAAAAACGGTGTCTGAGATTATCTCTGACATGGCGAAGGAAAAAGGATTTAGTGTCGCTGTGCCGACTGCGCAGGTGCTTTATGCAGATACCAAGCTAGATATTTCCGCTGATGTGCTGGCTGCGCTCAATAAAAAATTGACCAAGGTGGATGTTAAATTCGATAGCAAATCGAAATAACGCTTCCGGATATCATGGCTGACTCTCGCTTTTTTTCCGCATCCGCCCCTATCAGTATTGGCGATCTCGCCGCGCTGACAGGGGCAAGTGTGAGCGGGGAAAGCGATAAGACTCGCCTTTTTTCTGATGTTGCGCCGCTTGACCGCGCCGATAGCTCCCACGTCAGCTTCCTGGATAACACCAAATATCTCACTGATTTTTCCGCAAGCAAAGCGGGCGCCTGTTTCGTGCGCGAAAAATTTGCTACGCGTGCGCCCGCGGGTATGATTTTATTGGTCACTGAAGAACCCTATTACGCCTATGCCCTAGCCGCGCAATATTTCTACCCGCGCGAGGCGTTCACGCCTGCTATCTCACCCGCTGCGCATATCGCAAAAACTGCGTCCATTGGCGCAGGTTGCCGTATCGATTCTGGCGCCGTCATCGGCGAGCACGTAAAGCTGGGCAAAGGCTGCTGGATAGGCGCCAACACGGTCATCAGCGATGGCGTAGAAATCGGCGATGACAGCCGCATAGGCGCATTATGCAGCATCAGCCACGCCATCATCGGAGGGCGCGCGTTTTTCCATCGCGGCGTGCATATTGGGCAAGATGGTTTTGGCTTTGCCCCGGGCCGTGGCGGCGTCACCAAAGTGCCGCAGCTAGGGCGTGTGATGATTGGCGATGACGTTGAAATCGGCTCAAACAGCTGTATTGACCGTGGCGCAGGCCCAGACACCGTGATTGGCTCTGGCACAAAAATCGATAATCTGGTACAAATCGGCCATAATGTGCAGATTGGCCGCTTCGTTTTCGTTGTTGCGCAAACGGGCATCGCGGGCAGCACGCATATTGGCGATGGTGCGATGCTCGGTGGTCAGTCTGGATTTGCCGGACATTTAAGCATTGGCGCAGGTGCAAAGATAGCAGCCCAAGCGGGCGTGATGGCTGACGTTCCGGCAGGCGCAAGTTATGGCGGCGCGCCTGCCCAGCCCATTAAAGACTGGCACCGTCAAACGGTTGCCATTACTAACTTAGTAAAGAAGAGACATGTAAATGAGTAAGGTTGTGACTATGGAAACTAAAACACAAACTCCCGCAAATCCCACCCTTTCCATCGAACGTATCATGGAGATGATCCCACATCGCTATCCGTTTTTGATGCTCGATCGCATCATCGACATGAAGCTGGGCGAACACGCAACAGGCCTGAAGAACGTTACTATCAACGAACCGTTCTTCACTGGCCATTTCCCAGGCAAACCGGTCATGCCCGGCGTGCTCATCATCGAAGCAATGGCGCAAACCTGCGCCGTGCTCGTGGTTAACACCATGGGCAAAGAAGCCGAGGGTAAACTGGTCTATTTCATGTCAATTGAAGAAGCCAAGTTCCGCAAGCCCGTCGGCCCCGGCGACTCGCTCCACATTCGCGTGGACAAACAGCAAGCTCGCCGCAACGTCTGGAAATTTGCCTGCGTGGCCACCGTCGAAGGCGTGAAAGTCGCTGAGGCTGTCGTCTGCGCGATGATTGTGGCTTAACATGAGCATTCACCCCACTTCCATCATCGCATCTTCAGTCAAACTCGGCGCCAATGTTAGCGTTGGGCCTTACTGCGTCATCGACGGTAATGTTACGATTGGCGAAGGTTCACGTCTTGTCTCGCATGTGACCATCGCTGGCCACACCACCATTGGAAAAAATTGCCAGATATTCCCGTTCGCCTCGCTTGGTCACGCGCCGCAAGACCTGAAATATAAGGGCGAATCTTCCACACTTTCCATCGGCGACAACTGCGTCATCCGCGAATATGTCACCATGAACCCGGGCACCGAGGGCGGCGCGATGGCGACCAAAGTGGGCAACAACTGCTTGTTTATGGTTTCCAGCCATGTGGCGCATGACTGCATCGTCGGCGACCATGTTATCCTCGCCAACAACGCCACGCTCGCAGGCCATGTCGAAGTAGGCGACCACGCCATCATCGGCGGCCTTGCTGCCATTCACCAGTTTGTGCGCATCGGCAAACACGCCATCATCGGCGGCATGTCGGGCGTTGAGCATGACGTCATTCCGTTTGGTTCGGTGATGGGTGAACGCGCGAATCTCGCAGGCCTTAATCTCGTTGGCATGAAACGCCGCGGCTTTGAGCGTGACGCTATTCACGCGCTGCGCGGCGCGTTCAAACTCGTGTTTGAAGACGAAACAGGAACGCTAGCCGAGCGCGCCGAGAAAGCCAAATCGCTCTATGGCAATATCAGCGAAGTGATGGAAGTGCTGACCTTCATGAGCGCCAAAGGCTCGCGCTCACTGTGCGTCCCAAAAGCTGGCAGTTCCATCGAATCCACGCAGGCCGCCTAATGCCACAGGTTGCCACTATGCCACACACCTCCAACCTTCCTACTCTCGGCATCATCGCAGGCGACGGCAGATTGCCCGCTCTACTCATCAGTGCATGCCAGCGCGCCCATCGTCCGTTTTTTATTCTCGCCTTTGAAGGCTCTACCGATATGGACGCCATCGAAGGCTTGCCCTATGCGCTGGTGCGCCTTGGTGCTATCGGCGAGGCGATGGAACATTTGCGAAAAGCTGGTGTGACTCAGCTGGTGATGGCAGGGAAAGTGTCGCGACCATCGCTGGCGATGCTGCGCCCAGATGCCACGGCTGCAAGGCTGCTCACCCGCATCGGCGCGGCGTTCTTCTCGGGTGATAACGCGCTTTTCAAAGCCATTATCGCCTTTTTAGAAGAAGAAGGCTTTCATGTTATAGGCTCAGAAGACGTGCTGCGCGAGATCATTTCGCCTGAAGGAGTGCTGGGCAATATTGAGCCAAACGAACAGCAACGCGCCGACATCCATATGGGCATCGTCGCCGCGCGCGCACTCGGTGAAAAAGATCTGGGGCAAGCGGTCATCGTGCATAATGGCGAGGTCATCGGTGTTGAGGATTCCAACGGCACCGACGCGCTTATTGCCCGTTGCGCCTTTTCTGGCAAAGCCGCTGGCGGCGTTTTGGTCAAGGTCAAAAAACCGTTTCAGGAAACCCGTGTTGACCTTCCCGCCATCGGCCCACAGACCATTCTCAACTGCCATAAAGCAGGGATCTGCGGCATCGCTGTTGAGGCAGGCGGCAGCATTATCATAGACCGTGACTTAACGATTGCGAAGGCGGATTCGTTAGGGCTTTTCCTTGCTGGAGTGCGTGATGACGGCTAACCGTCCGCTACGGATATACGTCATCGCCGGAGAAGCCTCAGGTGATTTTTTGGGCGGGCAATTGATGGCCGCGCTAAAGGAAGATCACCCAGCTGAAATCACTTTTTTTGGCGTCGGTGGCCCAAACATGACCACCCGTGGCATCGCCAGCCTGTTTCCCTATCACGAACTTTCGATGATGGGGTTCATCGAAATCTTGCCCTACATCTTTAACCTAGCCGCACGCATCAACCGCACGGTCGAAGATATTTTGGCAAAAAAGCCTGATGTAGTGGTCACCATCGATTCCCCCGGTTTTTGTTTCCGCGTGGTGGAAAAACTCCGCAAGGCAGGGTTGCAAAGCAAATTCGTGCATTATGTCGCGCCTACCGTCTGGGCCTACAAGCCTGAGAGAGCGCTGCGCTGTAAAAAGCTTTTTGACCATTTGCTGGTGTTGCTGCCATTCGAGCCGCCCTATTTCAACGATATAGGCCTGCCTTGCACTTTTGTTGGCCACCCAATCGTTGCCGAAACTGAGCCCGGAAATGGCGCAGCTTTCCGCAAAAAATATGAAATTGCACCAGAGGTGCCGCTATTCTGCCTGCTCCCTGGTAGCCGTCGGGGCGAGGTGCTCCGCCATCTTCCGGTGTTTGCCCGCGCCATTGGTATGCTGGCTCGGCAATACCCGAATCTGGCGATTGTTGTCACCGTGCCCAAGCATGTTCTGCCTTTCATCGCACCGTATTTTGCCAATTGCCCCTTCCGTGCAGTGATTTTAGCCAGCAACGAAGATAAAAAAGACGCTATGGCCGCCTGCGATTTTGCTATCGTCAAGTCGGGGACTGTCGCACTTGAAGTGGCGATGGCGGGCATTCCAATGGTGATTACCTACCGCGTCCACCCCATTTCCGCATGGATGTTCCGCCGCATCCGGATCACCAAATTTGCCAACCTTGTCAACATCTTACTAAAGAGAGAAGTCATTCCCGAACTGCTGCAGGAACTCTGCAACCCCCTAATGCTGGCCAGTGCCGCTGCCAGCCTCTACGGCAATGCAGAAAATAAAGCCGCGCAGACCACCGCCGCACGCGAAGCACTGAACATGCTCATCCCCCCCTTGTTGCCCCCAAGTCACATCGCCGCGCAAACAATTCTCAAACTATCTTCTAAGTCGTCATAATTCTGAAACATTCTTGCGTTAAGCTAGTAAAGTGTTTTAGAGTGGAAGAGGCGTGCACCGAACTATAGAGGCGTGGTGCAGAGTCTTGCATGTATTGGGGTGGCGCGCGGCTAATGGGTGAACATTCAATCAAACTTCACATCGGTCCAAGTCCAGCGAAGTGCTGGTCGCTTCTTTTGTTGTCTTTATGCCTGAACCTCCTTCCTGCCCAAAGCTTTGCCGAAGATACAGCATCCATCCCTGCCGATGTGCGCTTTTCACTGAATAATGTATTTATCTCGGATGCTTGGGCACAAACTGCGCCAACAGCAACACCTACGCCAACAATCGATTGCACTGATGACACACCCACCGTGACGGCTACGCCCACCGCAACCCCTACGCCTACACCCACCGTGACGGCTACGCCTACACCTACCGAAACCCCTACGCCTACGCCTACCGAAACCCCTACACCCACCGACTACGAACCTTACTACGATGAGTCTTACTACGACTACTGCGACTATTACGATAATTATGATTACTACCCCACGAATGATTGGCATGATGTGGCCGTCGAGCGTTGGCCAGAATACCCCTATACCAAGGCGCTGCCCAAGGATAAGCGTTATCGCGATTTATGTGTGAGCAGTGCGGTTATTTCTTTTGATGAGAAAACAGGCGTTGTGCTTGCTCCGCATCGGTGGAACGATAGTATGCCAGATGTGTGCGATTCCGAAGCAAGAACTTCTGAGCAATGCAAAAAAGAAGATTTTGATACCCAGCAACATGATTGTTACAATTCCAAAGACCCTGAGGAATATTGTAACGATGATGATGGGGCGGTGCTTGGTGAGTTTGATGCCACGTATGTGGGGCAGGTTAAAGGTTCCAAACCGTTGACTACGGATAATAGCTGCATGGCGGTTAAATCGTCGCCATATGTACCACCATTTAACCCACAGGTGACGGCATTGCAGACCGGAAATGCTGTATTTACCAACTTCCTGACCATTGATGCTATTCCTGATGCGTCAAAGGCTTTCCCCAAAGGTGAGAAAAACCCTGCTGCGATGGATAAGGAAGCGGATAAGTTTGTTGTCAATCTTAGCCCGCACTACATGGAAGCCACCCGCTTCTTTGGTGGGGCGATGGGTTGCCCTGATTTTATTATTCCGGCGGAAGGTCAGCTCCCGAGCGAAAATAAAGATAATTGGCGCAGCAAGCTCAACACCGTGTTCGCGCCGTGGATGGCTCTCAAATCCTATAACTGCTATGTGTATTATATCCTGAATCATTCCACCAAGCCGTGGCTTACGCTTGAGCGACCTGGTTTGAGCACGGGCGATCCCTTAACCAACCTCGCACCTTCACAGGCGGTGTTGCAAACCTGCCAGCCATTGACCAATGGCGCCGCCGCTGACGAGGTGCAGTTCCCAAGTAAAGACTTCACAGGAAACCGTAGAAAATATGAAGAAAGAAGCGGATTTGCGTCGGTGTTCATGACGGATAGACCCGATGCGAATGAAGCGGAATATAACCCGGGGACGTATTTGCAGACCGAGTGGACGAGAAACTTTACGAATTTCTCTGTCTATGGCTTCCGCAAAAACCCTGATTTACTCAAGCAAAGTTCAGATGGTTCTTTTGCGCCGCTGATTAAAGATTTTCAGGAAACGTTCACAAAGCTTGGTGGCGTTGGCGTCCCATGTGCGGCTATGGGGCCAGATATGGTGGGAGAGGCGGGTGGATTTTCTGGGAGCGCCCCGACTCCCACGCCCAATAGCGGCGGGTGGTCATTTGCTCCTAAATGCGCTGCGAGCCAAAGCAATAACACTGGCACTGAAGCGCCGTGCAAAAAATATTATTATGGCGCGAATCCCATTCCCTATTCGTCTGTCGCTTTAGGAGAGAAAGGCTATTGCCCGAATGTTGAGAAAATTGTCAATACCAACGGCAATCCCTTTGTTCCGCGCGATAATGTGGTATTTGGACATCTAACCGATCGTGAGTATTCAGACCAAACATCAAGGCTGTTTGAAAGTTCTGGCTGCCAAACGGGCGGCATCACCTGCGCGGATAGTTGTGCTGTCGGCAGGCGTGGCTATACGAGTTATAACGAGCCAGAATCATGGACCGGCGGCCTGAAAGAAAAATATCCGGTAGTTCAGTGCGCGATTGTTCCGGTGGATATTCTCAGCTTCCGCGCCGAGGCTTTTGATGCCTGCATTATGCAGCGCATTAACATTAACTACAACCGTTGGCAGGATGCGACGTGGCAGGATGGACGCGCACCTTCTTTCAATATTAATCGTTCTGATTTGGATGAGATTAACAAAAATTTGAAAGATGCTTGGAACGACAGCAAACACACCACGCCACAGGCTGTAGATGCTTGGGGTGGTGGGGGCGGTAGTGCTGACCCCAATATAGCAGATATGACGGCATATTGGCCTAATCCGGCTATTTTCACGCCGCCGTGCAAAACGCGCTATTGGGAAAATGATGATTCGTATGCCTGCCCAACGCCAATGAGCATCCAACAGTGCTGCCGTGTTATCGTTAAAGACGTGGTGCCTATCAACTACCTCAAAATGCGCACCTGCGAAGGGTTGCTTGAAAAACGTCGTGCCAGCAGCAGTAATAATGATAACGATACCACCCTCAATAGCCGCTTGCGCTCTCTTTCCGCAGGCGCAAATTTCATAGAGCCTTGGGACTGGAATACAGATCTTTATCAAGGGCCTTCTGGCGCAGCTATTATTGGGCCGGAAATACTCAAAAAAGCCTTTGATCCTGATTCAAGCTGGCCAGAATCTGTGGGCACGCCACCGCCACATGCAAAAGCCATTGCATGGATAACCGATGAAAGCGTCGGTGCGCCATCTGTCGGGGGCTATAGTGCTGGTATTGGTGACGCGCCACACGTCGTCGCCGAGGCCGCCACGCGCCTGCTCAATAGCGATGAATTCCTCTGCAACGGCACCGAGCCGCCGGAATATCGCTTTAGCCATTTTGTGAGGCCTTTCCGCGACCCCTACACGAACGAGCTGATTGGTTATCACATGCCTTATATGCGCTGGTGGGATACGGGTGTATCCGCGGGTAATAGCGAGCATGGCGGCGATTTCAGCAACACGCTCGGCGGGTTTGACACCATCGTTGGTCTTGGCCGTGAAAGCGTATCGAAAACCGATGCGTATTATGCCACGAAGAAAAAGCAAGAGGAGCAATCCTTGACTCCTGATAAGAAAAATAAATTTGTATTCAATGAGCGCCCTGCGGAACAAAGCTTCGCTGATGGGTGGGAGGGGCTGCTCGCGCATCAAATGCAAAGCATTCGTCAGCATAATCTGAACTGTATCGCGCGCTATGAAAAAACTTTCAAGCCAGGGTCACAGGAAGATTTTGCTCTGGCTTCGGCAGGCGGCGCATTCCTAAATCAGGAGGGTAAAACAGTGCCTTGGCCGCTGGGTTGGCGCGGGTATGTGTCGGCGGATAAATTCCCTGCAAATGTGGATACGAGCGAAGATGCCGATGGCCGCATAGGGTTGGATCATGCGCAAGATGGCGACATTATTCAATATAAGTTGAGCGACGGCAAATGGCATCTGGCCTATGTCCAGCACGCGTCCTATGCGCCAGATACGGCTGTTAGCGGCGCGTTTGACCACAAAAAGGGCGGCTACAATAAAGCGATTGATAACTTGTATGTGCAATCGTGGGATCAGGGGCGTTTCCCTACCGGTGCGGGTGCCACCAGCTATATGGGCTTGGGTACAAAACGCCAGATATTGAAATATGAAGTGCCAGAAGATTATCGTATGAAAGTCTGCGAGAAAACCCTGCGCGCATTGACTGATATGGTGCTCAAGCCGGGTCAGTCGCCTGATAATAATCCAGATCCTGTGGCGTGCGATGATCCGGCCAACGATGATTTGGATGAGGCTCAATGCCAAGCCAATAATTGCCAGCCATCGTGCGATGACCCTGACTATGTCTATTGCGTCCTGCCGCATGTAAACGGGGAGGATTCTTGGAATTCCGCTAAAATTTACCGTCCACGCATGTCACACTTCACAGATGGCGGAAAATATGAGTGCGGAAGTTTAGGCAATACTTACCAGTGGTGGTATGACAATACAGATGTGTCAAAAGCAAAAAAAGCAATTCCACAATTTGCATCAAAAGATGATGCAGATGCGGTCATTCTTCTTGATCAGACACATGAATTTTCTAGCCATACTTTTGCAACCTGCGTCAATCAGGGCTATGATCCGCCATGGTGGTGGTTTATGGGTGAATATGCAGGTGCAGGCACGGGCGCAAACAGTCGCGCCATATTCAAAGGTCCTCATTGGGGGCAGAATAATGCTAACCTCATCAAGGCAGGCTCAACCAAACAAAACAAAAAACAAATCCGCTGCTTCAAAGGCACGGGTGATTTTGGCGTGGCTTGCAGCCCTTGCGACAAAAACACCAAAAAAGACGAATATGGGTTTGATTGCGAGCCCTAAAAGACGGCTTTATAATTCTGCTTCTGCCGCTGCGACACCCGCAGGGTCGCCCACATGCAACCATTTTCCATCATGCACGAGTGTAGCAATACGCCGTGCTTCCAGTGCGCGGTTGAAAAGTACATTCAGTGAAAATGCGCCATCGGGGGAATCCGCGAACAAGCGCGGGTGCAGTATCTGCACTCCGGTGAACACATAGGGCGCGGTTTCATCCGCCGTGCGGCGGCGGGGCGTGCCATCTTCGCGGAGGAAAAAATCGCCCTTGCCATCATACCCCACGGCGCTGGCCACAGGGTGGAGCAGCAATAAAACATCCATCCGCGCATCATCCCACGCGGCTTGCAGGCGGTGCAGCGCGGGCGTTTTTCCATCGATGCAGATGACATCACTATTTGCAATAAAAAATGGTTTTCCGCCGAGCAGCGGCAGTGCTTTTTTGATGCCGCCACCAGTTTCGAGTAATTCCTCTTCGCGCGAAATAGTGATGCGCGGCGCGGCGGTACGCTTTGCCAAATACGCCTCTAGCATCTCGGCTTTATAAAAGCTGTTGACCACCGCATCGGTCACGCCTGCACCCGCCAAAAAGTCCAGCGTGCGGTCAATGAGCGGCTTGCCCGCCACGGGAACCAGCGGCTTGGGCATCACATCCGTCAGCGGGCGCATGCGCGTTCCAAGCCCGGCGGCAAGCACCATCGCGCGGGTCATGCGTTCGCTCCGCGCGCAGAGGCAGGCACGTTTTTATCCAGCCATATTTTAAGCTCGGCAAGCGCCGGATGCTGCACGTCATTTGCTAAATGCGCCCAGACGCGCGGCAAGAAATTCAGGTAATTCGGCTTGCCATCACGCACACATAGGCGCACAAAAATACCAATAATTTTGCAGTTTCGCTGCGCACCGAGCAGCGCATATCGCCGCGTAAAATCCACAGCGTCCACGCCCGTTTTCTCTACATACCGCAAAAACATTTTTTGCGCGAGCGCAGGCGCAACATCGCGGCGGGCATCCTTGAGGAGGGAGACCACATCATAGGCCGCGTCGCCATACACCCCATCTTGAAAATCGAGCAGGCCAACGCAGGCATTTCCCTGCCGCTCCGCCAACCACATCAGATTATCAACATGGTAATCACGGTGGACGAACTGGTCAGTGGCCAGCGCATTTTCGCGCAGAATTTTTTGCCAAATGGCAAGGTATTCTGCGCCAAGTGCTTTCGCTTTTTCTGCGCCAAATACTTTGGGCAAATACCAATCCGAAAGCAGCGCCACTTCACGCATCAGAAGCGCCTCAACATACAGCGGAAGTGGTAATTTTTCTGGGTTTGCAAGCGTTCCATGCCACGCGGCGAGCACATCCATCGCCGCCTCATAGAGCCCTTCTTCGCGCGTTATATCGCTGCGCAAAACAGTTGAGAACGTGTCATCCGCCAAGTCTTCCAGCAGCAAAAAACCCGCCGCCACATCGCGGGCAAGAATGCGCGGCGCACTGTAGCCCTTGGCGCACAAATATTCGGCAATGGCAACATAAGGGCGCACATCTTCTTTTTCCGGCGGCGCGTCCATAAGCATAAAGCTTTTGCCTGCGCGCGTCAGACGGATATAGCGGCGGAAAGACGCATCGCCCGCCAGCGGCGAAAGCTGCGCGTCGCCATAGCCATTCTTCTGCAGAAATTCTGTGATGGCGTCCGTGCGGGTCATGGCTCGACTTTCAATTTTTGCAGACGCTGATTCCATGTGTTTTCCTCTCCTGAAAATAAAAAATTCCGCGCGCCGTTTTCGCCAAAGCTAATCCGGATGGTCAGCGCATTTTTGGGCAGTGCCGCCCCCGCAATATCCGGCCATTCAACCAGCGTTAGCCCGTCGCTCACGGCTTCATCAAACCCAATTTCCACCAAGTCACTGGGCGATTTCAAACGATACAAATCAAAATGGAAAATTTCGTAGCCACCCTTAGACATATAGCTCTGCACCAGCGAGAATGTAGGGCTGAGAACCTCTTCTGGCGCAGCTTGCAACGCGCCGATGAACCCCCGTGCGAATGTGGTTTTGCCCGCACCTAAATCTCCCTGCAGGAGCAAACAATCCCCCGCTGCGCATACACCAGCCAGCCTTGCAGCTAAGGCCTGCGTCGCTGATTCATCGTTTGCTAAAATACTAATCTCGCTCATCGAGCCACGCCATTTGAATAGCCTCTAGAATCTTTTCATTACAGCCATTGGGGTCATCCGAAAAATCGGGTAATGCCATCACCCACGCGCGCAAATCGGTAAAGCGCAGATTCACATTATCTGCGTCAGGGTGCGCATCTTCGAGCGCTATAGCAATATCGCGAACATCCAGCCAACGCATTTTTATTCCTTTGCTGTATTTAAAATTTTATAAATTCTAAAGATTTTTACTGTATTTGCATTATGTATCTTTATGGTATGTTCCATTGATTGCATTCTGAAGTTTTATGAAATTACATCGCATTATTTTTATCGGGCTTGCCGCATGGGCTGGGATGATGGCCTATCGTGCGCAGTTGCTCGTCAGCCCGCTCTTGCCTAAGGATATGGGAGGTGTTTATGATGCCAATAGCAGGCATCGATCATATATCCCTAATCGTAATGAAGACGGTGGATATGTCTATTCGGATAAATCTATCGGAGGTATTGGCCAAATCGGCAATGCGGCTGGCGTTGGTTCATCCGGTCTAAATGTGGGAGGTATATTTGGGGGCAATGAATCAACCTATGCCAACACTTTGCGTCCTGCACAGGATGAAAATATCACCTTTTCTCTGCTGAGATCGGCAGCTGAAGGCGATGAAAAAAAACTTCGCAATATGATAGATGAGCATGTGTTGCTGAATGCGCGTGATGTACAAAAGCGTACGGCTTTGATGTATGCTGCGTGGAATGGAAAAGATGAAGCATGCAAACTCTTGCTGGAGTCAGGCGCGAATATAAAGCTACAAGATAAAAATAGTTTTAGTGCATTCGATTATGCGGCATCGCGTGGGCATGTGGAAACGGTCAAACGCCTGCTGTTGTGGACAAAAACGCCCGATAATAAGAACTACGTGGAGTATGCTACGCTTATGAATGCGGCCTATAATGGTGATGTGCGCATCTTGCCATCGGGTCGCACAATTGCTTCAATTAACCGTATTTCTCTTGAAGACCAATCTCCTTTGATGGTTGCTGCGGGGAATGGCTCGGTTGCATTGATAGCAGAGATGGTGGAGCGTGGGGCAAATATCAATCTGCAAAACCATGAGAAACAAACGCCTTTGCACTGGGCCGTGTGGAACCGGCAGATGGCCTCTATCCGCTGGCTGATTGCGCACGGTGCTGATAGAAAATTAGCTGACAAAAATGGCAACACCGCCATTATGCTGGCGCAGGAAAAAAATGATGCTGCTATCATTGCACTGCTACAGTAGCTGCTGCTAGTTTATAATAGATGACAGTCCATTTTCCTGAATACGTGCGCGATAATTTTCTATAAAGGATCGCGTATCTGCAAGATCCTTAATCACATCATCAAAGTTTGTGGGCGCTGGGGTTATATTTTCACTGGTTAAAAACTCGAACAGCGCCTTTTCGGGATTATTCTGCATTAATGGCCCAAAATAATCATGTAAATAATGCAACTGTCCTTCATCATTTTCAAACATATAGGCCAGTGCTAGTCGCACTACATATTCACCTTCTTCTGTTGTCAGTGGCGCGGTAATGTCTTTGCGTGCTTTTAAAATGGTCTCTGCACTGCTGATAACACGCGGCCAATCTTTTTGTTGCCAATAGATATCAAGGCGAATGCGCTCGGCTTCTTCAGTTGTATCTTGTCCCAGTGTCGCCAGCGCTTTATCGGGCTTTCCCGTTTCCACCATAATTTGAGCGGAGAGCCGATTGCGCAGCTGACGAAGGATTGGTTGGTTATCGCCGTAAACCGAATCTTCAAGCGCACTGAGTGCTTTTTGTGGCTGGTGGTTGAGGAGATAAATAGTGGCCAGTTTGGTGCCGAGGCGGCTACGTGTTTCTTTCTCGGTTAGCGACCGCATCTGCTGATCCAGCACATAAGCAGCTTGATCGAGTAGATCCACACTCACCAAGCGCGAAGCGAGGCGCTCTATCATTTCTCCGCCAGCAAGTCCTGGTGGTGTATATTTACGATATTCATAATAAAGCGCTAGCGAATCAAGCGGTGGAAGGCTATCTGCCGCCCCATCGCTGAACATGACGACGAACGCTTCTTGTATCTTGCGGATCATTTCAACGGATTCTGCTGTTCCAGAAAAGCTCTGCACACCGCCGTGCCAAATACGCATGGCATCGACATAGGCTTTTTTCTCGGCATAGAGATCGCCGAGCATCACAAGCGCAGAAAGTTCAAGGCTATCACCATGCCATGCTAAGCGCAGTTTTTCTAGGCGTGTGATGGCCTCATCTTTGCTGAGGCTGAGATGATCTAGACCCCAGACAATGCGAGAAAATTCGGCACGTGCCTGAACAAAGGGGTGTTTATTATCTTCGGCAAGCTTGTCCCACATCTCTAGGGCTTCTTTTTGTTGCCCTGTTTCTATCGATACTTTGGCGAGCAGGAAGTTCACATAAGGACTGATAGAATCGACCAGCCCATCTTTCTGAAGCGCTTCAAAGATTTTAAGCGCTGTATTGTAATCCTTGGCGGCAATGCTGCGGTCGGCTGCTACAATAGCGAGGCGCTGGCGATAGATAGGCGGGTATTTACTAATATAATCTTGATTGAGGGACAAGTAATCATAGCCTGGCCCCGTTCCACCCATGAGATCTGTGAGCATGCTGCGCCAATAATCGGCTTCTTTGTTGTTGTTGAGCTCAGCGACAGAAAAATCTTTTGCGGCTTCAGGGAAGCGATACATCATAAAATATGCTGAACCACGTAGTGCAGCGAGCTTTGCGCTGCGGAAGAAAGCTGGATTCGTGCGCTCTATGGCATCAAGTTGCGCCAAAGCCTCGGGCATTAACCCTTGGCTGAGATAAATCTGCGTGAGGCGGAAACGCGCTTCATTGGATTGTTGGGGGGTAGGTGACTCCACAATGCGATGGAACAGGCGACGCATTTGCGGGCCTGGATTTTCTGGATTTTCGGATTTCCATATTTCGTAAGGAAAGAAAGTGGCATTATTGAGTAGTGCATTAATTGACTTTTCCTCTTCCAGTTCCGGCAACCCAGGTGAAATAGAGGCCCCATCCGGCATTGAAATGCGGATGCCATTACGTAGTTGCGTTACTGCCACCTCATCCGCTTTTTTGATAACCACAATGCCTTGCGCGGTGGATGGTAAGGCAAACTCAACAAAATCGCGTTTTGCCAAAACCCCTTGTCCTGGCACATAAAGAGGGACAATCACCATCTCATCACCGATCTTTGGGTCTTGCGCCGTCACTGGATCGCCCATTTCTTCTGCTGCAATCGACACATTTGCGGGTGAGGGTGGCTCGGTATTGACGCCTATGCTGAGCGCAGTTGCAAGCCCGCGTTTTTTGGGCATAAGCTGGATTGTCCACCCTGTGCTGCCATCTTCACGCAGCACATAGGGGGACACACTATCTTCCATGGGAATACGCAACAAGGTGGTTTTACCGCTGACTACGCGTTGAGGTTTGCCAATAACGGTCGGTCCCGTATTTTCAAACTCTGAAAGATCGATCGCGATGGGGTCGTTGAACACCACCCATAAAAAATGCCCACGCACAAACACAGCAAATGCTGTACGCTCTATAAAAGGAAATCGAATCGTTGCGCTATCTTCGGCAGGAGAAACGCTGATGATTAATTCACCTTTGGAATTAAGCGTGGCTTTTTTATGCAGCTGATTCGGCGGCAATGCTGCCTTATCCCCTATATCGTCCTTAGTTTCGGTATTGGCAGCGGGTGGCGCTGGAGTTCCGGTCGCCGTTGGGCTGTTTTCCGGCGTAGCTGTTGCTGTGGGTAGGATTTCGAGTGCTTTGGGTGCGTCTAACTCTGTGCTGGTGTTTTCAGGTGCCTGAGCAAAGGAGAAATTTGCACAAAACAAAGTGAGCACAAGCCATGAAGCTGCGCCTAGATTTCTGATTGGTGTATACAAGATATATTTTATCATTCTCGTCTCAAATTCAAAACGAGATGATTCTACAGCGAGTTAACCAGAAAAACAAAAGAAAGCTTTGGGGGCTTTTGTTTAGTTAAAAAGCGCGTCAATATCAGCTTGCGATGTTCCTTGGCCGGAAAGCTGCGGGCCATTGAGCAGATCCTGCGGGCTAGGCTCATCTTTCTTGCCGGCGTCGTTAGCAGCTGCTTTGGCTTCTTCAGGCGTTCCGAACAAGTCGTTGAGCTTGTCTACGCGTTCTTCAATGCTGTTGAGAAGCTTAATAACTTTGGTCAGGCGTTGCCCCGAAATATCCTGAAAATTGCAGGCTTCATAGATGCGCGTGGTGGCATCCATAATTTGCTGTTCTTTTTCGCCGCCGATGCCGCCCGCCGCTGA
>RFOF01000071.1 GCA_009926845.1 Alphaproteobacteria bacterium
GTTGAAGCACATTAATGACGATGCGAATATCGCCTTTCATTCCAGCTTCATTCATATGTCCGCATTCGGTTAAAATAATGGTCTCCCCTCCTACGATTCCCTTCGGTATTTGCGCGTGAATCGTCTCACGTTCAATCTTGATGATATCGTTGTCTGGAACCTGGCGGTCTATTTCCAGCGGAATAGAGCATCCATTGAAGCATTGTTCAAGTGTAAGAGAAACCGTTTTGATGATGGTCTCTGGGGCCTGGTAGACGCGAACGTGAGGTTGTTGCTGCGTTTGCTGCGTTTGCTGCTGAGTTTGTTGTTGCAGCGGCGGTTCTTTTTGCTGCTGCATTTCTTTGGTCTGATTCACGTTATTGGCCAGCTGCGCCTCGTCCTGCGCACGGTTCACAATAACGGGTTGAAGCGCCGCGGCCTGCGGCGCGAGAACACGGGGTTTTTCTTTATTTGGCTTGCCATCCTTGCGGCGTTCATCACGGTTGTCGCTCGCGCCACCACCGCTGCTGGCACTATCATCCCAACTGCCGCTATTTTTGTTATCACTAGTATTCCCAGATGACGAATCCTCCTCGCCACTGCCCAGCAGACCGAAGGAAACCACATGAATAACACGCTTTAAATTCCACGCCATCTTTGACATTTACCCACAGTTAGTAAGCCACAGTATAACATAACATTATGACAGTTTAATGTCATCCACTTGAAAACTCACTGAAATTTTTCCAAGCCATTCATTTAAACGCATTTGCCCTGCCACATCAATCACTTGCCCACGCGTGGAAAGCAGCGCATCGCCTAGCGGCGTCCCCACGCAGCGGAAACAAATAGCCGAAAGCCGCGCGTTGCTGAGCTTGTCCACCAGCAGCGTTTTGACATGGTGTTGGCCGACGATGTCGGGCTTCAAATTCACCACATTTTGCACAGCCATACGCAGTGACGGGTTGCCCTGCCCAAAAGGCCCTAGTTTTTCAATGGTTTCAGCTAGTTCGGGTGTTGCCCCCGCCACACTAATTAGCCCATCAAGAATAAGCGAGCGAGCGCCGGTCAGAACCCCCGCTTGCGGCGCAAGCCGCGCCGCGAGAAATTCCTCCAGCGCGGGGATTTTAGCCTCTTCCACGGTAAAGCCCGCCGCCATCGCGTGGCCGCCACCTGCAATGAGCAAACCCGCGTCGCGCGCAGCAATCACCGCCGCACCAAAATCCATACCCGAAACACTGCGGGCGGAGGCCTTGCCGATGCCATCGCTGACGCCGATAACCGCCACGGGTTTGTGGTATTTTTCCTTCAAGCGCCCCGCCACAATGCCAATCACGCCCGGGTGCCAGCCTTCGGCGGCCACCAGCAAAAGCGGGCTTTGCCCGTCCTGCACCTCCGCCAGCCGCATGGCCTGCTCCAGCACCATCGCCTGTAGCCACTCCTTCACCTCGGTGAGCAGGCGCACACCAAGGTCAGATTTCCCCACGCGGCCACCCGCGTTGATGCGCGGGCCGATGACGAATCCGAGGTGGTAAACGCTGGGTTTTTCGTCGATTCCCACCATGTCGAGCACGGTGCGGATGCCGGTGTTTTGCCGCGCCGCCATCACCTTCAGCCCTTGCGCTACAAACGCACGGTTGACGCCCGTCAGCGGCACCACGTCGCACACCGTCCCAAGCGCTACAATGTCGAGCCACTGGCGTAAATCCGGCTCGCTGCGGCCTTTGAAAAATCCTTTGTCTCTGAGCCGCTTATTGATCGCCACGCAGAACAAAAACGCAACACCCACCGCCGCCATCTGGCGATGCGGAGAGGTTTCATCAAGGCGGTTTGGATTGACAATCGCAAGGGCTTTCGGGCGCGCTGCCTCACCGATATGGTGGTCGATGACGATGACGTCCAAACCAGCATCGCTAGCTGCCGCAATTGGCTCGAACGAAAGCGTTCCGCAATCGACGGTTACCACCACTTTCGCACCACGCGCCTGCAGCCCTAAAAGCGCAGGAATATTAGGGCCATAGCCCTCTTTCATGCGGTCGGGGATATGCACGAATGGCTCCATGCCCAGCGCGCGGAAATAGCGCATCAGCAACGCAGAGGACGTCGCACCATCGACATCATAATCGCCAAAAATCGCTATTTTTTCGCCACTTATAACTGCAGATGCGATGCGCGCAGCGGCGACATCCATATCCAATAAATGCGACGGATCAGGCAGCGAGGCCTTGAGGCTGGGGTTTAAAAAATCCGTTACTTCTTCGGTGGTTACGCCACGAGAAACCATCACGCGCGCCAAAATTTCCGGCAGGTCGTGTTGCTGCATGATGGCAGACACCTGCCGCTCATCCACGCTGCGCAGGCCCCACGCGCGGCCTGTCAAAGACAGATGACCAGATGACCGGATGACCGGATGACCGGAATCTGCTATAGCTTGGTTATCTGGTAATCTGGTCATCTGGTCATCTCTATGTCTAATATCGACTATATCCGAACGCTCTACGCGCCGCAAGACGACTTGCTGAAGCAGATAGACGCGGCGCTGCACGCGGTAAATATGCCCATGCATATCGGCGCGGAAGAAGGCAAACTTTTGCAGCTTTTTATCCGTCTGCATAACGTCAAAAAAATATTAGAAATCGGCACCTTATTTGGCTACTCCACCTTGTGGATGGCGCGTGGATTGCCCGAGGATGGAAAGATAGTGACCATCAACAGGGATGCCACGCATATCGCGATGGCTAAAAAGTTTTTCGCGCAGTCGGAAGTTGCAAGTAAAATCAATATGTTAGAAGGTGATGCGCGCACGATTTTGGGGGCGATTTCAGAGCAATTCGACATGGTGTTCATCGATGCGGATAAAATTGGGTACACCACCTATCTTGATTTTGCTGAAAAACTGGTTAGAAAACAGGGGCTTATCGTGGCAGACAATACGCTGCTTTTTGGCGCGGTGACGGGGGATTGCCCGCCTGAGGGCGTGTCGCCACTCGCACACCAGACCATGCGCGAGTTCAACCTGCGCCTTGCTGACCCAACCCGTTATTTTTCAACGATTATCCCCACTCAGCAAGGCCTAAGCGTGGCGATAAAACTGTTCTGAAATACCCCCAAAAAATTCGCGAAATTTGGGCGAATTTGGGTGTTTTTCGTGTGTTTTTTGGAGAAATTTGGGGCGATTTCGAGGGTGTTTCGGGCTAAATTCGACGCTATTTATTAGTGTCGCCACAATCGAGTCTCGCGCCGAAATACAATTCCATTGCCAGCCAAATGGAAATAAATTACCGTTACAATCGTAAATAATTATTAGCGCAAAGCAAAAGCAAAATGAATGGCGATGAAGGTACTATTCTTACCAAGGAAGAGGGGGAACTGGTAGATGCTATCAAAATTGTATTTGCAGAAGTACAAAAACCTTTTGAAGAGCGAGACGGAAACGTTATCTACAACGCCTTAGAGCGTTATTTTAAGCAAAATGCGATAGCAGCAGAAATGCGCAATAGAGATCATCCGTCTGCAGCACTGCTAGACCGTGATTCTTTAATGTCTGAATTTGGTGAACTGGCAAGACATCTGACGAATAAGTTTACACTAAAAAAAGGCGCAGATAGTGGAGATTTAAAACGCTATGTTAACAGTGCAGTCTCCAATACAAAAAGGGCGATTCACGCGCGCGCCAGTAATACAAAGCGGTATGCAACCACGGAGGGTCTCGATTGTGCTATTGGTGATAGCACCCAAACTTGGGCTGACAGCCTTGCAGATACCGCTACGCCAGCTCCTGCTGATAGGCTTATTTTTCAAGATGACCAAGCGGTTGCAGAGCAAAAATATAGAGCCTTAATGGAGCTTGTTGATAGGAAGTTAGGCAATCAAACCAAAGCCTATAAAGTCTTTTGCGCAGAAGCCTTATATTTGCATGATCTCGCGTTTGGCAAAGTCGATGAACAAACTGTAGCAATGCGAGCAAAAAGTCTTGGAATGGAATCAAGGGAATATAGCGCCCACTTGATTCACGCGCGAAAACAGCTTGCGCCACACGCGAAGCGCAAGTTCCCCGAGTTGCAAGAAATCACTCGGCATCTCCACAGGTGAAAGGCGTCAGCCTCGTGTGGTCCAGTCCAAACGCAAGAAACTACGCCTTCTTTTTCGCCTTTATCGGAGCGACCTTGCTTTGTTTTTCGTCGATGGCTTCGACCGCTGCGAGAGCTGCGAGGTTCAGTATCTCCGAAACGGTTGCGCCCATGGTCACGATCTGCGCAGGCTTATCAAGGCCCATGAGGATCGGGCCGATGGCCACGCCATCAGACATTTCCTGCAGCAGGTTCGAGGCTATCTGCGCCGAGTGCAGGCCAGGCATGATGAGTACGTTGGCAGGGCCGGTCAGGCGACAGAACGGATAGAGGCTCATCAGCTCTTTGCTCAGCGCCACTTCCACCGCCATTTCGCCTTCATATTCGAAATCCACTTTCATCTCATCAAGCAGGCGAACCGCTTCGCGAATGCGCTCAGATTTTTGGCCTTTGGGGTTGCCGAACGTGGAATAAGAAAGCAGCGCAACGCGCGGGTCATGCCCCATGCGCTTGGCTTTGTTCGCCGTTTTGATGGCAAGGCGCGCAAGCTGGCCCGGGTCTGGCAGCTCGTTGACCACCGTGTCGGACATGAACAACGTTTTGCCATTGGCCACGATCATCGACACGCCGAACACGCAGTCATTTTCTTTCACGTCGATGACCTTGCGGATGTTGCCAAAGGCCACATGATAGTTGCGGGTACTGCCGGTAATCAGCGCATCGCCACGGCCACAAGCAAGTTTGCACGCGGCAAAGATGTCGCGGTCGTTCTTCACCATGCGCGCCACATCACGATAGAGAAAACCTTCGCGCTGCAAACGTGGATAGAGATAGTCGATATATTCATCGACATGTTCGCTGACAGCAGCGTTGGCAATCTCGATGCCGGTTTCGTCCACGCCCATGCGCTTCATAGCGTCGCGCACTTTTTCAAGGCGGCCCACCAGAATCGGCGTGCCGTAACCATTATCGCGCCACTGAACGGCGGTGCGGATGATTTTTTCTTCTTCGCCTTCGGCAAAGATGAGGCGCTGCGGATTGGCGCGGACTTTATCAAAAATTTGCTGCATGGCGTTAGCCGTTGGGTCAAGGCGAGCAGCCAGTGATTTTTTATAGGCCTCAATATCGGTAATGGGTTTGCGAGCCACGCCGGTCTTGCGCGCCGCTTCGGCAACCGCCGCAGGCACGTTGGTCATCAAACGCGGATCAAACGGTGATGGGATGATATATTCTGGGCCATATTCCATTTTGCGGCCGCGATACGCCGCGGATACTTCTTCTGGCACATCTTCGCGAGCAAGCGCGGCAATCGCCTCGGCTGCTGCAACTTTCATTTCTTCGTTGATTTGGCTTGCGCGGCAGTCGAGCGCGCCACGGAAAATATACGGAAAGCCCATCACGTTGTTGACCTGATTCGGATAGTCCGAGCGGCCGGTGGCCATAATCGCGTCGGAGCGAACGGAGCGAACGTCCTCTGGCGTAATTTCTGGGTCGGGGTTGGCCATCGCGAAAATGATGGGGTTTTTGGCCATGGTGGCGACGATTTCTTTGCTGAGCGCGTTCTTGCCAGCAAGGCCCATGAACATATCCGCGCCCTTCATGGCGTCAGCCAGCGTGCGCTTGTCGGTTTTGACCGCGTGCGCTGATTTCCACTGGTTCATGCCTTCGGTGCGGCCTTCGTAGATCACGCCGGTCTTGTCGACCAGCAAAGCGTTCTCGTGTTTTACGCCCATGCGCTTGACCAGCTCAAGGCAAGCGATACCCGCGCTACCCGCGCCAAGAACAACGACTTTCACGTCGGACATTTTACGGCCGGTCAGATGGCAGGCGTTGATAAGGCCAGCGGCGACGATGATGGCCGTTCCGTGTTGGTCATCGTGGAACACGGGGATGTCCATCAGCTCGCGCAGTTTTTGCTCGATGACGAAACATTCAGGCGCGGCGATGTCTTCAAGGTTGATGCCGCCCCAGCTTCGAGATTTTGCCAGGCTTGCCTTCGGAGTGATAATCGAGTGCTTCTTGGTCGGTGATGGGCTCTTTTTCGTGCTTGCTCATTTTCTTCGTCCTGTGGGTTATACGGTGTTCGTCTTGCTAGATTTGCTGCACTGCAGCATAAGTCTATGATTTTCAATATAAAAAATTGTGAACTTTGTGCATCGCATATGACCCGCGCGAATGCAAGGGAAATTTGAAAAAAATGGGCGGAAAGAATTTTACTTCGGCCGGCGGAAACCCGCCGATAGGTCGGGGGAGGCAGCAAGGCGCGCGAGCTGTTCTTTAACACGCATCAAAAGCGGGGCAGCCGCGCTGCTAGCCGCCGCCAGCCTGTCCATCATGGGCACAGCCTGCCCTATCTGCACGCTGGCACCAGCCATATTGTGGCCGGTGGCAAGCTTTTCGAGCAAAACAATGAGCGCGCTGGCCTCGTGGTCTGCGGCGGCCTCCATCTGCTCGCGCATCCCCGCCATCGAGAGTATCGCGCGGGCTTCCTGACTGACATGCGAGGTGGTGGGGGAGTGCGGTTTCGACATTTTCTCTTCTCAAACAGATGGGCTGTGCTATACAAAAATGATAAAGTTTGAGCCTTAAAATTACGTTAATCGAGCGCCCCAAAAATGAGCAGTGCGACCCTCGCCGAGGCGATAAAAACCGAGCCAAATGAGGCGTTTGTCGGCGCCACCCCCGCTATGGCGCAATATTTGACGCTTAAAGCTGCCCACCCGGGCTATCTGCTTTTTTACCGCATGGGCGATTTTTATGAGCTTTTTTTTGACGATGCTGTCGCCGCGTCCCAGATCCTCGACATCGCCCTGACCAAGCGCGGCAAACACGCAGGCGAGGAGATCCCTATGTGCGGCGTGCCGGTGCATAGCCACGATGTGTATTTAGAGCGCCTCATTCGCAGTGGCCAAAAAGTCGCCATTTGCGAACAGATGGAAGACCCCGCTGAGGCAAAAAAACGCGGCTATAAGGCGGTGGTGCATCGCGATGTCGTGCGCATCGTCACGCCCGGAACGCTCACCGAAGAAAGCCTGCTCGATGCGCGCAGCAGCAACTATCTGGCGGCGGTGGCGGCCAGCGGCGCGCAAGTGGCCTTGGCGTGGCTCGATATTTCCACCGGTGAATTTCGCGTCAGCACCGTGGCTCCGGCGGCGCTTTCGGCTGAGCTTACGCGCATCGACCCGCGCGAAGTGTTGTTGTCAGATGCCATGCAAAACCTGCCCGCGATGCAAAATGTTTTGGAGGAATGGAAACAAAAAACCACCTTCCAGCCCGACAGTATTTTTGATGCGCGACGTGGGGAGCGGTTACTGAAAGAAGCCTATGCGGTGACCTCTCTCGACAGCTTCGGCCAATTCTCCGATAGCGCGATTGCGGCGTGCGGCGCGCTGCTGGATTATGTGCGCCTGACGCAAAAAACCACCCTGCCCCGCTTAGATGCGCCACGCGCGGAGGCCAGCGGCCAGCATATGCTGATTGACGCGGCGACAGGGCGCAATTTAGAGCTCATCCAAACCCTCTCCGGTGAAAAGAAAGGCAGCCTGCTTGCCACGATTGACGAGACGATAACCGCTGCGGGCGCGCGCTTGCTCGCGAATTTTTTGGTCGCGCCATCGACCGCAGTTGCCGCCATCCACGCACGCCTCGATAATGTGGATGCGCTGGTGCAAAATGCCACTTTGCGCACTGAGCTGCGCAGCTGCTTAAAATCCAGCGGCGATGTCGAGCGGGCGCTTTCTCGCCTTGTTTTGCGCCGTGGCGGCCCGCGCGACATGCTGGCGATGATGGCGGGGCTTCGCGCTGCAGCGGATGTGCGCGGCCTGATGGAAATCCACGCGGAAAATTTGTCACAAGGCTTGCTGAATTTACGGAGCGCACTCGGCGGTCATGAGAATTTAATCGACGAATTTTCGCGCGCGCTGTCGCCAGATGCTGGCACGTTTGCCCGCGATGGGAATTTTGTCGCAGGTGGTTATTCCGCTGCGCTCGATGAGCTGCGCACGCTTCGTGATGATGGGCGCAAAATGATCGCTGCGCTCCAGCAAAAATATGCCGAGAGCACGGGCATCAACATTCTCAAAATCCGCCACAACAACGTCATCGGCTATCACATCGAAATCACGCAGGCGCACCAGAGCAAAGTGCCGGTAGAGTTCATTCACCGCCAGACGCTGGCCAATAATCTGCGCTACACCACGGTGGAACTTTCAGGGCTAGAACGCAAAATTTCCGAGGCCGCTGACCGCGCGATAAAACTGGAGCTCGAAATTTTTGAAGCGTTGCTTGCGCGTATTGATGCACAGCATGGCGCTATCTGCGAAACCGCGCGCGCGCTGGCGCAAGTGGACGTGTTTTCGAGCCTCGCGCATCTGGCAGTCACGCGCCGGTATTGCCGCCCGAAAGTTGATGACAGTTTAGCGTTTGAAATTGTGGGCGGACGTCACCCGGTGGTGGAGGCGAGCCTGCTTGCACAGAACAAAGAAAAGTTTATCGGCAACGATTGCAACCTCGCCGAGCAGCAGCGCCTCTGGCTGCTGACAGGGCCGAACATGGCGGGTAAATCCACCTTCTTGCGCCAAAATGCGCTGATTGCAGTGCTCGCGCAAATGGGCTCGTTCGTGCCTGCGGACGCGGCGCATATCGGCGTGGTCGACAGGCTTTTTTCGCGCGTCGGCGCGGCCGATGACCTCGCGCGTGGCCGCTCAACATTCATGGTGGAGATGGTAGAAACGGCGACGATTTTGCACCAATCCACCGCGCGTTCGTTGGTGATTTTAGATGAAATTGGACGCGGCACGGCGACGTTCGATGGCCTCTCTATCGCATGGGCGGTGGTGGAAAACCTGCACAACGCAAATCGCTGTCGCGCGCTGTTTGCAACGCATTATCACGAGTTGACCGAGCTCTCCGAAACCCTGC
>RFOF01000072.1 GCA_009926845.1 Alphaproteobacteria bacterium
AAGTTGCTGCAAACTACGCCAGCAATGACGAAGCTGCGCAAGCATTCACCAAAGAAACCGGCATCCCAGCTTATAAATGGGACATCAGCGATTTTGCTGCCTGCCAAGCGGGCGTGAAGCAAGTTGAAGCTGACCTCGGTGGCTCGGTGGATATTCTCGTCAACAACGCAGGCATCACCCGCGACGGCGCGATGCACAAAATGGACGACGGCAAATGGGATACGGTTATTGAAACCAACCTGAACAGCTGCTTCTATATGTCGCGCGCGGTTATCGACGCTATGCGCGAAAAGAAATTTGGCCGCATCGTCAACATCAGCTCGATGAACGGGCAGCTCGGTCAGTTCGGCCAAACCAACTATTCTGCAGCCAAAGCGGGTATTTTCGGTTTTACCAAAGCGCTTGCGCGTGAAGCGGCTGGCCGTGGCATCACGGTGAACGCGGTTTCCCCAGGCTATATCGAAACCGATATGCTCAAAACCATCAGCGCAGACATCATGAAACAGATCGTGTCGGGCATTCCTGTTGGCCGCGTTGGCCAGCCAGAAGAAGTGGCTCGCGCTGTGCTGTTCCTCGTGGCAGAAGAAGGTGGCTTCATCACTGGCGAAACCATCTCCATCAACGGTGGACAGTATATGGAATAGTCGCGAGGCGCGACGGCCGTTTTTTAAAACGGTTATAAAGACTCAGCCCAATGACCATGGGTTGAAAGTGCGCCAGAGGTGGCAGAGTGCCATCGTGAGCGCAGCGAGCGAGTTATTATAGAATTCATTCGACCAGTTTGGGTCTGAATGAAAGTGCGGAGAGGTGGCAGAGTGGTCGAATGCGGCGGTCTCGAAAACCGTTATGGGTGCAAGCTCATCGGAGGTTCGAATCCTCTCCTCTCCGCCACATACTAAAAGGGAGCCGCTTTGCTCCTTTTTAGTATGTGGGCAATGGTTGGATGAGAACCCCTGGGTTCGACGACGAGCGTAGCGAGGCGCGGCAAAGTGAAACGAAGCCAATCCTCTCCTCTCTATTTTGGGAAACTTTTTTTTCGAGCAGTTTTTGCGCTTCAGAAAAACCTTAGGTTTTCTGCGATTTACGTGATTTTTTCCTGACTTGAGAATGCAGAAAAATGATGCATGGTATATATTGCAAGGCAAATCCCCGACGACACGTGTGCCGTCGGGGATAATACTCCTAGTGTAGTTTTTCGCCGTGGAGAAGCAGGTCAACACCTTGGTGTTCAGCGGCTTCGCCCACGCGCAGGCCCATGACCACATCAATCACTTTGAGAATGATAAAGGACACGATACCGCAATAGAGCACAGTGACGGTCACCCCTTCGCACTGGGCGAGGAACTGGGTGAAGCTGCCATCAACGCCGCCGATGTCTTTAACGGCAAGAAGACCGGTGAGCAGCGCGCCGATGATACCACCGATGCAATGCACGCCGAAAACGTCGAGCGAATCGTCGAAGCCAAACTTGAACTTGAGCGAGCAAGCATAGAAGCATGCCACACCGGCGACTGCGCCAATGATGAGCGAGCCTTCAAGGCCAACAAAACCCGACGCAGGCGTGATGGCAACAAGGCCAGCGACTGCACCGGAGATGATGCCGATAACGCTTGGTTTGCCACGCGTCAGCCATTCAGCGGTCATCCATGCGAGCGAAGCTGCGGCGGTTGCAACATGGGTCACCAGCATCGCCATACCCGCATTGCCGTTCGCGGCTACTGCCGAACCCGCGTTAAAGCCGAACCAACCCACCCACAGAAGGGATGCGCCGATAACGCTGAAAACGATGTTGTAAGGAGGCGCCATTTCGTCTTTGCCAAAGCCCTTGCGGTGACCAAGTACAAGCGCCGCCATGAGGCCTGCGATACCTGCGTTGATGTGCACCACGGTGCCGCCTGCGAAGTCGAGCGTTGTACCAAAACCAAAGATGCCTTTATAGCCATCGAGCCCAAGGCCGCCAAGGAGACCTTTAGGACCCCACACCCAATGCGCCACGGGAACATACACCAGTGTAAACCACAAGGCGATGAAGACAATAGCAGCAGAGAACTTAATACGATTTGCAATCGAACCAAAGATAAGCGCACAGGTGATGATACCGAACGTCAGCTGGAACATGGAGAACACCGTTTCAGGAATCACGCCAGAAAGCGTGTCCTTGCCGATGCCATGCAGCATGAATTTTTCGGTGAAGCTGCCGATGAACAAGCCGCTCTCGGTGAAAATGGCAGAATACCCATAGACCACCCACAAGATGGTGACCAAGGTGGTTGCCACAAAGCTTTGCATCAGCGTTGCGAGCACGCTTTCCTTATGCACCATACCGCCGTAAAACAGCGCAAGGCCAGGAAGCGTCATCATAAGCACGAGCAGCGTGGCAACAATCATCCACGCCGTAGAGCCAGAATCAAGAGTTGGAGCAGTATCAGCAAACGCCGGAGCGCCTGTCATGAGAAATGCAGCGGCGACAAGCCCCAGCATAGAAATATATTTTAGCACGTTTTTCATCGTCTCACCTTTCGTGGGTTAACTAACAAAAACGGCCTGCGAATTTTTTATTTTTTTATTATTGGCAGTGAATATACACCGCGCGATTTTGATGTCAAAACAATATTTTGCGATGCAGCATTTAAGCTCTAGGATTACGCGCCAGCCTTCAGGCGGTCAAAGCCCGCAGCAAGGTCGGCCATCAGGTCGTCGGGGTTTTCAAGGCCGATGTGGATGCGCAGCAACTGGCCCTTGTAGGGGAATTTGCTGGCGGTGCGCACTTTGGAGAGGTCCACCGGAACGATGAGGCTTTCATAGCCGCCCCAGCTCCAACCCATGCCAAAATAATCCAGATTATCGAGCATCGCCGCGAGTTTTTTGCGCTCGGGCACGTCTTTCAATACGAAGGAAAACAAGCCACACGCGCCGGAGAAATCACGCTTCCACAGATCGTGGCCAGGCGCATCTGGCAGTGCGGGATACAGCACTTTTTCGACCTCAGGACGCGCAGCAAGCCACCTCGCCACGATGAGCGAGTTTTCATAATGCTGTTTCACACGCACAGCCAGCGTGCGAAGCCCACGCATCGCAAGATAACAATTATCGCCCGTTGGGCACGCGCCGATATTGCCAAAGGCGCGGCGCAGCGCAGCGTAATGTTCTTTTTTGCAGGAGATAGAACCCATCATCAAATCGCTGTGACCGGACATATATTTTGTTGCCGATTGGATCGACACATCAACACCCATATCAAACGGGTGGAAATAAATTGGCGTTCCCCATGTGTTGTCGCTGATGACCACGACATTATGCAGATGCGCCACTTTTGCAATCGCCGAAATATCCTGTAATTCAAACGTCAGCGAGCCCGGGCTTTCGCAGAAAACCACCTTCGTGTTCGGCTTGATGAGCGAACCGATATTTTCGCCGATGGCAGGGTCATAATAGGTAATTTCCACGCCCATCCGTGCCAGCTCCAAGTCGCAAAAGCGGCGCGTCGAGCCATAGACCGTGTCCACCATCAGCAAATGGTCGCCCGCGCCAAGGAACGCAAACAGCGCAACCGTAATGGCCGACAAACCCGTCGCCGTCACCAGCGCATAATCTGCGCCTTCGAGCTCAGCGATGGATTCTTCGAGTGCCTGCGTTGACGGCGTGCCATAGCGCGCATAGGTCGGGTGCGGATATTGCCCTTTTTCTGATGCGTCGAACGCCGCGAGGTCAGGGAACAAAATCGTGGATGCACGATACGCCGGAATATTGATAATGCCTTGATGTTGCTTAGGCGTCGAACCCATGTGGGTCAGGAGTGTTTCTTTTTTCATGATAAACTTTTCTAAAAAACGCGGTGTGATACGCCAATCAGGATGTTGGTTACGCCCCTTTTATCATCACCAAAGGGCAGAAAACAACAACGATATTTGATCATATGCCCCTTGCTGTTGTTAAATTGGCTTTCATCTTTCTGGGCAGCACCGGTAGCTACAATTTCAGGTAAATGCTTGGCTATCTGGATACCCGGGAACTCTTTCATGCCCATATCCACGACCGTTCCGGTGTAATCATGACCAAAAACCTTGATCATTTCCTCACCAATATACTCATATTTATAGCCGCGCAGCTTGCCCCCGCGATTATCCACTCCAATAAGGATACAATTGGGCCACAAATCAGAAATAGCGCCGCTATTGAGCTGAGCAAAGGCTGGCTGGGGTTTTCCCTTGCGCAGCAGCTCCCAATAGGCCTGCAGGCGGACGATGAGTCGTTGTTCTTGCATGATATCTTGCAACTCGCACAAATGGGCGTTAATAAGAATGCCTGTCACCATAACCCCTAATGTTTAAGCAGTTGTTAATTCCATGAAAAAACCCTACCCAGACGTCAACCCCAACCCCGATTTTGCCGCCGTAGAGCAAGGCGTCCTTGATTATTGGAAGGAAAAAGGCCTGTTCCAGCGCTCGGTGGACCAGCGCGCGGGCGCGAAGGAATTCATTTTTTATGATGGCCCGCCCTTTGCCAACGGCCTGCCGCATTATGGGCATTTGCTGACCGGCTATGTGAAGGACGTTTTTGCGCGTTATCAGACCATGCGCGGCCAGCGCGTGGAGCGCCGCTTCGGCTGGGACTGCCACGGCCTGCCCGCCGAAATGGGAAGCGAAAAAGAACTGGGCATTTCGGGTCGCGCCGCCATCACCAATTTCGGCATCGACAAATTCAACGAACATTGCCGCAGCTCGGTGATGAAATACACCAGCGAGTGGGAATATTACGTCACCCGCCAAGCCCGCTGGGTAGATTTCAAGAACGACTATAAAACGATGGACTTAGGCTTCATGGAGTCCGTCCTCTGGGCGTTCAAACAGCTGTATGACAAAGGCCTCGTCTATGAAGCCCACCGCGTGATGCCCTATTCATGGGCGGCGGAAACCCCACTTTCCAACTTCGAGACTAAACTCGACAACAGCTACCGCGAACGCGAAGACAAGGCTATTTATGTTGCTTTTGAAGCAGTCGATGAAATTGTAAACAACGGACTACCAACATACTTTGTTGCTTGGACAACCACCCCTTGGACACTGCCGAGCAACCTTGCTTTGGCTGTCAAAGATGATTTGAACTATGTTGCGATTGTCTCAGAAAAATCGGGTGCCAAATCCAATTATATTATTGCAGAAAGTCTTGCGTCAAAACTGCAAGAAGCACTCGGCTCGGAAGAAGCTATTACAATATGCAAAGGCAAAGATCTCATTGGTAAAACTTACACCCCCCTCTTCCCGTATTTTGCAAAAACAGAGAATGCCTTCCGCATTATCGACGGCTCCAGCTTCGTCACTGACGGCGACGGCACGGGCATCGTGCATATCGCCCCCGGCTTTGGTGAAGACGATAAACGCGTCGCCGACGCAAACAACATCCCCACCATCGTGCCTGTCGATGGCCAAGGCAAATACACCGACGCCATTTTTGACATTTCTTTTCCCGCTGCGGGGGACAAGAATCCCCCTCTCCCCTTGAGGGAGAGGGCTGGGGAGAGGGGTTATGGTGAGGAGGCATTGGAACATGCAAAACACCTGCGTCACGAGTCCACCGAGGTTGAAAAAATCTTGTGGAAACATTTACGCGCCAAGCGATTTGAATCCTTCAAATTCCGCCGCCAACAACCCATCGGTAGCTATATCGTAGATTTCTTTTGTGCATCTACCGCGCTGATTATTGAGTTAGATGGCGGACAGCACAATGAGGAAGCACAAAAAAAATATGATGCAAAACGCACGGAATTCCTACAGCAACAAGGCTATAGAGTGCTGCGTTTCTGGAATAATGAAATCAACGACAATCTAGAAGGAGTGCTCGATAGCATCTATCGTACCCTCGGAGAGAACCCCTCTCCCCAACCCTCTCCCTCAAGGGGAGAGGGAGCTGTCCTCTCACTGCGCGGCCTCAATGTCATAGCCGAGCCGGGCGGCAGCAAGTTTGGCCTCGCCAATGACCGCATCATTGACTACTTAAAAGCTAGCGGCAACCTCATCAAACAAGAACAGTTCAAACATAATTACCCGCATTGCTGGCGCACTGACCAACCGCTGATTTATCGCGCGATGCCCAGCTGGTATGTGGAGGTGACCAAATTCCGTGACCGCGCGGCAGAGCTGAACAAGCAGATAAACTGGATACCCGAACATGTGCGCGATGGGCAGATGGGGCATATGCTCGCCACCGCCCCCGACTGGAGCATCTCGCGCAACCGCTTCTGGGGTACGCCGATTCCCGTTTGGCGCGCTAAATCTGGCAAAGTTATCGTCATCGGCAGCATTGCCGAACTCGAAGAATTGAGCGGCAAAAAGGTAAAAGATCTCCACCGCCCTTACATCGACGACATCAAAATCACACGTGATGGCGAAGAATATACCCGCGTGGAAGACGTGTTCGACTGCTGGTTTGAAAGCGGCTCCATGCCGTTCGCGCAGGTGCATTATCCATTCGAAAACAAAGACTGGTTCGAGGAACATTTCCCCGCCGATTTCATCACTGAATATGTCGGCCAAACGCGCGGCTGGTTCAACACGCTCATCATGCTTTCGACCGCGCTTTTCGACCGCATTCCGTTCAAAAACTGCATCTGCCATGGCGTAGTTTTGGATTCGGAAACGGGCCTGAAATATTCCAAGCGCCTGAAGAACTACCGCGATCCCAAAGAGGTGATGGACAAATTCGGCGCCGACGCGCTGCGCTGGATGATGCTCGCCTCGCCCGTGATGCGCGGTGCCGACATCATGGTTGACCCCGATGGAAAATTCATCCGCGACGTCGTCCGCCTTGCCATCAAACCCATCTGGAACGCGTATAACTTCTTCTGCCTGTATGCCAATGCCGATGGCATCAAAGCCAAATACGCGGTGGACTCTGCCGACGTGATGGACCGGTATATTTTGGCCAAGTGCAAACAGGCTGTGACCACGATTCAAACCTCGCTGGACGCGTATGACACGCCGAGCGCGTGCGACGCGGTGATGCAGTTCTTCGAGGCGCTCAACAACTGGTATATCCGCCGCAACAAAGAGCGCTTCTGGAGCACCGAGAAAAACGCCGACAAGCAAGCGGCGTATGATACGCTATACACCGTGCTGACGCTGATGTGCCGCGCCGCTGCGCCACTGCTGCCACTGACACTCGATGAGATTTATAAAAACATGACGGGTGAAGATAGTGTGCATTTGGCCACCTTCCCCACCGTCATGCCAGCGCAGGCTGGCATCCACGTGGATCCCGGCCTTCGCCGGGATGACGAGCAAGAGTTGATTGCTCAGATGGATTGGGTGCGTGATGTGTGTAACACCGCGCTAGCCATTCGCAATAATGTTAAAATACGCGTGCGTCAGCCATTACAATTACTCCAACTCACCAATAACCCTCTCCTTATGCAACACGTAAAAGGCGGCAGTGAACAGATAATTCACAACTGGAATTATTTTGTTGAAGTCGTCAAAGACGAAGTAAACGTAAAAGAAATTCACTCTGGCTCTAGTAAAGAGTCCATTACAGACTACGCAACATTAAAACTCTCCATCAACTCGCAAATCCTTGGGAAGCGCCTTCCTGCGCTGATGAAACAGATTCTCCCCGCGTCGAAAAAGGGCGAGTGGAAACAGGTGGATGGTACGGTAGAAATCGCCGGCGAAAAACTTTTGCCGGGTGAGTATGTGTTGCAGCTTGAACCCAAGCCCGAATATGCAAACCGCGCGCAGGCGCTCTCGACCAATGATGCGCTGGTGATTTTAGATACCACCATCACGCCAGAACTGGAAGCAGAGGGCATCGCGCGCGACGCAGTGCGGATGATCCAGCAGGCGCGCAAAGATGCCAACCTGAATGTGTCGGACAAAATTGCCCTGTTCATTGATGCGCCAGCGCAAATCATGGCGGCGATAGATACCCATATGGGGTATATCATGGAGCAGACGCTAACCGCAGAAATGCTGGCCTCAGCGCCCTCCTCCGCTGCCTACAGCGCCGAGCTGGAACTGGATGAACACAAAGTAAAATTATCGCTTTCCGTCGCGGCATAACCACACAACTGTTATCATTCTTAATTGTCTAATGGAGATTCTATGCTCACCGGCAAAACCATTTTTATCACCGGCGCAACGTCTGGTTTTGGGCTGGCTTGCGCGCGGCTGTTCATCAAAAATGGTGCGCACGTGGTGGCCACTGGGCGGCGGGAAGAACGCCTCGCCGAACTCAAAAAAGAACTGGGCGAAAACCTGCACACACTCACCCTCGATGTGCGTGATCAGAAGGCGGTGGAAGCTGCCGTAAAAAACCTGCCTGCGGCCTTTGCCAATGTCGATATCCTCATCAACAACGCAGGCCTTGCGCTTGGTCTAGCATCATTTGAAGAGTTGCCGCTCGACCAAATCCAGCAGATGATAGGCACCAATATTTCCGGCGTGATGTATTGCACACATGCATTGCTGCCGCAGATGGTTTCGCGTGGCGGCGGGCACATCGTCAACCTCGGCTCCATCGCCGGCACATACCCCTATCCCGGCGGCAATGTCTATGGCGCGACCAAAGCCTTCCTCGCGCAATTTTCACTCAATTTGCGCAGCGATTTAAACGGCAAAAACGTGCGCGTGACCAACATCGAGCCCGGCATGTGCGAAACGGAATTTTCCGTCGTGCGTTTTGAAGGCGACAAAAACAAAGCCGACAATGTCTATGCGGGGATGACGCCGCTGTCCGCTGACGACATCGCAAACACCATTTTCTGGTGCATTACCCAACCCGCGCACGTCAACATCAACCGCGTCGAAATTATGCCAACACAGCAGGCTTTCTCACCCTTTGCGGTGAGTCGGAAATAACAATCCTCGAATGCGCCTAGCGCGTTCGGGGACCTTGTGCAGCCTGTGGCACTAGATCCCCGACGGCACAATGTGCCGCCGAGGATGACTACTT
>RFOF01000073.1 GCA_009926845.1 Alphaproteobacteria bacterium
AGCGCCAAGGCTTTAGCCTGTTTTTTGACTTCGGCCAGAATATTTTCTTCCAGCGAATAAGCTGGCAGCGAGCAAGCCGAATCGCCCGAGTGAATGCCCGCCTCTTCAATGTGCTGCATTATTCCGGCAACGAAAACGTCTTTGCCATCGCTTAGGCAATCCACGTCCAACTCAGTCGCATCCTGCAAATAGGAATCGACCAGAATCGGGCCATCGCCAAACAGCTTGGTCAGCTCACCGACATATTTTTCTAGGCTTGGTTTGTCGTGCATGATCGCCATCGCGCGACCACCCAAAACATACGATGGGCGAACGAGCAACGGGAAACCGATGGTATCGGCGATGGAGAGCACTTCCGCTTCCGAGCGACCAATGCCAGAATTCGGCTGTTTTAACTTCAGCTGTTCAATGAGATTTTTGAACTGGTCGCGGTCTTCGGCCAAGTCGATGGAATCTGGCGATGTGCCGATGATGATGTCTTTGCCGAACTCTTTTTCCAGCGCGCGCGCGAGCTTCAGCGGCGTCTGGCCACCAAACTGCACGATGACGCCCTTCACTTTTCCGTTGCTCTGTTCTTTGCGGATAATTTCGAACACGTCTTCGGCTGTCAGCGGCTCAAAATACAAGCGGTCAGAGGTGTCATAGTCAGTCGAAACCGTTTCAGGATTGCAGTTGACCATGATGGTTTCAAAGCCCGCATCGCGCAGCGCGTAGGCCGCATGCACGCAACAATAATCGAACTCGATGCCTTGGCCGATGCGGTTTGGCCCGCCGCCGAGGATGATGATTTTTTCTCGGCTAGTGGGCTGGCTTTCGCACTCAGCGCCGATGCCTTCATAGGTCGAATACATGTAGGGCGTGACCGACTCGAATTCCGCCGCACAGGTGTCAACGCGTTTATAGACAGGGTGGATGTTTAGTTTATTACGAATAAACGTAATATCACCATCAAATTCCCTTATTTGCGCAATTCGAGCGTCAGAAAACCCCATACGCTTCCACTTAAGTAATTTATCTCTTATATCTGGGAAAGCGCATTGAGCTATCTCCTCTTCTGCCACCACAATCTCTTCAATTTGACGGATGAACCACGGATCATATTTGGCAATCGTGCAAATTTCTTCGACGCTCACGCCAAGGCGGAGTGCTTGCGCCGCCACCAGCAAACGATCTGGTGTTGGGCGCGAAAGTTCACTGCGCGCGGCATCTTGCGTGGTGATTTCCGTCATTTCGTTGAGGCCAGTCAGGCCAGTTTCCAGCGAACGCAGCGCCTTCTGCAGCGACTCCTGGAAGTTGCGACCCATCGCCATCGACTCGCCGACGGATTTCATCGCAGTGGTGAGCAGCGGCTCGGTGCCGGGGAATTTTTCAAACGTAAAGCGCGGGATTTTGGTGACGACATAATCAATCGTCGGCTCGAACGACGCAGGAGTGACCTTCGTCACGTCGTTCAAAATTTCATCGAGCGTATAGCCCACCGCGAGCTTGGCCGCCACTTTGGCGATCGGGAAACCGGTGGCTTTAGAAGCGAGCGCAGAGCTGCGCGACACGCGCGGATTCATTTCAATAACCAGCATGCGCCCGTCTTTTGGGTTCACGGCGAACTGCACGTTGGAACCACCGGTATCAACGCCAATTTCACGTAAGACCGCAAACGACGCGTTGCGCATGATTTGATATTCTTTGTCAGTGAGCGTCAGCGCGGGTGCCACGGTGATGGAGTCGCCGGTGTGCACCCCCATGGGATCCACGTTTTCAATCGAGCAGATGATGATGCAGTTGTCAGCGCGGTCGCGCACAACTTCCATTTCATACTCTTTCCAGCCGAGCACGGATTCATCAATCATCACTTCGCCAATGGGCGATGCGTCGATGCCGCTGGCGATGATCTGCTCGAATTCTTCGCGGTTATAGGCGATGCCACCGCCGGCGCCACCCATGGTGAATGAGGGGCGGATAACGACAGGAAGGCCAATTTCTTCAAGCGCTTTTTTCGCCTCTTCCATCGATTTAACAACAGCATTTTTTGGCACTTCAAGGCCGATTTTTGCCATCGCTTGGCCAAACAACAAACGGTCTTCCGCTTTGTTGATAGAGTCGAGCTTTGCACCAATGAGCTCAACACCGAATTTCTCCAGCGTGCCATTTTCAGCGAGTACTTTCGCGCAGTTGAGCGCGGTTTGACCACCCATGGTCGGCAGCAGCGCGTCGGGCTTTTCTTTTTCAATAATTTTAGCCACGAGTTCGGGTGTAATCGGCTCGATGTAGGTTGCATCCGCCAGATCAGGATCGGTCATGATGGTCGCGGGATTGGAGTTCACCAGAATCACGCGATAGCCCTCAGCGCGCAAAATTTTGCACGCCTGTGAACCGGAATAATCAAACTCACACGCCTGCCCGATAACGATTGGCCCCGCGCCGATGATGAGAATGGATTTTATGTCTGTACGTTTAGGCATGAGAGAGTCTCCGGTCTTCAGTCACCAGTCTACAGTATTTCATATTGCTTCTTTCTGCTGGCGACTGACAACTGGCGACTGGCGACTATTTTTTCCCATCATCGCCACAAACTGCGCGAAAAGCGGCTGGCTGTCATGCGGGCCGGGGCTGGCTTCGGGGTGTCCCTGCACGCCAAAAATCGGCTTGGTTTTGCTTGCGATGCCCTGCACGGTGCCGTCAAACAGCGACACATGAGTGACTTCCACATCGGCAGGCAGATTTTTTTCGCTCACGGCAAAGCCATGGTTCTGCGAGGTTATGGAGACTAAACCCGTTTTCAAATCCTTCACCGGATGGTTAGCACCGCGATGACCCTGCGCCATTTTTTCGGTCTGCGCGCCAAGCGCCAGCGCGAGCATCTGGTGGCCAAGGCAAATACCGAAAATCGGTTTTCCGCTGTCAATCAGTTCGCGGATGATGGGCAGCGAATACTGCCCAGTTGCCGCCGGATCGCCAGGGCCATTGGAGAGGAAAATACCATCGGGGTTGTGCGCGAGGATTTCGCTGGCCGGAGTTTTCGATGGCACAACGATGACCTCGCAGCCCGCTTCCACCAAGTTGCGTAAGATATTCTGCTTCACACCGTAATCCAACGCGACAACGCGATAAGACGCAGCAGGTTTTTTGCCTGCTGGCGCAAGTTGCCACAGCGGCTTATCCCAATCCAGAATTTTGGTGGTGGAGACGGCAGCGGCAAGCTCAAGGCCTTTCATGCTGGGGAATGCCTTCAATTCTTCGAGTGCCTCTTGCAACTGAACTCTGAACTCTGAACTCTGAACTCTAAAAATCATAGCGTTTTGCGCGCCGTTTTTGCGGATGTAGCGGGTGAGTGCGCGGGTGTCGACACCGCTGATGCCCGAAATGCCTTTTTCTTTCAGCCAGTCATTGAAATGGATCTTGCTGCGGAAGCTCGATGGCGGGGTGATGCGCTCGCGCACAACGAGGCCAGCGCAGGCGGGCTTCAGCGCTTCGATGTCTTCATCGTTGCAGCCGACATTGCCGATATGCGGGAAGGTGAAGGTGATGATCTGGCCAGCGTATGACGGGTCGGTGAGGACCTCCTGATAGCCAGTCATCGCGGTGTTAAAGCAGATTTCGCCGATGGTGTGTTCACCCGCGCCAATGGATTCACCGAAAAACACTTTTCCATCAGCCAGAACAAGGCAGGCGGAAGCGTTTTGCGGAATGGCAATGTTGTCGGTCATTTTTTTAGGAAACCTTCGCGGATTTCCCGCAAGCTAAGGGGTTTTTAGCATTTGTCAACGCCCTTATTGAAGAAAAATGCAAAATTCCCGATGTTACTTGCAAATCGTCCAGCCAGAGTGCGTTTTTTTGCAGTTTTTCCCGTGGTGATGATCGTCATAATCATCCAGATCAATGATGTTATTGCGTTCATCAAGCGCCTGCGCGGTGGCCTGCTGTGCGCCAATTGAGCGCAGCTGCAAGCGACAATTGCTGAACGCATCCGTTTGCGGCTCAAAGCCAAGGCGCATACATTCGCCCATTTCATAACGATCCTGAGCGATGCGCTGGTCTTCGATAGGGCCACAGGCCGAAAGCAGTAAGAAATGCAAAAGCAAAGTAGATTTTTTCATAACATTCCTCCCAAAATGAACGTGTGGACATAATTGGGGAGGCAAACCTAAATTGCAAATGAACAAAATGTTAGGTTAGAATTTAATTTTTATCTCGGAAACATCGCACGGATAGCAGAATTTGGTAGTGGCAAGGCTAGACGCAGGCACGGGCCAAGGGCCAACCGCCGGGTCTTTGTCATAGAGCGTGCCCGATTTACTGAAGAAAATGCCCGAGAAAGTTTCCGTGGTCGAGAACGTCGCGCCCGAGGGAACGGCGAGGCCCACCACCGCGCCTTTTTTGATCTCTTCCATTTCATCGTATTGAAAAATGGCGTATTGCATCTCGCCTTTTGGCGTCAAAATCGCCTCTAAAATAGTCTGCACCACATAAGTGCCATCTTTCTTTTTCATCACCACACGGTCAGAACGCGCAGGAATAGCGTCCATTTTCGTGCATTTTTGCACCATATATATCTTGTCGTCCGGCTGCACATCACCCTTGCGTTTCAAATCCGCATAGGTGATGCGTGGGCGCACATTATAGGCTTCGAAGATGCCGTCCTCATGGTCGAGAATCGGCAGCACCTTCGTCAGCCCCTGCGTGTAAAGCACACTCAGCGTAAAAGCCGCCGCGATGCCAGGAGCGTCGGGCATTTCATGACGCCCCGCCTCGATGCCCAGATGGCACAGGATATTTTTCTGCGGGAACAAAATGGTCTTGAGCGTTTTAACCGTTACGCTAGCGGAAGCGTTGGCTGAAATAGCGTCTGCCAGCCCGACAAGCACCGAGCGAATGGGCGAGAGTTTGAGGTCGGCGTCGCGCTTATGGTCAGTGATGCAAACCATGTTGCCGCGCGCGGAGTGGATGTCAATAAACGCGGAAACATGTTGGCCGATTTCCCACAGCGCGCGGGCGCGAAGCGTGTGTGCGTCGGTTTTTCCATTGGTCAAAAAATCCACTGGAATGCGGTTCAAATCTGGCAGCAGCGAGCCATCTTCGGCGAGGCCACAGCGAAACGCGTCTCGGGTTTCTTGGCGAGCGCGCGGGTTTGCGGCGTATGCCTCGTAATATTGTTTTGCCGCCAAAATATTGCCCGCCACGCCGATAACATCGCGCTCTAAAAGCCCCGCCTGCGACAGCGCCATCGCCAGCAAAATGCCGCCTTGACCCGCTGGTTCATTGCCGTGGAGCTGCGCGAGGATGGCCAGCGGCGCATCACAGCGTTCTTTGCCTTCGATTAAAATAGCACCCTCAATTTTTTTGCCGCCGAGCGTGACGGAACTTTCCGCCACCACATCAAATGCTTTTTGCAGATCGGAAATCGAAAGCTCATGCTCAAAAAAACGCGTGCGGAAGTCACCCGCATTTTTGCAGGTCGAAAAATCTTTGGGGAAAATACTGTTTAATGTTTGCGCAATAACAGTCATAATGGCGATATGCACCTTACCGAAGTTATATTCATTGGCCTGCCCGGCCCGACGCACCATTATGGCGGTTTGTCGGCCGATAATGTTGCATCAAGCAGCAATAAGGGCGCTTTGTCCAGCCCAAAAACAGCGGCGCGGCAGGCGCTATCACTCGCGCGGGCGCTCATGGCGCGCGGGCAAACGGTTGGGCTACTCGCGCCGCAGCTTCGGCCATATATTCCGCTGCTCGCCGAGTATTTTCCAACTGCTCTCGGGGCTGATGCGCTGATTGAAATCGCCGCTAAAGAAAACCCTACACTGCTCGAAAAAGCCAGCGCCAGCTCGGCCATGTGGGCGGCCAACGCCGCGACCGTTTCACCTTCGCCAGACAATGCCGATGGTAAATTACACATCACCACCGCCAACCTGCAAACCAACCTGCACCGGCGCATTGAGGCAAGTGATACGCACGCGCTGCTGGCGGCAATTTTTAAAAATGTTCCTGACTCCGTGGTGCATCCGCCTTTAAATCCCTCCCCCAATAGGGGGGAGGCTAGGAGGGGGGCAGATATGGCAACAGCCGCGCAGCAATGCCCACTCCCTAACCCTCCCCCTACTGGGGAGGGGATACAGTATATGGACGAAGGCGCGGCCAACCACATGCGCCTTGGGCTACTGAATGTATTTGTCTATTCAGATGCAGGTCGTCAAAGTCTTTCCGCCAGCGAAACGATTGCAAAAAATCACGGCGTCAAACACGCACTATTTGTAAAACAAAATGCGGAAGTGATTGCGCGCGGCGTGTTCCATAATGATGTGATTGCGGTGAGTAACGATAACGTGCTCCTTGTTCATGAGAGCGCCTTTGCCGATAGTGGCGACACAATCCGCATCGCACAAGTTTATGAAAAAATTCACGGACAAAAACTCATCGTCATCACCATTCTAGACGCTGAACTTTCAGTCGATGAGGCGGTGGCGACCTATTTGTTCAACAGCCAGATCATCACCAAACCAGATGGAAAAATGGCCATCATTGCCCCCGAAGAAGTGGGTATTTTATATGATGGAAAAGCACAAAAATTATTAGAAAAAATCCGCGCTGACGCCAGCAACCCCATTGATGAAATCATCACTCTCGACCTGCGCCAAAGCATGCGAAATGGCGGTGGGCCTGCGTGCCTTCGTCTGCGCGTGCCGATGTTGCCTGCGCAACTTTCCGCACTTCAAAAAACCACCAATGTAATAGCAAATGACGCGCTGCTGGCGGGCGTAGAAGCCATTGTGGAAAAATATTATCCCGACGAACTTTCCGCAAGCAATCTAGGTAACCCAGAACTCTATCACGCCTGCCAGAAAATGCGGGATGAGATGCTGGCGCTGATGAAGTTATGAAAACACTCAACGTTCCGCTAAATCCTTTGAACCGCCATACTTTTTATATCACACACCAATTTGAAAAAAAAGTAAGAAAGGTTTTCTGGATAACTCTATCGCCCGATAAAAATGATGGAAAGGGAGCCTACGTTTCGGTCGGCGCAATTGATAAAAATTTTGTCCACATAAATAAGCACGGAAAAGAAATTGGCCTACATGCAACCTTTCACGATAATGTGAGATACCATATTACCACTGACAAAGGCGGGCCTATTTGTAGTGCAATAACAGGCGGTTTAGACCTCATAGACACCGAAGAGCCTTGGTTGGAATTTACAAGCAATCCAATCAATACTTTACCTATCGAGAAAAATGCGTTTCTTCAAAACCATTGGAATATTACAAGTAAAAGCGAAGCTATTTCTATTTTTCTAAAAATAGATCGCGTGGCAAAAATTGATTTTGATAGCCTGCACCCAGATAAATTTATAGCATGGGGAAAGGTAATTTTACGAATCAGCATATTTGAAATTCCTCCTGCCAAGGCTGATGTTCAAATGCTACATTCTTGTTGATTGCTAAAACACTGACGGCTTGGCTGGCAGCCTATCAAAAAATGCATTAGTGATGCGCACGGGCAGGCACGAAAGCCACCATAGCGGCAGATACATGGGCAGCGGGAACGCAATGCGCGGCGCGTTTTTGGCAAGGCCGCGCGCGATGATGTTTGCCGCTTTTTCCGCGCTCATCAGAAACGGCATCGGGTATGGGTTAATGTCGGTCATCGGCGTTTTGATATAGCCCGGGCAGATAACGCTGACGCCCACGCCATGCGGCTTTAAAACGCCGCGCAGCGCCTCGCCATAATAGCGCACGCAGGCCTTGCTCGCGCTATAGGCTGGGCAGCTAGGCAGCGCGCGCACTCCCGCCAGCGAGCTGACGATGCCGATTTGCCCGCGCCCGCGCTCTGTCATCTTTGCAACCAGCGGCTGGATGGTGTTGATAACGCCGTCGATATTGGTGGCAAAAAGCGCGCGCACTTGGCTCGCAGCTTCGGTTTTTCCGCCTGTTCCAGCGGAGATGCCCGCATTGGCGATGACTATATCCATCGGGTTTTCAGCGTCCGCAGCCAAAATCCACTGCTCCAGCGCTTTGCTATCGGTCACATCCAAAACGCCAAGCTGCACAGATGCGCCTTTGTTTTGACAAATTTGCGCGACCTCCTGCAACCTTGCCGCGTTTCTGCCTTGCAGAAATAACGAAACGCCAGAGGCTGCATAATGACCAGCCAGTGCGGCTCCGAGGCCGCTGCTTGCGCCGGTGATGAGAATATTTTTTGGCTGCGTGAAAGAAATTTTCATAAAAAAATAACCATTTGGTGTGCAATATGAGATAGAGACTAGCATTATAAAAACAATAACCTTATCCCTTGTAGGACTTATGACCAATAAAAAATCTGTGTGCGTCTTTTGCGGCGCGTCTAACAATGTTCCCCAGAAATTCCTCGATATCGGTGCAAAATTCGGCGAGATACTCGCGAAAAAAGACGTCACACTTGTTTATGGCGGCGGCGATTGCGGCGTGATGGGCGCGGTGGCCAACGCCACGATGAAGAACGAAGGCCACGTGACCGGCGTTTTCCCCGCCTCACTGCGCAACATCGAAAACGAGCATCAATCGCTCTCGGAAATCATTATCGTCAACACCATGCATGAGCGCAAACAGCTGATGTTTGAACGCTCGGACGCGTTCATCGTGTTCCCCGGCGGCTTTGGCACGATGGATGAAATGTTTGAAATTCTCACGTGGAAACAGCTGAAGCTGCACCACAAGCCCGTTGTCATCTTCAACTATGAGCATTATTGGGATCCGCTGATAGCGCTGATGGATAACATTATTGATGAGGGCTTCGCCAAACCCGAAACCGCAGGCTATTATAATGTGGTTGACCGCGTGGAAGCCATCCTCGAGGTGCTGAATTTTAATAATTAAATTTACCTCCCCCTTCAGGGGGGAGGTCGACGCCTTGGCGGCGGGAGGGGGTGAAAACCCAACACAAAAACACCAAATTTGATGCGA
>RFOF01000074.1 GCA_009926845.1 Alphaproteobacteria bacterium
CTCCAGCGGCGCGATGTTAAAATCGCCAACGATGATGGTGTTTTGTGGTTTTTTGCCGAGCTTTTTCGACCAATCCGTCATCTCCTCGACAAAGCGCAACTTAAACCCATACGCAGGATTTTCTATAGGGTCGGGAATGTCGCCACCGGCAGGCACATAAAAATTATGCAGGCGCGTGCCATCTGGCAGGCCCACCGCCATGTGGCGCTTGTGGTCCATGCCCGCAATCGTGTAAAAATCAGGGTCAGACAACGGCAGTTTGGAGAGGATTGCCACGCCATTATAACTCTTCTGGCCGGAAAAGACGATATACGGGAAACCTAGAGTTTGCAATGTTTCCAACGGGAAAGAAGCATCCTCCACCTTGGTTTCCTGCAGGCAAATAATGTCAGGATTATGAGCGTCCACCAGCGCTTTTAAAAGCGGAATGCGAATGCGAATGGAGTTGATGTTCCAAGTAACAATGCGAGTGGTCATTGCTTGCTAAGCAACCTCAACCTCAAGGCATTGAGCTTGATAAAGCCCGCTGCGTCTTTCTGGTCATAGGCGCCCTGATCGTCCTCAAACGTCACCATTTTTTCGCTGTAGAGCGATTTGGGCGATTTGCGGCCATCGACGGTGACGGAGCCTTTGAAGAGTTTCAGGCGCACGGTGCCGGTGACGTTTTCCTGACTTTTGTCAATGAGTGCCTGAATCATGAGGCGCTCCGGCGACCACCAGTAGCCGTTGTAGATCAGCTCGGCGTAGCGTGGCATGAGTTCGTCTTTCAAATGGCCTGCGCCGCGGTCGAGCGTGATGCTCTCAATGCCGCGATGTGCCGCGAGGAGAACGGTGCCGCCTGGGGTTTCATAGATGCCGCGCGACTTCATGCCCACATAGCGATTTTCCACGAGGTCGAGTCGGCCAATGCCATGTTTGCCACCGAGTTCATTGAGTTTGGTGAGCAGTTGTGCTGGCGAGAGTTTTTTGCCATCAACGGCAACCGCGTCGCCACGCTCAAATTCCACCTCAATAAATTCAGGCTCGTTCGGCGCTTTTTCGGGCGAAACAGAGCGGGTGAACATGTCTTCGTGCGGCGCTACCCATGGGTCTTCGAGGACTTTGCCTTCATAGGATATGTGCAGCAGGTTCGCATCGGTGGAGTAGGGGGCTTCGCCGCGCTTGTCTTTGGCGATGGGTATCTGGTGCTTTTCAGCATATTCGATGAGGCGGGTGCGGGAGGTCAAATCCCACTCGCGCCACGGGGCGATGACTTTAATGTCTGGGTTCAGGCCATAATAGCCAAGCTCAAAGCGCACCTGATCGTTGCCTTTGCCGGTTGCGCCGTGGGCTACCGCGTCTGCGCCGGTGAGCTTGGCAATTTCGATCTGGCGTTTGGCGATCAGCGGGCGGGCAATCGACGTGCCTAGCAGGTAGACGCCTTCATAGACCGTGTTGGCGCGGAACATCGGGAACACATAATCACGCACGAATTCTTCGCGCAGGTCTTCGATGAAAATTTCTTTGACGCCCATCATCTGCGCTTTGGCGCGGGCGGGTTCAACTTCCTCACCTTGGCCGAGGTCGGCGGTGAAGGTTACCACTTCGCACTCATATTTATCCTGCAGCCAACGCAGGATCACGGAGGTATCGAGGCCGCCGGAATAGGCGAGGACGACTTTTTTGATTTTTTTAGACATAGAAACTCCACGAATTAAGTCTTAAAACTGGCCACAGCCATATAACAACTCTTGCTTCAATACAAGTGCTTGCATAGTATGGTGGTATGACAAACCAACCACATAGCAAAAGCCTGACTAGTATGCGCCGCAAAACAGTGGTGAGCCTACTTCGCACGTGGCAAGAGGTGCGCGGAACGGCGCTGCACGCCATCGGCATGGACAGCCCCATTCGCCCGTCGCTGCCAAAACCCGACGTAAAACCACTGCAAGAACAGATGCAAAGCTGCTTTGAAAGCCCAGGTGGTGAGATTACCGCGCGGGCGCACACGGCCGAGTTGGGGCGCATTTATCTCAGCCTGAATGAGGAAGGGCGCGAAAAATTCCTGCGCCTCTTGGCAGAAGATTTTGACGTTGACCACTTGAAACTGCGCGCTCTGGCAGAAAAATACGTTAAAACCGCCGATGCGAAAGACCGTTTGAAACTTGAGATTGATTTGCGCCAAGCGTTGGTTAGCCCCCGCAGCGTCATTCTGCGCCAGTTCACCGCGTTGCCCGATGGCTTTAAATTCCTCATCAACCTGCGCGCCGACCTCATGCCGCTCATTGGCAAAGACAGCAAGCTAGCAGGGCTGGAATTTGACCTGAAGACCATTCTTTCTTCGTGGTTCGACGTTGGGCTGCTTGACCTTGTGGAGCTGACGTGGAACTCGCCTGCAGCGGTGCTTGAAAAACTCATCGAGTATGAAGCGGTGCACCGCGTGAGTTCGTGGGATGATTTGAAGAACCGCCTTGACGCTGACCGTCGCGTGTTTGCTTTTTTCCACAATAAAATGCAGATCGAGCCGTTGATATTTGTGCATGTGGCCCTCGTCGAAGGCATGAGCGACAATGTGCAGGCGTTGCTCGATGAAACCTCGCCGCTGTCAGACGCTGCCAAAGCCGACACCGCTATTTTTTATTCCATTTCCAACGCGCAAAAAGGCTTGGCAGGCATCAGCTTTGGCAACTTCCTTATCAAGCGCGTGGTGAGCAAGCTGACCGAGGAGATGCCGCACATTAAAACCTTTGCCACGCTGTCGCCGATTCCGGGCATGCGCGGCTGGCTTGACCCGCTGCTGGCAAAAGGCGACGAGTCTATTTTTGCCGCCAAAGAAGCCACCAGCTTACGCAAACTAAGCGCTGATAAGAATGCGGCCGTCGGGTTGCTCGCGCTACTGGAAACACCGTGGCACAAAGACGCCAAAACCGCCGAAGCGCTCAAACCCACGCTCATGCGCCTTGCCGCCAAATATCTGTTGGAAGCCAAGGGCAAAGATGGCATCAAGCCGCTCGACCCCGTATCGAACTTCCATTTATTCAACGGCGCGCGGCTGGAGCGGCTCAACTGGCTGGGCGACACCTCGGCCAAAGGCATGAAACAAGCGGCGGGCATGATGGTGAACTATCACTATAAACTCTCGCATATCGATGAAAACCATGAAGAATTTGTGACGCATGGGAAAATTGTTGCGGCAAGACAAGTTCGCAGCTACCTTGACTAAAGTCTCTTTTGTCATCCCTGCGAAAGCAGGGATCTAGGCGTTAGCTAAGTGGCTACATAAGAGTAAGATTCCTGCTTTCGCAGGAATGACAAGTAATAAAAAGCCATAAAAATATAAAAATAGGGTGGAAAAAATGGCCGTCGAAAAATCTCAGAATATCCAAGATGTGTTTTTGAACACGCTGCGTAAGAAAAAAATTCCGGTGACGGTTTTCTTGTCCAATGGGGTGAAGCTGCAAGGTAATATCACTGCGTTTGACAATTTCTCGGTGCTGCTGCGCCGCGGCCCGCAGGTTCAGTTGGTGTATAAACACACCATCGCCACCGTTGTTCCCTCTGCCCCCTTTAGCCTACAAGGCGAAGAAGAGCTTGGCCCAGAGCATATGGTTGAAGCTTAGAAAAATCAAACATCCAGCTTTTCGAGGATTTCGCCGCCGCGAGCCTGCGTTTGTTCCTGAATGAACGCGAAACGCAGTTCAGGTTTTTTGCCCATGAGCTGCTCCACGCGTTCACGCGTTGAGTCGATGTCTTCATCCTGAATCATCACCTTGAGCAAAATGCGATTGCCCGGTGTCATCGTCGTTTCTTTAAGCTGCGCAGGCATCATCTCACCCAAACCTTTGAAGCGACCAATATCGATTTTGGAGTTGGCGCGGGCGTGTTTGGCGAGGATTTGTTCTTTGTCTTTGTCGTCCTGCGCGTAGAAGGTATTCGTGCCGATGGTCACGCGATAGAGCGGCGGACGGGCGATGAACAGATGGCCATTTCGGATAATTTCCGGCATTTCCTGATAGAAGAATGTCATGAGCAACGAGGCAATGTGCGCGCCATCGACGTCAGCGTCGGTCATGATGATGATTTTCTCGTAGCGCAGCGCTTCGGCGCTATAGCCGCGCCCACTGCCGCAACCCATGGCGAGCACAAGGTCGGCGAGTTCCTGATTGGCTTTGATTTTGTCGGTGGTGGCGCTGGCTACGTTCAGAATTTTACCGCGCAGCGGAAGCACAGCCTGCGTTTCGCGCATGCGCGCTTGTTTGGCGCTGCCGCCCGCCGAGTCACCCTCTACGATGAATAGTTCGGTGCCTTTATTGGTGGAGCGCGTGCAGTCGGCCAGCTTGCCGGGCAGGCGCAGTTTTTGTGTCACGGCTTTGCGGCTGACCTCTTTGTCGGCGCGGCGGCGAAGGCGCTCGTCCATGCGTTCGACGATCATGTTCAGCAGGGTTTTGCTGGTTTCTGGGTCGCCGGTCAGGAAGTGGTCAAAATGGTCGCGCACCGCATTTTCAACGAGGCGAGCGGCTTCGACGTTCACCAACTTGTTCTTGGTTTGCCCTTGAAACTGCGGGTCACGTAGGAAGAGCGAGAGAATGATGACCGCGCCACCGAGCATATCTTCGCCCATTGCGCCTACGGCTTTTTTGTTGTTCGCCAGTTCGGCGTACGCCTTAAAACCCTTGGTCAGCGCGGTGCGCAGTCCGGACTCGTGAGTTCCGCCATCGGGCGTCGGGATGGTGTTGCAATAGGTGCTGACATAGGTTTCTTCGTCGGTCGGCCATGCCACTGCCCATTCCAAGCGACCCATTTTGCCAGCCAGTTCCGCTTCGCCGCAGAACGCGCTGGAGCTATAGGTTGGGCGGCCTTCAAGGTGTTGCGTCAGGAAATCGCCGAGACCACCGGGGAAGTGGATGGTGGATTCAGCTGGAACATCTGAACCTTCAGAAAGCAGGGAAGGGGCGCATTTCCAGCGGATCTCTACGCCGCGATAGAGGTAGCCCTTCGAGCGGGCGAGCTTGTAGAGTTTTTCAGGTTTGAATTGAGCCTTGCCAAAAATTTCATGGTCAGGACGGAAGGCAACCGTGGTGCCTTTTCCGCGTGCATCTTGGCCGATTTTCTCGATTTTTGAGGTCGGTTCGCCACGGCAATAAGACTGTTGATAAACAGTTTTATCGCGGATGACTTCCACCACCAAATAGTCCGACAATGCGTTGACCACCGAGATGCCCACGCCGTGCAGACCGCCAGAGGTGTCATAGACCTTGCCACCGAATTTGCCGCCGGAATGCAGCATGGTGAGGATGACCTCAAGCGCGGATTTTTTCGGGAATTTGGGGTGCGGGTCGATCGGGATGCCTCGGCCATTATCGCGCACGACAATGACGTTATCTTCGCGCATTTCTAGTTCGATGCGGGTGGCAAAACCGGCGACCGCTTCGTCCATCGCATTGTCGAAGATTTCGTTCACCAGATGGTGCATGGCGGTTTCGTCGGTGCCGCCGATATACATGCCGGGGCGGCGACGAACAGGCTCAAGCCCTTCTAAAACCTCGATATCATCGGCGGTATAGGACGTGGCAGCGGTTTGGTTTTTGGATGCAAATAAATCAGACATGCGCAGTTAAATAGCAGGAAATCAGCGGATTTCAAGGGATTTTACGGAAAATGATTGTTTGGATTTCAAAAAACAGCATAATTGGGTGTAAGCGAGATATAAATTGATTGCAGAAAGCTGGATACATACATGCTCGATAGCAGATTATTCAGGCTACATGATTCCTTTCGTCGTGATCCTAAAATGGGGTTGCTTACTGTCGGTATTGCGGGAATTATTTTTGGTGCAATCATTTTTGCTATATCTCTGATGGCTTTTTATCATGAGTATGCAACTCAGAGTTGGCCACAAATTCCAGCAAAGGTAACGTTAAGTTATGTGAAAAAATATGAGAATGAGAGAGGAATTGTATATATTCCATCTGTAACTTACTATTATTTAGTAGAAGGTGAAAAATATATTGGCGAAGAGAAGGGGCATAATCCAGTAGAGTTTTTAGATAAAGCTAATGCTGAAGCTTGGTTAGAACAGTACCCTGTCGATAAAGAAATAATGGTGCATTATAACCCTCAAAACTCAAGAGAATCTCTTATTAATAATGCCTATAATTTTCGCATTCTAAATTCAATGCTTCCGCTCTCTCTTGTCTGCCTTTTATTTGGGGGGCGTATGTTCTGTGCCGCTTACAGAGCACTCAAGTCTTGCCCTAAGTATCAGAAAAAATTATTCTAGCTTGCGAGCTTTCCAACCTGTTCCAGCAGTGTTTTGATAGTGGCGATTTTGTCGTCCACGTTTTTCCACTCGTGGGTGAAGACGAGTTTCTGGTCGGGGCGAAGTTTGAGTGTGCGCGGGTTTTTGGCGATGTGGTCCAGCAGCGCGTCAGGCTTTGCGAACTGGTTGTTGTGTAGCGTCAGCACCGCGCCTTTGGGGCCGCAGTCGAGGCGCTCGAGCCCCGCGCGTTTGCACAGTTGCTTGATGGAAAGCACCGCGATTAGATGCGCCACCTCTTCGGGGAACGGGCCAAAGCGATCGACCAGCTCGGCGGCAAATTGGTTGATGTCGTCCTCGCTTTGCAGCCCCGCCACGCGACGATAGAGCCCAAGGCGCAGCTGCAGGTCGGAGACATAATCCTCGGGGATGAGCACCGACAGGCCGAGGTTGATTTGGGGTGAGAAGTCTTTAGTCTCCAGTCGCCAGTCGTCAGCATTCTTACTGGAGACTGAAGACTTGAGACTTGAGACTGCCTCTTCCAGCATCTGCTGGTAGAGCTCAATTCCGACTTCTTTGATGTGGCCGGATTGTTCTTCGCCGACGAGGTTGCCAAAGCCGCGAATGTCCATGTCGTGGCTCGCAATATGAAAGCCGCTTCCCAGTTCGGTGTAGCGTTGGATCACTTGGAGTCTCTGCTTCGCGTCTTCGGTCATTTGATTTTCGTTGTCGACGAGTAAGTAGCAATACGCTCGTTTCTCGGATCGTCCCACTCGGCCTCTGAGTTGATAAAGCTGTGCAAGTCCTAAGTTTTGAGCTTTGTCGATAATGATGGTGTTTGCCCGAGGTATATCTAATCCTGATTCAATAATGGCCGTTGTGAGCAATAGCTGAAAATCTCCCCGATAGAACCCGAGCATTTTCTGTTCCAGTTCATCCCCATCGAGTTGGCCATGGACTATTTCAAAGGTCAGTTTTGGAAAAATCCGCTTGAGTTCTTCGCCCACTTTGTAAATGGACTCCACGCGATTGTGTAAAAAGAAAATCTGACCCTCGCGAGTGAGTTCATTTGAAATCGCATCCCGGATCACTTCCTCAGTGCGACGACACACAAAGGTTCGTACGGAAAGTCGATCGGGCGGAGGCGTGGTGATGATCGAAATATCTTTAATTCCCGTCATCGCCATATTCAAAGTGCGTGGGATGGGTGTGGCCGTCATCGTTAACAGATGAACCGCCTCAGAAATTTTTCTGAGTTTTTCTTTGTGAGACACCCCAAATCGATGCTCCTCATCAATCACAATTAAGCCCAAGTCGTTGAACTGAACATCGGTTGAGAGCAATCGATGGGTTCCAATGATGATATCGACCTTTTTCTGAGTAAGATCCGTAAGGATTTCCTTGGTCTGTTTGGAAGTTCGCAAACGCGATACGGACTCGACTCGTACCCCAGTATTTTTAAACCGATTTTTGAAGTTTTCGAAGTGCTGAAAGGCCAGCACGGTCGTGGGTACGAGTACAGCCACTTGTTTGCCGCTGAAGACCGAGCGGGCAGCTGCTCGCATAGCGACTTCTGTCTTTCCGTAGCCCACATCTCCACACAGCAAGCGGTCCATAGGGTAATTTTTAGAAAGATCGGCATTCACCTCGCCGATCGTCTTCAGCTGATCTGGAGTTTCATCAAACGGAAACTCCATCTCAAATTGATGGTAATCATTAGATTCAGCCAAAAAGGGCTCCACAGGGATGAGCTTTCTTCGAGCTTGAATGTTTAGGAGTTCCGCAGCCAGCTCAGCAATGGCTTTTTCGGCTTTGGCTTTGGTTTTAGTCCATTGTTCAGTGCCGAGCTTGTCTAGAGCGACTTCGGAGCCTTCACCCCCCTGATATTTCTGGAGAATATTCAATCGATAGACGGGGATGTAAAGTTTGTCGCCGTCGCGGTACTCCAACAGAACATAATCATTTGGCAAGCCGAGGAAATCCATCGATTTGAGACCTAAATACCGACCAATCCCAAAATCTTTGTGAACGATAAAATCACCCACTTTGATATCTCGAAAACCCGAGAGGAGCTTTTCAGGAGAAACCTTTGAGGCACTGGATGCTTTGCTGGTTCGCTTCTTTTGCCCAAAAATTTCCTCCTCACTGAGGAGAATCAATTTGTGTTCGGGAAAAAGCTGGCTTTCAGTGATAAAACCCAACCACAGATGGAGCACTTGAAAGTCGGTTTTTAGAAACTGCTCTGTTGAGTGACCAAATTCCTTTTCTTCATATTTTGAATGTACCCCATAAGGTTCAAACAATAAGCTCATGCGATCGGCGTGGTTCTTGGTATGACAGACCACTTGGATGCGATAGCCTTCCTCCATCCAGCCCTTAATCCGCTTAGAAACTGAATCTAAGAGGGCCAGTTGAGTTTTAGACTTGAGTTGTGAGCGTTCTCGAGTGAAATCAATTCTTTGATTTTGAGAAATCAGTTCGGCTTCACCGTGATGCTGGGAAAAATCTTCAAAGAAGAATCCGGTAGATTCTTGGATTGTTTGGTTCAACTCTGT
>RFOF01000075.1 GCA_009926845.1 Alphaproteobacteria bacterium
TTGCAAATCTTCCGTCTGCCACGCATCAGCGTATGATTTGGCGGGCACATAGACCGAAACCATGTCTTCGTTGATGGAGTGGCGCATGGAGGTAATCGTGTCGGTCACCTCATCGGCTTCCATCAGTTCGATACGCTGCTCATAAATAATTTTGCGCTGGTCATTCATCACGTCGTCATATTTCAGCAAGTTTTTGCGCACTTCATAGTTGCGCGCTTCCACCTTTTGCTGCGCGCGCTCGATGGCGCGGGTCATCAGCGGATGTTGAATCGCTTCGTCCTCTTTCATGCCGAGTTTGCCGAGCCACGCGTCCATGCGCTCGTAGCCAAAAATGCGCATCAGGTCGTCTTCGAGCGAGAGGAAGAATTTGCTCGCGCCAGGATCGCCCTGACGGCCTGAGCGGCCACGCAGCTGGTTGTCGATACGGCGCGATTCGTGGCGCTCGGTGCCGATAACGAGCAGGCCACCTGCGGCGAGCACATCTTGTTTTGCCTGCGCCACTTCCGCGTGAATTTTCTCAGCGTCGGTTTCAGGTTCGCGCGCAATGCGCAGCTCGGCGTTGCCACCGAGCATGATGTCCGTTCCGCGACCTGCCATGTTGGTGGCGATGGTCACCGCACCCGGGCGGCCAGCCTGAGCAATAATATAGGCTTCTTGCTCATGATAACGCGCATTGAGAACTTGATGCGGGATGCCATCTTTTTTGAGCAGCTCAGACAGATATTCCGATTTTTCGATGGAGACCGTGCCAACCAGCACGGGTTGTTTTTTCTCGTGCGCGACTTTTATTTCGCGAATCACCGCGTTGTATTTTTCCTTCGCGGTGCGATAAATCTCGTCCTGACCATCAAGGCGCAAAACCTGCACGTTGGTGGGGATGTCAATGACCTCGAGCTTGTAGATGTCGCGGAATTCGCCTGCTTCGGTCATCGCTGTTCCGGTCATGCCCGAGAGCTTGGGGTACATACGGAACAGGTTTTGGAAAGTGATGGAGGCAAGCGTCTGGTTCTCGTTCTGGATGTCCACTTTTTCTTTGGCTTCGAGCGCTTGGTGCAGCCCTTCGCTATAGCGGCGGCCTTCCATCATGCGGCCCGTGAATTCATCGATGATGATGACCTTGTCGTCTTTGACGATATAGTCCACGTCGCGGGTGAACAGCACGTGCGCCTTCAGCGCTTGGTTCACATGATGGACTAGGCCGACATTTTCAATGTCATAGAGCGAGGTGCCTTCAATCAATATTCCCGCTGAAACCAGCAGCGCTTCCACGTGTCGAACGCCATCTTCTGTCAGCGTCACGCTGCGTTGTTTTTCGTCTTTTTCATATTGTGTGGCGGCGAGGTTTTTCACCTGCGCGTCCACCTTGGTGTAGAGCTCGGAATTATCTTCCGTTGGGCCAGAAATAATCAGCGGCGTGCGCGCTTCGTCGATAAGAATGGAATCCACCTCGTCCACAATGGCGTAGTGGAACGGACGATGCACCATCATCTCACGGGCATATTTCATGTTGTCGCGCAAGTAATCAAAACCCAGCTCGTTGTTGGTGGCGTAGGTGATGTCGCAGCCATAGGCTGCTTGACGCTCTTCGTCGTCCATGCCGTGGGTGATGCAGCCAACCGTTAGGCCGAGGAATTGGTGGAGCTTGCCCATCCACTGGCTATCGCGCTGCGCCAGATAATCGTTCACGGTGACCACATGCACACCTTTTGCAGGCAATGCATTCAAATAGGCCGCGAGTGTGCAGACCAGCGTCTTGCCTTCGCCGGTGCGCATCTCGGCTATCATGCCTTTGTGCAAAACCATACCGCCGATGAGCTGCACGTCGAAATGGCGCATGCCGAGCGCGCGCTTACCCGCTTCGCGAACGGTGGCAAAAGCTTCCACCAGCAAATTATCTACCGTTTCGCCGCCAGCAAGGCGCTCACGAAACCACGTGGTGCGCCCACGCAGCTCTTCATCGCTTAAGCGTTCGAGCTGAGGCTCCAGCGCGTTGATCTGGTTGACCTTGCCTTGTAGTGAGCGAACGAAGCGATCATTAGCCGAGCCGAAAAGTTTTTTTGCGAGTGCGTTTAACATGATGTCCGTAGAGTTCTGGTTGTGCTCAGGGACAGATAGGGCTTTGAAAGCGCGAAGTCAACGGCAAGGCTTGCCAGAGGAAAAAGAATATGCCATAAGGCATGGCATATCACTGGTTGTTTTTTCACCCCCTTTATCTCTCTGTTAGTAAGGATATCCCTATGAAAACGACGCTTTCCGCCCTGCTTATCACCACCGCTCTTTTTGCTGCCCCAGCCTTTGCTCAGGAAGCCCCCGCCGCGGCGCCTGATGCCGCTGCGCCCGCCGCTTCTGCCCCTGCTGGCTCAAAAGACTTCACCATCATCAAGCTGGGTGCTGAAGACATCAAAAACTCGGAAGTTGTCGACATCTGGAAAGGCCTGTTCCCCGCTGGCGCTGCGCCAGATTTCGCTAATTTTGACGAAAATATCCGCCTGAATGTTTTGCGCGGCATCGTCTCCGAGCGTCTGGTCTATCAACAAGCGGTCAAAGAAGGCTTTGATAAGAGCGAAGAAGTGAAAAAACGTATCGCCCAGTTGCAAAAACAAGTGGTAATGCAGGCGTTTATGGAACAAAAAGCCAAAACGCTGGTTTCAGATAGCGAGCTGCACAAAGCTTATGATACAAAAGTGGCCGAAATGAAAGGCAACGAAGAAGTTAAAGCCCGCCACATTCTGGTGGCTGATGAGCCAACGGCTAAAGACGTGGCTAAACAGCTGAAAAAGGGCGGCGACTTTGAAAAAATCGCCAAAGAAAAATCCACCGATAAGGGGTCAGGCGCTAATGGCGGCGACCTCGGCTGGTTCACCAAAGAGAAAATGGTGCCTGAATTTGCTGAAGCTGCGTTCAAAATGAAAAAAGGCGAAGTGTCGGCGCCAGTGAAAACGGCTTTTGGCTGGCACATCATTCAGGTGGAAGACCGCCGCGCTGTGCAGCCACCATCCTTTGATGAAATGAAAGAATCACTGCGTGCTGAAGCGGCGAACAAAGCCGTTCAGGGCTATGTTGAAGGCATGCTGAAAACCGCTGATATCAAATATTTTGCAGCGGATGGCAAAACCAAAGACTTCCCACGCACGCTGGCACCTGCCGCCGGTGAAGCCGCTCCTGCGGCCGCACCTGCTCAATAATGGGGAGCGTCATATCGCCACTGGCGCCGAGCAGCTATCCGGCTATGCCGGTTATAGATGGCGTGCGCTTGGCGACTGCCGCTTGCGGTGTCCGCTATAAAGACCGCACCGACGTTCTGCTCGTGGAACTATGCGAGGGAACAACGGTGGCGGGCGTGTTCACCAAATCGCTCACCGCATCTGCCCCTGTGCTCGCCTGCCGCAAGGCACTTGCCTCTGGCAAAGCGCGCGCGCTCATCGTCAATTCGGGTAATGCCAATGCCTTCACTGGTAGTGTTGGTGAACAGTCGGTGGCGCGGATTATGCAAAAAGGCGGCGAGATTTTTGGCTGCAACGCCAATGAAATTTTCACGGCATCCACTGGCGTTATCGGCGAAAAATTGCCGGATGACAAAATAACCGCTGCACTTTCCGGACTGAAAGAAAAACTCGCCGCTGGCCAGTGGGAAGCGGCGGCCAAAGCCATAATGACCACCGACACCTACCCCAAATTTGCCACGCGCACGGCGACGATTGGTGGGGTGAAAGTAACGCTGAATGGGATTGCCAAAGGCTCGGGCATGATCGCCCCCGACATGGCCACCATGCTGTCTTACGTGTTCACCGATGCGGCGATTCCATCGGCAGATTTGCAGGCGATGCTGAGCGAAAGCACGAACACCACGTTCAACGCCATCACGGTCGATAGCGACACCTCAACCAGCGACACGCTGATGCTGTTTGCCACCGGCAAAGCAGGCAACCCCCAAGGGGGATATGATGATTTTAAGAAAGCATTACATTCGCTCCTGCATGAGCTGGCGCTGCATGTGGTGAGGGATGGTGAAGGCGCGGAGAAGCTGGTCACCATAACCGTTACGGGAGCGGAATCGTCTAGCGCTGCTCGCGCTATTGGTATGAGCATCGCCAACTCGCCACTGGTCAAAACCGCGCTTGCCGCAAGCGACGCCAACTGGGGACGCATCGTGATGGCCGTGGGCAAAGCCGGACAAAAAGCCGACCGCGACCGCTTAAGCATCACCATCGGCGGTGTGTCGGTGGCTAAAAATGGCGACGCTGACCCGAGCTATAAAGAGTCGATGTTAGAAGCGCATTTAAAAGGCCGCGACGTGAACATCCAAGTGGATGTGGGCGTGGGCACTGGCAGCTTCACCGTTTACACCTGCGACCTGACGCATCGCTATATCGACATCAACGGCAGCTATCGCTCGTGAAAACCCTCCTCGTTGTTGCCGCCGCGCTCATCAATGACAAGAACGAAGTGCTTTTGGCGCAGCGCCCCGAGGGCAAGCGCCTTGCAGGCAAATGGGAATTCCCCGGTGGCAAGGTAGAAGCAGGCGAATCCCCCGAAATAGCGCTGGCACGAGAACTACAGGAAGAGCTCGACATCATCGTGGAGCCAAAAGATTTGGAACCATTTTGGTTTCTTTCACATGATTATGTGGCCGAGTTTGGTTTTCACCTGCTGATGCCAGTTTACATACTGCGCACATGGAAAAATCAGCCACGCGCGGTCGAGCATATGGCGCTGCGCTGGCAAGCCCCCACCAAAATGCATGAGCTGCCGATGATCGAGGCCGACGCCGAGCTGGTAGAAAAACTGAAAACCACACTGGAAGCTGATTTCAGCAAGTGATTTGACAATTACCTCAAAATACTATCCCCTAGGGGCACATTGATGGTTCCATGGCAACATGGATAAAAAGGGAATGCCGTGTAATTCGGCGACTGTCCCCGCAACTGTAAACGGTCGTAACTTCGACGTGATACCACTGGTGAGCCTATAGGCAAGCTGGGAAGGTGTCGAAGGGTGGAGCAATCCACAGCCGTGAGTCAGGAGACCTGCCGCAATGAGCGTCTCGCTACCGTTGGACGGAGGATACCAGTGGGCAGAGTTCTGTTTGCGCAGACGCAGCGTTTTTGTACGCTTGCGTTGTGGTTGGCCTAGCCAAAATTTCCATATCGCTTCGTGCATGCTGTTTCAACTGCGGCGGACAATTTTTGTCTTCTGCGCAACATGAGGTATTTTTTATGAAGCGTTCTGCGCTCCTTTTTTCGACGTGTTTAGTTTCCACTTTCATTTTTTCTTCTGCATTTGCCGATGAAATCACCCCTATCACCAAAGGTGTCAAACCCGTTATTACGGTGACGCCACTGCGCGTTGCAACGCCTATCGACAAAGTCGGCAGTTCCGTCACCGTCATCACCAGCGATGATATTGCGCGCAGTGGTCAATCACAAGTGGTCGATGTACTGACCACCGTGCCCGGCCTATCCATTACCCGCAATGGCGGCGCAGGCAGCGCATCGCAAATCAAGCTGCGCGGCTCAACGCCTGGCCAAGTTCTGGTGCTTATCGACGGTGTGCGCGTCAATGATACAAGCAATGTCGATAATGCATTTGATTTTAGCTCGCTTAGCACGGATGGTATCGAACGCATTGAAGTGCTGCGTGGCCCACAAAGCGCACTCTATGGCAGCAAAGCGATGGGTGGCGTCGTCAATATCATTACCAAAAAGGGCAGTGGACCTGCGCATTGGACTGGCCTCGTAGAAGCAGGTTCTTACGAAACGCATCGCGAAAATATCGGCGTTTCAGGCAGCCAGAATAAGTTTGATTATGCACTTAGCCTAAGTAATTTTGAAACGAATGGATTTCCTCGCAAAGCGGCAAATTTAATACGAGATGATGGCTCTGATTCTCAAAATGCCAATGCACGTGTGGGCTATCAGGCAACGGATAATTTAAGTTTTGCAGTAAGCGGAAATTATTCGCATTTGGATGCTGAATACGACCAATTTAATGCGAATTTACAAGGGTTGCAGGATAAAGAGGTGCTCTCCGGTAAAACAGAAGCGCGCTTGCTGACATTTGATAAAAAACTAGAAAATATTTTCTCGGTGCAAGCTTCCAACAGCAAATCCGTAGCTACTGAAATAGGCGGCTTTACACCAATTGCCACACTTGAAGGCATCACCCGAAGCGCTGAATATCAAGGCAATCTATCTCTGCGCGCACGCGATATACTCACTTTGGGGGTGAATACAGAAAAACAAATAGCACATACCAGTGATTTTGATGGTTCTAGCACAACCACCCTCAATAAAAGTATTGAGAATAACTCCTTATTTGGTCAATATTTATTGGGTATCGGCGAAGATACAACGCTCACTCTTGGCGGACGCCATGATGACAACGACAGGTTTGGAACGCATAACACCTACCGTGTCACCGGTGTGCATCATTTCCCTCAAACAGAAACGACCCTGCACGCAAGCTATGGAACAGCTGTCAATAACCCCACACTTTTCCAACTATTTTATGCTTTCGGTGGCAATGAAAATCTTAAAGCAGAAGAGCTTAAAGGTTTTGATTTTGGCGTTAAGCAAGCATTCTTAAATAAAAAAGCAAATATTGATATCACGCTATTTGATAATCGTTACACCAATTTTATTGATTATCCGGTAAGCGATTATATCAATATCCCCAATGTAAAAACGCAAGGTGTAGAAGTAGCCGCTGACTACGCAATCTTACCCACGTGGAGAATCAATAGCACCTACACCTACCTGCTTGCAGAGGACGAAAGCAAAGACCGCGTCTTGCCGCGTCGCCCACACAACACGTTTAGTTTCGGTTCACAGCTTGATGTAACGCAAGAACTACATGTTGGCGGCACTTGGCGCTATGTTTCACCACAACTCGATACGCAATATGGCCCGCAAATCAACAAATCCTACTCTGTGCTTGATCTCAACAGCAGCTATGATTTAAACAAAAATTTGGCTCTGACGGGGCGTATAGACAACGCGCTCAACCAAGATTATCAAGAAGTACGCACCTATAACAGCACGGGGATAGCGGGATATATTGGCCTGCGCGCCAACTACTAAGGCTTGAATCATTGCGCCAGCAGGTCTAATACTGCTGGCATGATGACAGAAAGTGAATTTCATACGCTGGCCGACGCACTGCTTGAACAAATGGCCGATGCGCTGGAAGACGCCGATAGCACGGGCGACATCGAGGTCGATCTCGAGGGTTCTGTGCTGTCGATTGCGCTTTCTTCTGGCAAGCAGTATTTGGTCAGCAAACATGCACCAAGCCGCCAGATGTGGGTTTCATCACCCGCCTCTGGCGGTTTGCATTTTTCCTACATGGATGAAAAATGGGCGCTAGCCGATGGGCGCGAGCTGCTCTCGTTCGTTGCAGGCGAACTAAAAACACTCGGCAACATTGAGGTGGTGTTCTAATGGCGAGAAAAAAAGAACCGGTAGAGCAACGCCCCAAAGGTGACGTAAAGAGCCTGCGCCCGCTGATGCGCTATTTGCGTCCTTACCGCCTGCAGATTTTTGGCGCGCTGGTGGCATTGATTTTCACCTCGTCTTCGGTGCTCGCGATGGGTGGCGGCCTTCGCTTCCTCGTTGATGAAGGCATCGGCAAGAATAATTCCCACTTCCTCGACATGGCGTTTTTAATTCTCATCGCCGTCACGCTCATGCTCGCCTTTGCATCCTACAGCCGTTTTTATCTGGTGTCGTGGCTCGGTGAACGCGTCGTCGCCGACATCCGCAATGACGTCTATCGCCGCCTCATTGCCATGGATATTTCCTTCTTTGAAACCACGCGCACGGGCGAGTTGCTCTCGCGCCTGACCACCGACACCACGCTGCTGCAAACCGTTATTAGCAGCTCCATTTCGGTGGCGGTGCGCAATAGTTTGATGTTCATCGGCGGGTTTATTTTGTTGTTGGTCACCAGCGCTCGTCTGACCGGTTATGTGTTTTTGATGACGCCACTGGTCATCATCCCCATCATCATGCTGGGGCGACGCGTGCGCATTCTCGGGCGAAACGCGCAAGACAAAGTGGCTGACATTTCCGCGCACGCAGAAGAAAGTTTGAGCGCGATTCGCACGTTGCAATCCTTCACTCTTGAACCACATGAAACAACGCGGTTTGGCGTGCATGTAAGCGAGGCGCTCGGCGCATCCCTCGGGCGCATTCGCACGCGCGCGTTCCTCACTGCGCTCGTCATTTCGCTGGTGTTTGGCGCGATTGTCACGGTGCTGTGGTTCGGCGGAAAAGACGTGCTCTCCGGCCATATCAGCGGCGGGCAGCTCTCCGCGTTTGTGTTTTATTCGGTGGTGGTCGCAGGCGCAGTCGGCGCCATCAGCGAGGTCATCGCCGACCTGCAACGCGCAGCAGGCGCCGCCGAGCGCATTGGCGAACTCTTGGAAATGAAACCCGTTATCACTTCTGGCAACGCGGATTTTACGCCGAGCGAGAAAGTGGCGATTGATTTTTCCGGCGTGAATTTCACCTACCCCGCAAGACCAGATACCGCCGCCATTTCGGATTTTAATTTACATGTGGAAGCCGGCAAACGCATCGCGCTCGTCGGCCCAAGCGGCGCCGGGAAAAGCACCATTTTCCAGCTTCTCCTGCGGTTTTA
>RFOF01000076.1 GCA_009926845.1 Alphaproteobacteria bacterium
ACTACGGGTCTGCGCAGAGAGTGCCAATGGAACTGGCAGAGTCGCTGGCAGCAGCGGACGAACGCATCAACGTCCGCATACAGCGTGCCATCCAAAGGCTCCCCGCGAAAGCCCGTACCCTCATCCGGCTGCGGTACTACCGCAGGTTCTCGCTCAGGGAGATTGGCGAGTTGGTGCAGGCAGACCCCCGCACAGTGAAGAAGCGGCTGGACGTTTCGCTGGATGCGCTGCAAAGCCTTCCGGGCGTGGGGCGAAAAACGGCCAATGTGTGGCTCAACTGCGCGCTGGGTGTTCCCACTATCGCGGTGGATACACATGTGTTTCGTGTGGCCAATCGCTTAGGACTATGCAAAACCAGCACGGCGGACGCCACCGCCGATGCGCTGGAGAAAATCGTACCCGCTGAATATAAACTCCACGCCCACCACTGGCTTATTTTGCATGGCCGCTACACCTGCGTCGCGCGCAAACCTAAATGCAGCGAGTGTATCCTGCGTGATTTGTGTGAGTTTAAAGGGAAGGCCGTTTAACATCACTATCGCCTAGCTTTAAAAAAATCTTTGAGCAGTGCGCTGCATTCACTTTCGTGCATGCCGCCATAGACTTCCGGTGTGTGGTGGCAGCTACTTTGCGCAAAAATGCGCGCGCCGTTTTCTACGCCGCCACCCTTGACGTCATAGGCACCAAAATACACGCGGCGGATGCGGGCAAAGCTGATGGCCTGTGCGCACATGGGGCAGGGCTCGAGCGTGACGTATAGATCGCAGCCGGTCAGCCGCTCGTCGTCCAGTTCTTTGCACGCTGCTCGAATGGCCAGTATCTCCGCATGCGCGCAGGGGTCTTTGTCAGTTTCAGTGAGATTGTGTGCGCGGGCGAGAATTACCCCAGCGGCGTTGACGACCACTGCTCCGACCGGAACTTCACCGCAAGCGGCGGCGAGTCGTGCTTGTTCAAGGGCGAGGGAGAAGGGGGAGTTTGTCATTCCGAGTGCAGTCGAGGAATCTTATAAATGGTCATCATCATTGCCCGACATGGCATCAGTGCTGACAATTTCCGCACCGAACATTTCGGTCTGCTGGAATTGCAGGCCGAATTTTACGCTCGGGTCAGCAAACGCCGTCAGCGCCGCAAACGGCACCACGAGTTTTTCTGGCACGCCGCCGAAGCTGAGCGTCACGCCGAACTGATGTTCCTCGACTTTAAAATCCCAGAACTGGTGCTGCAGCACGATGGTGATTTCTTTAGGGTAGCGGCTTTTGAGCTGCTCGGACATCTTCACGCCCGGATAATTCGTGGCATAGGAGATGAAGAAATGATGATCGCCCGGAAGGCCATTAGCGCTGACATTGCGCAGTACTTCACGCACGACACCGCGCATGGCTTGGTCAATAAAAACGGGATAGTTCAATGAATCTTGGGGCATAATTTATGGGGTTATAAGGTTATGGGGTGATTAGGTTATAAGGGCATTATAAGGCAAAGTTGTTAGAAAATCTACTGATGCTTTCCCCCATCACCTTATCACCTCACAACCCACTGGCGAAGGTGGGGGGATTCTGTTACCCGGCTCCCCCCGGGCCGTGTTACTCACTAGAGCGACTGAGTGCCGTTAGGCAGCTACAGCAACTTCTACGACGGTGTTGTCGTTAGCAGCAACAAATGCAACGTTATCGTTAGCATTTATGTGTTTGATCTGATTACGCCAGTATCATCGCGGGCAAAGATAAGACCTTTACTACGGCTGTCGAGCCTAATTCAGCCCCATAAGTTGGGTTGCATATGCAACCAATTCTATGGTGGAGCTGCCGGGTTCTGCCCCCGGGTCCAATCCGTTTATTCTGACTTACGTTTATCACCATAGTTGCCGAAGCAACGCCTATATTATAGGGCAAAACGAAGGGTTTGTGAAGGGAAAATTACACAAATTATACTGTTTTGATGAACGCCATTCAACTACTTCCTTCGATGTGGAAGTTCCCAGAATTTCTGCATCGCCAGATAGGTAAATGACACTGTCCAGCCGATGAGGATAAAGCCGGTCAGGCCTTCTACGCCGGTTATCATGCGCAGTGCGCCTTGTGGGGTGATGTCGCCCAGGCCAAGCGTGGAATAAATAACTGCCGAAAAATACAGGCAGCCAAAAATATCCAACTTGTAGTGGCCGTTGCTGATTTCCGCGCCGGTGAGTGTTCCCAATTCATAATAATGCAGGACATAATAAACAAAGCCAAACAGCCAGATGTTGATAATGTGGGCAAGAAACATGCTGGCCACCACGGCGAGCACGCGCACATGAGGCGGCCAAGTGAGGCGGGGCAGCAGGCTCCACGCATGGCGCAGCAGTTCATAAATATTCAGGCAGCACGCCGCGATTAAAAGCGCTCCGAGCAACCCTGTGAGAATGAATTCTAGCATGCTCTACCTCGATGAACGAGCGGCGGTGCGCGGAGCATTCCCACCTGTGCGACCCGAGCCACCCGTGCTGCCACCGCTTGTGCGGGCGTTGGAGCGCTCGCTGCGGCTGAGGCGTAAACCAAAAATAGCAGCGACAGCACTTGCGATTCTGGCCAGATAGTTGGTGCCGTTGCCTGTGCCCCACATTTTGACACCTTTGTAGCCCCATAAACTGTTGCCGCCGATGCCGCCCCAGACGTTGCTTTCGGTGGTGCCCCAGACGTTGTCGACCATCGTTCCCCACGCGTTGTCGGCGAAGTTGCCCCAGACGTTGTCACTGACCGCACCCCACGCGGTGACGCCAACATTTGTACGCTGCACACCATCTTGATCTGTTCCAAACACATTGGTGATTTGTTGGGGCGCAGAGGAGGCAGTGCGCCCATAGAGATTGATAACGTCTTGATCGGGAAGACCGACGATTGGATACATGCCTTGCTGCATTTGCTGCATTTTACGCAGGTTGATGAAATAGGGGCTGTAGCGGTTGATAGAATCTTGGATGAATAGCTCAGTGGCTAGCGATTTTGGTTTGTATTTGCCGCTTTCAAAGCCAGAAAAAAAACCGATTTTTCCATTTTTGGTGTTGACCTTACCGACGTAATTACCTGCAACGTCGCGAATTTTACCTTTTTTGTCGATGCTGCCATTATACCAGTTTTTAGGCTGCACCACGACCATCTGGCGCATTACTTTGGCTTGTTTGGCTGCTTTTTTCATAGCAATTTGCTTGAGTGCGTCTTCTGCTTTTTTAGACATGGTGCGCGCGCCAGATTTAGTGCCTGGTAAGGAAAAACCATTGTGGCTGGATTTTAGCATGGCTTCTTCTTTGCTGGCCTGAAGCTTTTTCTGCAGCAGGAATTTATATCGATCGACAGAAGATAGCTTGCCTTTTTTTTGCATTTCAAGGCGCATGAGCTCGCTAGCAGGACTTTTCTTCCCATTATTATCACGGCCACCATTGAAAAATCGAACTGCCATAACTTCATTATATCCAAATTTACCATCTTCAGATAGTCTATTTTTATGACAAAATGGCTAAAAATTGTAACACTATCCGCGATAACCCTAGGAATTTTAATGTTCTGGGTAGCCTCTCCCGCCAGTGCGCTGGAGAAAAGTGCGCTAAAGATTATCAGTCAGAAGGCAACCCATCGCTTCACAGTGGAGTTGGCGCAAAGCAGGGAAGAGCAAGAACAAGGGCTGATGCACCGCGCGACGCTCGCCAAAAATGAAGGCATGCTTTTCCCACAATCGCCAGAGCGGGTGATGCGCATGTGGATGAAAAACACGGAAATTCCACTGGATATGCTCTTTATCGACAGCGCTGGCCACATTGTGTATATTGCGCCGATGACAACGCCAAATTCCACAAAAGTTATCAGCAGGGACACCCCCGTGCTGGCTGTGCTGGAGCTAGCCGGTGGTGTGGCGGCGGAAAAAAATATCCGCGTGGGTGACCGCGTGGAACATGAGATATTTGTACCATAATGTTATGAAATTTTTTTACGCGCTTGTATGTTTGATGATGAGTTTTCCTGCTCAGGCGGAAAATGCTGGATTTGCCTATAGCCGCACGCAAATTTCTATCCTGCGCACGCATTTGAAACTGGACCCTTCGCTCTTGCCATGGCAGCAGCAGCAGGCAGTTGAAAATAATAAATTGATGTTGGATGTTGAGGTGCGCGACGGTCGTTCGCTCTATCAGCAAGAAGGTTGGTTTAACCTCACCAATTATGATGAAAATAGCGGGGTTCTTCTCATGTTTGGTGCGCCTTCGCAGCCGCCGATTGTGCGCTCGGCGCAATATGCTCCGGTGGATATTTTGTTCCTCGATAAAGAGGGGAAAATCACGCAGATCGTGCCCAATATTCAGCTTGCAGAACTGGCGCAGGAGATCGTTCCCGCCGAGCCCATTTCCGCATTTTTATTCCTCAAGGCTGGGCTATGCGAAAAGCGTGTCATAGTCCCGGGAGACAGCGTGGAATATGGCCAATTCAAAAAATCGCCGATTATTTTGGGGGATCCTGCGCCAAAAACTCAGCCCGTTATTTTGCAGGGCGAGCAGCCGCCAAAGGACCTTCCAAAAGAAGGCAGCGCGCCAAAACCATCAGGCAAAACGGATATTAAATTGCTCGAAAAACTCTACGGCGAGCCAGAAGAGCCAGCGCATTAAGCGGCAGGTTTGCGGCGTAATTTTTCCAGATAAAGATAGATAACCGGTGTGATGTAGAGCGTCAGCAACTGCGAGGTGATTAGCCCGCCGACGACCGCCACGCCAAGGGGTTGGCGAAGTTCGGAGCCCGCTCCAAGGCCGATGGCGATGGGGAGTGTGCCGAAAATAGCAGCCATGGTGGTCATCATGATAGGGCGAAAACGAAGCGTGCAGGCTTCAAAAATAGCGTCTTCGGCGGATTTGCCTTCGCCCCGCGCGGCGACCGCAAAATCAACCATCATGATGGCATTTTTCTTTACGATGCCGATCAAGAGCACAATACCAATGATGGAGATGACGTTCAAATCCATGCCAAATAGCATGAGGGTGACGATGGCTCCAAGGCCGGCCGATGGCAGACCAGAGATGATGGTGATGGGGTGGATGAAGCTTTCATATAGCATGCCCAAAATAATGTAGATAACGAGAATGGCAAACAGCAACAACATACCCTGACCCGCGGAGGAGGACTGAAACGCTGCTGCGGTTCCTGAAAAGCTGGTGGCGATGGTGTCAGGCATTTTCATTTCAGTTTCGATGGTTTTGATGCGCTCGACCGCGTCAGAAAGCGCAACGCCCGGTTTTAAATTGAACGACAACGTGACCGACGGAAGCTGGCCTTGGTGATTGATGGAAAGCGGCCCTGTGCCTTGGCTAACGGTGGCAATGGCCTCTAGCGGAACAAGCTGCCCAGCGTTATTTCGCAGATATAAATTCTTCATATCGTCCGGCGTGCGCTGCGTGTCGGCGCTGGTTTCCAATATCACCGCATAGTCATTCGACGGTGTGTAAAGCGTGGCCACCTGCGCCGTGCCAAACGCTCTGTAAAGCACTTGGTGAACATCGTCAAATGTCAGGCCAAGGCGCGCTGCTTTATCGGGATCAACGTTGAGGCGCGCTTCCAAACTCTTCAGCTGCAAATCGGTGGTGACGTCGATAAATCCATCAGCTTTTTGCACCTTTTGTTCCAGTTGCGAAGCCCAACTATAAAGTTCGCTTAAGTCGCTGCCTTGCAGCGTATGCTGATAGAGCGCCTTGGAGAGTCGGCCGCCAATTTGAATATTCTGCACGGGCTGCATGAACACGTTGATGCCTTGCAGTCTGCTCAGTTTTTCGCGCAGGCGGGTGATGATGGCGCCTGCAGGTGGGCGCTCGCTGCGAGGGGTGAGGCCAAAGAAAATGCGGCCAGAGTTCAGCGCCCCACGCCCGCCACCCACCGCGTAGAACACATTCTTAACCGCAGGGTCGGCGCGGATAATTTCTGCCGCTTGTTTTTGTTTTTCGACCATTGCTTCATAGGAAATATCTTGCGCAGCTTCGGTGGAAGCGAACACAAAGCCCGTGTCCTCCAGCGGGAAAAAACCTTTAGGGGCGGAGACGAATGCGAAAACGCTGGCAACTAATGTGGCCAGCGTGACAAACAGCATCACGCGTGGATGGCGCAGTGTGGCTTGCAAACTGCGCGTATAAACACCGAGCAGACTTTCAAACATGCGTTCTAGTTTTTTTGACCAACCAGATTCAATATCATTGTGGCTCACGGGCTTCAGCCAGCGGCTGCACAGCATTGGTGTCAGTGTGAGGGATACAAAACCTGACACCAAAATAGCGACACTGATGGTCACGGCAAATTCACTGAACAGGCGCCCCACGATGCCGCCCATGAAGAGCACGGGGATGAACACCGCCACCAAGGAAACGGTCATCGACACGATGGTAAACCCGACTTCGCGTGAGCCTTTGATGGCTGCGTCAAAAGGCTTCATGCCTTCTTCGATATAGCGCATGATGTTTTCAAGCATCACGATTGCGTCATCGACCACAAAGCCAACACACAAGGTGATGGCGAGCAGCGATACGTTGTTGATAGAAAAGCCGAGCAGCGCCATCACGCCGTATGTGGCGATGATGGACAAGGGAACCGCGAGCGCGGGAATCAGCGTGGCGCGGGCTTTGCGCAGGAATAAGAATATGACCAGCACCACAAGCGCAATGGTAAGGACAAGTGTAAACTGCACGTCATGCACAGAATCGCGGATGGAAATCGAGCGGTCAAACATGGGGGTGAGCGTGACCGAAGCGGGCACTTGCGCGCGAAACACCGGCAGCAGGTCGCGCACGCGCTGCACCACTTCGATGGTGTTGGCATCAGGCTGGCGCTGAATGGCGAGCACAACGGAAGTTTTCCCGTCGATATTGCCCATGGAGCGCGTGTCTTCCACCGAATCGCTGACGCTGGCTATGTCGCCAAGGCGCACGGGCGCGCCATTTCGCCACGTTACGATGAGTGGGCGAAAGCCATCGGCGCTGTCGGGCTGGCCGGGAACGGTGATGCTGTAGAGCTGTTTGCTGCCGCTGATAACACCCATTGGTTTGTTGGATGTTGCCGCGCTCAGCGCATTTTGCACATCGGTAAAACTCAGGTCATAAGCCGCGAGTGTTTTTGGGTCTGCCTGCACGCGCACGGCATATTTTTGTGCGCCATATATCTGCACCTGCGCTACACCCGGAAGCGTTGATATGCGCTGACCAAGCAGCGTGTCGGCATATTCATTCACCTTGGAAATGGGCACACTGTCTGAGGATATAGCGATAAAAAATATTGGTTGGTCGGCGGGGTTTACTTTCTGAAAGGATGGCGGTGAGGGCATCTCCTGTGGTAAGCGGCGCAGCGTGGCGGAAATGGCGGTTTGTACGTCGAGCGCCGCGCCGTCGATGTTGCGATCTAAATCAAATTGCAGCGTGATGCTGGTGGTGCCGAGGAAGCTCGACGAGGTCATCGATGAAATGCCCGCGATGGTGGAAAATTGGCGCTCAAGCGGCGTGGCAACCGAGCTGGCCATCGTCTCAGGGCTCGCGCCGGGAAGATTGGCGGTGACCTGAATGGTCGGGAAATCCACGCGCGGCAGGGCGGAAACGGCGAGGCTGTTAAACCCTGCCCAACCGCCGACCACAATCGCCAGCATCAAGAGCGTGGTGAAAACAGGGCGGCGAATGCAAAATTCTGAGATGTTCATGGTGCGCCCGTGGTAGCCCCTGTAGCAACCGTTGCGCCGTCAGTCACTTTCAATAAACCATCGACAATGACCGCATCGCCTTCGGCAAGCCCATCGCTGATGATGGCGGTGGTGCCGTGGGTAGCGGATAGGGTGACAGGGGTTTTGACGGCTTTTTTAGCCGCATCGACCTTGAACACAAAATGCGCATTTTCATCACCTTGTAACGCCACAGAGGGAATGGTGAGCGCTGCTTTTTCTGCGCCAAGATTCAGTGCAACTTGCACGAACATACCCGGCCACAGCGCCTCATCCGCATTTTCAAAAACAGCGCGGGCGGCAAATGCGCCAGTGTTCGGGTCAATCGTGTTGTCGATATATTCGAGCTTGCCGGTGGCCGCATCTTTGACATCTTCGCGGCGCGCTTCCACGGTCGCGCTGCCGGTTGCCATTTGTGCTTTGACTGCTGCATAATAACGCTCAGGAATTGCAAACTGCACGCGGATGGGCTGCACGCGGTTGATGGTTACCAGTGCCTGTGCGTCATTAGCTTTCACATTGTTTCCGCGCGTCACGTTTATGGTTCCGGCGCGACCAGAAATAGGGGCGGTGATGGCAGTATAAGAAAGCAGCACTCGTGTATTATCGAGGCTAGCCTGCGTGGCAGAAACATTGGCTGTTTGCGATTCATACGCCGCTTTGGTGGTGTCCAGTTGTGATTGCGAAACAGCTTTGGTGGCGATGAGTTTTTGCGAGCGCTGATATTGCAGGCGGTCATTTTCCAGCTGTGCTTTTTCTTTCTGCACGTTGGCTTCCAGCTGCTTCATCTGCGCCAGAAGTGCTCGGTCATCCAGTTTGAACAGCGTTTGCCCTTGCTTCACATTGTCACCATCGTGAAACAGCACATCAACAATTTGCGAATCAACGCGCGACTTGATGTTCAC
>RFOF01000077.1 GCA_009926845.1 Alphaproteobacteria bacterium
TGAAAAACTGCAAGAACGCCTCGCGAAGCTCGCAGGCGGCGTGGCTGTCCTGAAAGTGGGCGGCTCTTCGGAAGTTGAAGTAAAAGAACGCAAAGACCGCGTTGACGATGCTCTGCACGCTACCCGCGCTGCCGTTGAAGAAGGCATCGTCCCAGGTGGCGGTTCCACCCTGCTCTACGCTTCGCGTGCACTCGATAAAATTGCATACGCAAACGAAGACCAGAAAGCCGGCATCAACATCATCCGCCGCGCTCTGCAAGCTCCTATCCGTCAGATTGCTGAGAACGCTGGCCTCGATGGCGCAGTCGTTGCAGGCAAACTGCTCGACAGCAAAGAAGCCAACTATGGTTTCGATGCGCAAAAGCTTGATTATTGCGACATGATTAAAGCCGGTATCATCGACCCTGCAAAAGTAGTTCGCGCTGCTCTGCAAGGCGCTGCATCGGTTGCATCGCTCCTTATCACCACCGAAGCTATCATCGCTGAACTGCCAGAGGAAAAACCTGCTGGTGGCGCTCCAGGTGGCATGGGCGGTATGGGCGGCATGGGTGGTATGGATTTCTAATTGTTTTCGTCATCCTCGGCGGCACGTTGTGCCGTCGGGGATCTCGTGCCCATACTGAACGATCCCCGCTTCGGCAATGCCTCGCGAGGATGACAAGACAAGAGGCAGGAGAAAAATCTCCTGCCTCTTTTTTTTTGTTGTCATCCCCGCCTTGCGCGGGGATCTAGGGCAAAAGCCCAGAGCATAACGATGTGAAGAATATTCCACTTCTGTAAGGCCGCAGTTCTGTGGCTTCAGATCCCCGCGCAAGGCGGGCTTCGATTCCGGCTCGGGGCACCACTTCCGAAGTAGTATTTATAAACGCGGTTCGATTCCGCGTGGAAGCCTGAGTTGGCTCTGGTTTTAAATTTCGGTGAGCTGTTGGCGCCGAAGCCGAAATTGTTTGTTGATACCTAGAATTTAGCAAGTACAATGACGTAAACGGTTCTAACAGAACCCAAGCCAAATGGATTGAAATATGGGGACTGCTTACAATCGCGCTCGCAGTGCATTAGAAAAAATTAAAAAGCATCGCAAAAAATGCCTTGTAATTCACTACGCTTGCCAGAGCCTATATGATGATCGTGAAGGACTTTCACCTAGCATTTCTAATATTGTGGTTAAGGATTTTGACAAAGAACAAACTATAAGTTTTGCTGCTCATTTAACTGCGGAGAAACACCACATTGATAAAGATAAAATCAAAGAAAATTTTGATGAGATCGAAAAGCTACTACTTGAAGAATTCTATGATTTTGTTCGGAATAAATCTGGTCACATATGGCTTCACTGGAATATGAAGAATATTCATTATGGGTTCGAGACTTTAGCCCATAGATACAACATATTAACGGGCAAAAGTGCGCCGCATATTGATGTTGAAGACAGAATAAATATCGCCGGCACTCTTTTCGGATTATATGGAGAAAATTACGTTTCTATACCCCATATACCAAAATTAATGGAAGCAAATGGTGGCATAAGAAGAGATTTTGTTCCTGGAATAGAGGAAGTTGAATTATTTAAGAACTCTGAGTACGCAAGACTTCATGGTTCCACTCTAAGCAAAGTGAATTTCTTTGGAGACGTGCTGGAATTAACACTTGATAGAAAACTTAAAACTGAAAAGGCGACTATCTTTATTCGTATTGAGCGTGCTACTGACCACGTACTTGCTAAAGTTATAGGGTTGGTAGCCTCCGTATATGCTATTATTGATATCATATTAAAAATTGGCGGTTCTCAGTGAATGGCTCAGGTGTTTTAATGCTGTTATAAACTCCCAAATCCAGTTCGAAGTTTTTCCGCGTTGATGCAAAACTTTTTGAATGCGCAATTGTGTCAAATTGCAGCCATTAAATTCCACCCATTTTGCAAATCAGTTTCCACTGCGCATCCGTCACCGGCTGCACGGAAAGGCGCATGGAGGTGACCAGCGACATGGTCGCAAGGCGTGGCTCGGCTTTGACATCTGCCAGCGTCACCGGCTTTTTAAGCGGCTTTACGGCCTTCACATCCACCACCACCCAAGGTTCGCCAAGTTCAGCCGTCGGGTCAGGATAACTCTCGTGGATGATTTCGACCACGCCAACAATCTCTTTGCCTTCGTTGGAGTGATAGAAAAATCCAAGGTCACCCTTTTTCATTTTCATCATGTTCTGCTTGGCGAGGTGATTGCGCACACCGTTCCAGAACGTTCCTTTTGCGCCAGCGGCCACTTGCTGCTGCCATGACCATGCCGAGGGTTCAGATTTTAAAAGCCAATAGGCCATAAGCTGTCCTTACTATTCGTTTTCCATCGCCACTTCCACCAGTGGAACAGCGGGGAAAGTAAGTGTCACGCAGGTGCCCTTACCCACTTCGCTAGCGATAGCAATGACGCCATAATGCAATTCCATCAACTTTTTGGTCAGCGGCAGGCCAAGGCCAGTGCCTTCATATTTGCGGTTGAGGCCACTGTCCACCTGCCCAAAGCTTTGGAACGCCTTATCGACATCTTCGCGCGACATGCCAATACCCGTGTCTTCAATGGTAATAATAAAATCACTCGCACCACCATTTTCTTCACGCAAGCGCGCAGTGATATCCACTTTGCCAGATTCGGCGGTGAACTTGATGGCGTTGGAAAGCACATTGAGAATGATTTGAATAAAGCGCAGACGATCTGCCATCAACGGCGGCAGCATTTTAGGTACATCTGCGTTGATCGTCACTTGACCTTTTTGTGCACGTTCACTCAGAATCGTGACGCATTTTTGAATAGCCTTGCCCACATGCACTTCTTCATAAGACAAAGCAAGCTTGCCTGCTTCAGCTTTCGAGAGATCAAGAATATCGTTGATAATGTTGAGAAGATGCGCGCCAGACTCATTGATGTCATGCGCATATTCGAGGTATTTTTCATTGCCGAGGGCGCCAAAAAGCTGGTTCATCAAAATGGATGAGAAGCCAATGATGGCGTTCAGTGGTGTGCGCAGCTCATGGCTGATATTGGCAAGGAATTGCGACTTGGCGCGGTTAGCACTTTCTGCAGCGTCTTTGGCTTTTTCCAGCGCTACATTTTGCTTTTTGAGCTGTGTTTCGCGCGCACCAATTTCGGTGAGCATTTCGTTGAACGAATCGGTCAAAATAACCAGTTCGTTATTTTGCTCCTCTTTGGCATCACCAATGGCCGCCGCACGGATAGAATAATCCTTACGCTGCGACACTTGCTTTGCTGTTTCCGCAAGACTGAGGATTGGGCGTGAGATGGAGCGCTGCAAACTCACCGCCAGGAAGTATGCCAGCACCATGGAAAATACGCTTACCAGCAAAGCAATGCTAGTTTGTTTCTCAATATATTTATCAATCTGCTCAAGCGTTGATTCGATATAAATATAGCCGATTTTATCCTGCGCTTTGAGGATGTGCTTCATGATTTCAATGTGCTCGCCACCAATGACCGCACGCTCACTCAAATTGTCAGGACAGAGTCGTTTTCCTTCATATTCTACGCTGACATAGCGCGCAAAGAGTCCTCCATCTTTATCGTATAAGCAAGATTGGATGATAGTGCGTTTAACGCTGAAAACATTGAGATTATTTTCAGCTTGTTCTTTATAATCTGCACCGAAAGAAAGTGCTGCCGAGTTGCGGTCACCCACGATGGAAGCGGAAACGTCCAGCTCATCAATGATATTCGCGCGCAGATTATAAACACCAATGATGGAGATCGCCAGCGTTGTAAGCAGCACGGATACGCAGGAGACAGCCATAATAATAAAGGTCAGACGCTGGCGAATCGATTGATTTTTGAATCGCAGCAGGGTCATGGCTTTATTTCCCAATGACCTTGAGCGCAATTTCGAGCAATTGCGCATCCACTTTCAGCCCCGCGCCGGACACCGCCCGCGCATTGACCACAATTTTGATTTTATTGTCAGCCACGACAAAGCCTATCATTCCCCCATGCTCTGCAAACCCTTCTGAGTCGCTAACCGTGAGCACAGGCTTTCCTTTGAGCGCCGCCAGCGCATCCCCTTCTCCGTCACTGATAAACACCACATGGCAATGTGATACGGCGCTGTTGGCATCCGCTTCATCCACTAGATTCAATGTCAGTTTTGCCGTTGATGCTTGCTTAAAAATGGCCCCAGCGCCACTCATAGGGCTAGAACCAAGCACGCAAATATCAATCTTTGAATTTTTGTTGATGGCCTTACCGTCTGGCCAATCCATAAACTTCACGAAGTTGTAGATAAACGCCGCTTTGACCAAATACGCCTTTTCAACATCCGCACGCGCAGCCGCAGGCAAAAGCAATGCACACGCTAAAACGCTTGCAATAAGACGCGAATGTAAGGGGCTACGTTTCACGAACTAGAACTTCACCGAAACATTGCCATAGAAGGCGCGTGGAACCTGCGAGCTGTTCTGATACAAGAAGCCAGAAAATTCTTGATGCTGGTTATCAAGCAGATTCTGCCCAACCAGTGACAGCTCCAGATTATCCATTGCCTGCCATGCCAAGCGCGTATCCAGGCGATAATAGCCGTCGATTTCATTGCCCGTATTTACATCCACAAACTTGAGCGCATCCACATAGTATAATGCTGAACTCCATTCCACATTATACGGCAGTTTGATGGTGCTACGAATGTTGAATTGTTGTTGCGGCGAACGACCATCAAATGGGAAGCCATAGACGGGTTCGGCTTGATCAAATTTAAGTTGCTCTAACGAATAGCCAAACGCCAAATCTGCATAAGAGGTTGGCGTCCATTTAAACGAGGTTTCCAAACCCCATGAATGCCCCGTCCCTACACTTGTAGGCACAACTGTTTGCAAGAAATAAGGCACAGGACCTGGCGCAAAGAATGGCCCCGTCGCAGGCCCAAGCGCACCACTCATCAAGCGCGAGTAATCATTGTAATAGGTCGCGATATCGATAGATGTTTTCTTGCTGGGCTCAATGCGATACCCCGCTTCATAGGCCACCAACTCTTCTGAATTAAGCGTGTTGGAGCTATTGCGCGCCAAGAACACCGATGGGCCAGCTGAAACAACGCCTGTCAACACTTGCGCATTCGTATTGGCAAAATTGGGGGTGCGTACAGCGCGTGATACCGAGCTCCATACTGTCTGCTTATCATCCACAAGCCAAGTCAAGCGACCACTAGGTTGATATTCAAAACCAGTAAAATCATTCTTCTCAAATTTTGATCCCAAAGTGAGGAAAAGTGAATTGGGTAAAAGCGTGATTTTATCTTGAATAAATGCACTGAACAGATTGTCGCTACGAGAATCAGGAGTAAATGTTATATAAGGAATCCCAAGAACGGTATTGGCGTTGCCTTCAAATTCACTTTTAACAAGGCGATAACCCGCCCCCCATACCACTTCATTGCCTTCAATCGGCGTCCAGACATGCTGCACATCCACGTCGAATGTTTTTACATCACTTTCGTAAACAACGTTGCTGCGTTTAGCCTCATCAAAATACAATTGCAGCGTCATATCGGAATCTTTTGCGATATTGTGCTCCCAACGCCCAAGCACGTTGCCGCCCTTTGCTTTTTCAGGCGCATCCGTAGCTAGCGTGGTGGCATTGGCTTGCAACAAGTTGAACGTGTTGTCGTTGCCAGATTCGTAAATATCTCCTTGTAAAGTGAACTTCTCACTCTCTTTAGCTTTCCAGTCCGCGCGGAAACCGCCTTGCTTTTTATCCCAGGCGTCATTTGCACCGCTACCTGCCATGTTTTTGAATTCATCGTTATTGTCATACTTGGCATAAGCGCGAACAAAACCATTATCGCCCAATTTCGTGCCGTAACGCGCGGTGGTCATTGAATTTAGCTGATTGCCAACCGACTGCGATACAAACGCACCTTGTGTATCTTTAGCGCTTTTGGTGATGATATTGATAACACCATTCACGGCGTTTGCGCCCCACACGGTAGCCCCTGGCCCACGAATCACTTCAATGCGCTCGATATCTTCAAGCGGCGTATCCTGCACGTCCCAATACACACCCGAATAAAGCGGGGTATAAACACTGCGACCATCAATCAGCACCAACATTTTATTAGCAAACTGATCATTAGAACCACGCGAGCTAACCGCCCACTGATGTGAGCCAGACTGCGCAACATCAAGGCCAGGCACCTGACGCAACAACTCAGGAATATTGGTCATGCCGCTGCGATGAATGTCATCTTGCGTAAGAACATAAATAGCCGCTGCAGCTTCGCTCGCTTTTTCCGATTTTTTGGAAACCGAAGTCACCTCAATATTTGAGAGCTGCTCAAGCGATAGATTCAACAAATCGCCTGGCTCAATATCATTTGCATACGCAGGCATGGCGCAAAGCAAAAGCCCAAGCGATGCCAGTGCCGTTGTCTTGGATAAATGGTTCATGTATTCCCCCATAAACATTTTTATTATTATTTTTGTTTTCTCAATGTGCAGCAATAAGACGATATACTTAAAATTATATTAATGCCGCGGGTTTTCTGATTCATCCCCCCGCAAGCGTTGCTAAAACACCACACACAGCCCAATAAGCTCCTTCACCAAATTGACGAAGGTCAATGAATCTCCTACACTGCCCTGTAATTTTCAGCACCAAACACAAAGCGGGAGCAGAAACATGGACGCTGGCACCTACAAACAATCAATGACATCCATTAAACAGCTGCGCGTAAGCAGTTATGCGATGAGCTATGTGATTATTGGTCTGAACCTCTTGATGTTTGCGGTTGGCATTCACCTTCTCCTTGCTGAATCTTTTTTTTCATATGCACTTGGCGTTGCGCTGCTCGCATTACAAATGAACCATGCCTACTTAATCGTTCATGAGTGCGGTCATGGCTCATTCTTGCTACAGAAGAAATACAACGAAATATGCGGCAATATTTTTGCATTTTTTGCCATCCTGCCCTTTTACGCCCGCCGCTACGAACACGCCATGCACCACCGCTATACAGGCAGCTTTGAAGAGCCATCAACCGAGCGCGCCATGAAACGCTTTAACCTTATCAATCCAGCGGTGGTCGCCTTCATGTCGGCCTGCTGGAAATTGTGGGTTCCTATTTTCGCACTGAACGAACATGTCATGTTGTGGAAAATGCCTTTTGAACGCAAAATGAACGGCAGCGCCAAACTCTATACCATCCTCGCACTCGCATCCTATATCGTCGTCATCGCTGCGGTCTTGTTGTTTTCCAGTCGAGGCACACATTTCTTGCTCGCATTCTTACCCGTCATTTACGCCTATATGATGCTCATCGAATTTTTCAATCTCCCACATCACCTCACCTCGCCTATCGACGATCACAAAGGCCCACGCCCATATTACGAGCAATCAGGCTTCTCTCGTTCCTGCTCCCCCATGCCATGGCCTATCGGCAAATTTCTTGTGCTCAACTTCAATTATCATATCGCCCACCACCTCTATCCAGCGGTGCATTGGACAAAACTGCCCGAGGCGCATCGCATCATGACAGACTATGACGCCGAACTGGGCAAAACCGAACACGAGTGGACTCTTAATTGTCAAATGCGTGGACAGCCACTGCGCAAAGCGCTAAGCAAGTATTTTGATCATCAACTTGCACAAGCGACATAATTTTTATGCTCAATCCATTCATCGATTTATTTGCACAGATTATCAATCTGTATTCCTACTGCGTTATCGCGCGGGTGATTGTCGAGATGTTGGTGTCGTTCAAAGTTGTCAACGCATTCCAGCCTGCGGTGCAAAAAATCCGCTACGCGCTGAATCGTTTGTGCGAGCCGGTTCTGCGCCGCATACGCAAATATCTTCCCGACCTCGGCGGCATCGACATCTCACCGATTATTTTGCTGCTGCTGCTCAACTTCGCACAAAGCGCGCTGTATAAGTATTTCTACAATCTCTAATGTTCTTTCAAAACCACATTTTCTGCTGCACCAACCGCCGCGAGGCAGGCCACACGCGTGGCTGCTGCGCTGAAAAAGACGGCGAACAATTACGTGATTATATGAAAATGCGCGTCAAGGAGCTGGGCATCGCCAAAACCCGCGTCAACAACTCCGGCTGCTTGGATCGCTGCGAGCTTGGCCCCTGCATCGTCATCTACCCCGAGGGCATCTGGTATTCCCCCAAAACCAAAGCCGACATTGACGAAATCATAGAATTGCATCTACAACAGGGCAAAATAGTAGAGCGCTTAACGTTACCAGAGGCATAATGTTCAACAATCTCTCCACCAAATTTTCTGACATTTTCACCCGCCTGAAAAAGCGCGGGGTGATCACCGAGGCTGACCTCGATGCGA
>RFOF01000078.1 GCA_009926845.1 Alphaproteobacteria bacterium
TTGCTTGCTATCGGCACGCTGCTGCCGTTTTCTATCTTTAGTGTTGAACAAGCACACAGCGGCACGCCCGTTTCCGTCACCGTTCTGGTGGCGCTGCTCGTCTGCCTTGCGCCCACCACCATCGGCGGCCTTTTGTCTGCTATCGGTATCGCGGGTATGAACCGCTTGCTACGCGCCAACGTCATCGCCTCTTCTGGCCGCGCGGTGGAAGCCGCTGGCGACGTGTGCGTGCTCCTTTTGGATAAAACTGGAACCATCACGCATGGCAACCGCCAAGCCGCCGAGTTCTTCCCCTCTGATGGCACAACGATTGAAGAGCTCGCAAACTCGGCGCAGCTTTCGTCGCTAGCCGACCACACACCGGAAGGCAAAAGCATCGTGGCACTCGCCCGCCGCAAATATGAAGTAGCGGAAATGCTGGCCGCACCCGAAGGCAGCGAGTTCATCGAATTTTCGGCTGAAACCCGCGTTTCCGGCGTTCGCATCGGCGCACGCCAAATCCTCAAAGGCGCTGGCGATTCGATTGAAAAACACCTCGCCAAAGCGGGCGCAAAACTCTCCGACCTCACCACTCGCAAGGTCGAAGAAATCGCGCGCATGGGCGGAACACCGCTGGTCGTCGCCGAAATTATCGACGGTGGCAGAGCGCGCACACTTGGTGTGGTCTATCTCAAAGACGTGGTCAAAACTGGCATCAAAGAACGCCTGACCGACCTGCGTCGCATGGGTATCAAAAGCATCATGATAACCGGTGACAACCCGCTGACAGCTGGCGCAATTGCCGCAGAAGCAGGCGTGGACGACTATCTCGCGCAGGCCACACCCGAAATGAAACTCAAGCTCATCCGCAAGATGCAAGCAGGCGGCGAGCTGGTCGCCATGGTCGGTGACGGAACGAACGATGCGCCCGCACTCGCGCAATCTGACGTTGCCGTGGTGATGAACTCAGGAACGCAGGCCGCCAAAGAAGCGGGCAACATGATCGACCTTGATTCTGACCCGACAAAGCTGATTGAAATTGTCGAAATCGGGAAACAATTGCTGATGACGCGCGGCTCGCTCACCACATTCTCCATCGCCAATGACCTGGCGAAATATTTCGCCATCATTCCGGCAGCCTTTGCCAGCACCTACCCTGAGCTTGGCGCGCTCGATATCATGCATTTGGCGTCGCCGGTTTCGGCGGTTCTCTCTGCTGTTATTTTCAACGCCATCATCATCGTCGGCCTCATTCCCTTAGCGCTTAAGGGCGTTGCCTACCGCCCAGTGGGCGCGGCCGCGTTGCTGCGCCACAACCTCACCGTCTATGGGCTTGGCGGCGTTCTTGTGCCGTTTATCGGCATCAAACTCATTGACCTTCTGCTGACCGCAATAGGAGCTGTATGACCCAAAAACCAAATAGTTTTGTTTCGCAAGTACGCGCATCTTTGATGCTGCTGGTTTTGTTCACTGTCTTGCTCGGCGGTGTTTATCCACTGCTAGTTCTGGGTTTTGGCCAAGCGGCTTTTTCGAGCAAAGCGGGTGGCAGTTTGATTGAAAAAGATGGCAAGGTGCTGGGCTCAAAACTCATCGGCCAATCATTCGATGAACCTAAATATTTCTGGGGTCGCCTGTCGGCCACCACGCCGCTTTACAACGCGTCTGCCTCCACCGGCACCAACCTCTCGCCCGCCAGCCCAAAGCTCTTAGAAGCGGCCAATGAACGCTTAGAAGCGCTGCAAAAAGCCGACAGCAAGAACAAGCTGAAAATCCCTGTGGATCTGGTCACCGCATCGGCCAGCGGCCTTGACCCGCATATCAGCCTCGCTGCCGCAAATTACCAAGTGGAGCGCGTGGCCAAGGCGCGTGGGAAGAAACCCAAAGACATTGAGGCACTTGTCACGCAACACGCCGAAGGCGGAATCATGGGCGAAAAGCGCGTGAATGTATTGCTGCTGAATCTGGCGTTGGATGAAGTAAAGTAGTTATTCGTTTTCCTGACTTCTAATCGGCAAGGTGAAGGTGAAAATTGCGCCACCTTCAGGAGCATTTTGCGCCCAGATTTTTCCGTCATGTGCGGCGATAATGCCTCGGCAAATGGCAAGGCCAAGCCCACCGCCTTTTTGGTCGCGGCCTGCTTGCGTCACGTGGAATTTGTCGAACACGCGCTCTTCTTCGCCTTCGGGAAGGCCCGGGCCATTATCTGAAATAATGATGTGAACATCGGGCTTGATAATCTTCGCGCTGATGGTAACTGTTGTGCCTACGGGCGTATATTCCGCGACATTTTCAAACAGGTTGATGAGCACCTGTTCAATCAATAGTCCGTCGATGCGTAGCAGCGGCAGGCCATGTTCAATGTTAGTGATGACGGTGTGTTGTTTGAGTTTCTGCTCCACACGCATCAGCGCCGAGCCGACCAGCTCCTCAATAAAATATATCTCTTTGTTGAGTTTCACCGAACCTGACTCCAAGCTCGACACGTCGAGCAAGTTGGTTACCATGCGCGCTAAGCGCGCGCCTTCTTCGTGAATTGTGCGCAGCAGTTCCTTGCGATATTCCTCAACAATTTTATCGCCCTCGATAAGCAGCGTGGACGCCGCGCCCGTAATGGCGGCAAGCGGCGTGCGCAGATCGTGCGACACCGAGGAGAGCAAAATATTGCGAAGCTTTTCGCTTTCGGATTCAACGATGGTTTTTTCCACCAGTTCCGCCGCCGCCGCGCGTTCAAGCGCGGATGCTGTGATGCTGGCAAATGTCTCGAGCATCGACACGTTATCGGTGCTATAGGCCGTGGCGCTGGCATCGCGCGGCATCGCGCCAATCACGCCAACCAATCCGCTAGAGCCAATCAGCGGGATATAGAGCGCTTTGGCGCTTGGCAGTGTGTCGGTTCCAAGGCCTGCGTTTTGTTTGTGGGTGAAGCACCAACGTGCAACGCTTTCTTCGCGCACGGGGTCCATGCCCTGCGTGTCGTCATCCGTTTCCGCCACCACCGTTTGCAGTTGGTCCTTATCATCAGGCAGCCACAGAAAAATATCGCTCGAAAGCACTTCGGCAATGTGCTGCGCGGCGACCTGCGCAAGCGTCACCTTCCCGCGGTTTGCGGTCAGCTCACGGCTCATCGCAAAGAGCGTCGCGGTGTTTTTCTCACGACGGCGCGAGTAGATTGCCTGCAAGCGCAAGCGCGCGGTTTGCGAGCCGATGACCACCCCCGTGAGCAGCAACACAAGGAACGTCACCAGATGTTGTTCATCCGTAATTTTGAACGTTTCATAGGGCTTGATGAAAAAATAATTGAAGCTGAGCGCGGACAAGAATGTGGCGAGCAACGAAGGCCCACGGCCAAAGCGCAGCGCCACCGTAACCACGCCGATGAGATAGAACATCACCAGATTCACCGACTCGACATATTGCCGCAGCGGAAACATCAGCAGCGTAAACAGCGCTGTCATCACCGGCGCGGCAACATAGCTCTGCCACGCGGTGCGCGTTTTCCAGAAGGAAAGGCTGGTCAGTTTTTTGCCTTCGGCGTCGCCGGTGACGACATAGACGTCGATATCGCCGGAGCCGCGCATCAACTCGTCAGCGAGCGTTCCCGACACCACTTCACGCCAGCGCGATTTATGCATTTTTCCGACGATAATTTTCGTCATGTTATGCTGGCGCGCATAGTCCAAAATATCGTCGGATGCTTTTTGCCCCTGCAATATTTCCGTTTTTCCGCCCATGCGCTCAGCGAGGCGCAGCGTGCGTTCCACCGCTTCTTGACCATCTTTGCTCAGGCGATAATGGCGTTCATTTTCAATATAGACCACAGTCCATGGCGCTTTGAGACCGCTGGACATGCGCTTAGCAACACGCACCAATTTTGACGACAGCGCATCGGGGCCAATACACACCAAAATACGATCCGCGCCACTCCAGCTTTGCGCGCCGCCGTCTTTGGTTTTATACACGTCCATCAGCGCATCAACGCGCTCGGCGGTGCGGCGCAATGCAAGCTCACGCAGCGCAATCAGATTGCTTTTTTTGAAGAAGTTCTGCGCCGCGCGTTTTTTTGCTTCCGGCGCGATATAGACCTTGCCCTCTTTCAGGCGCTTGAGCAGCTCTTCGGAAGGAATATCCACCAGCGAAATTTCATCCGCCTTGTCGAAAATCGCATCAGGTACCGTTTCCTTCACCCAGATGCCGGTGATGCGCGCAACCACGTCGTTGAGGCTCTCCAAGTGCTGCACGTTGATGGTGGTGTACACATCGATACCAGCATCGAGCAATTCATCTACGTCTTGCCAACGCTTGGGGTGGCGTGAACCCGGTGCGTTGGTGTGCGCCAACTCGTCAATCAACAACAAACCCGCGCGGCGAGCCAGCGCGGCGTCGATGTCGAATTCATTGATCTGCGTTCCGCGATAATGAATCTGGCGCGAGGGCAAAATGGAAAGCCCTTCGAGCATGCGCTTGGTGTCTTCGCGGCCATGCGTTTCCACAAGGCCCACCACCACATCTTTGCCTTCTTCCATCGCCGATTTACCAGCAGAAAGCATCGCATAGGTTTTGCCCACGCCCGCGCAAGCACCGAAAAATATCTTTAGTTTACCGCGCGTGCTGGTGTTTGCCGTCTCTGCTTCTTCAGCAACAAGACTTCTTAGCAGCTCATCGGGATCGGGGCGATTTTCATCCATACCTTGTTATAACCGCTTGCAAGCCGATAGGAAAACAAAACCACGCCCAAAAAAACATTTTTTTAGATTTTTATTTTTTGGAAGAGCTGCGGGACACGCACAGGAGAATGCAATATCCTGATAAATAACGTTATTTTATACAAAATCCACATCAAATTTACCTAAAATTGTATTGAAAATTAAATCTCCATTCATGAGGGAGGCATAGAATTAAACGATAAGCACCTCACCCATTGGAGCATATTGTATGAAAAATTCGTTGGCAGCAGCCCTTGCAGTTTCGGCATTTTCTCTCTCCTCGCCATCGCAGGCCGCACCAACCAATTATTCTCCGCAAAACGCCCTCCTCGGCGCTACCGCCACCATTCAAGGATATGCTAATAATGGCGCAGGCATCACTTTTGGTGTCATCGACACCGGCATCACCAAACCATGGATCGGCTTTTCAGGTAATAGCATTACCAGCGCAAGCTGCATCGGCTCTGGTGGCAGCGCCAGCCGTTGCACCAATGCCTCAAACACCAGTGATGACAATGGCCACGGCACATTCGTCGCCAGCGAGATCATCGGACGCGTTTCCAACTCGGTGGCCAGCATGTCTGGCGTTGCACCATCGGGCAATTTAATCGCGGTCAAAGTGTTAAATGCGCAAGGCTCAGGCACATCAGTGGATACGGCAGCAGGTATCATCTATGCGGTGGATCGCGGCGCGCAGGTGCTGAACCTCAGCCTTGGGCCAAGTGGCTCTGCTGCGCAGCAATCCGCATTCTATAATAGCCTCGCCAGTGCCATTAACTACGCCGCAAGCAAAAATGCCGTCATCGTGTTCGCCGGTGGCAACGCAGCGCAAGCTTTCTCGGCGGGCGCAAATATTGGGGGCTTCACCGACGCAGCCATCGCCCGCATGATTCTGGTTGGCTCCACCGATGCGAACAAAAACCTTAGCTCTTTTAGTAACACTCCCGGCAGTGCTGGATTTAATTCCACCACCAATAAATCCACTGCCTATAAAAATATGTGGTTGATGGCGCAAGGCTCGAATGTTGTTGGCGCTAGTAACTACAGCACACCGCAAACTGGCTATAGCTACATCACCCAAATGTCTGGCACCTCCATGGCAGCGCCAGAAGTGGCGGGCGCGGCGGGCTTGCTCGCTGCTCGCTGGAAAATTCTACTCACCAACGGCACACTGCGCAGTGTGCTCACCACCACCGCCACCGACCTTGGTGCAAGTGGTGTGGATGCCACTTATGGCAGCGGTTTTGTGAATCTGGTCAAAGCTTTCCAACCCATCGGTGACCTCACCATCAAAACCGCAAACGGCACAACCGTTGCCGTCAAAACTTTGACGGGCAGTATGCTGACCACAGGCGCTCTGGGCAACCTCGCCTCCATCACCAGCCAACTAAAAAACTACACGACGTTTGACAGCTTTACGCGCGACTTCTTCGTTGATCTCTCCAGCGTTGTCACTGCAAAAGGCTCAACTTCTGCCGCCGCTTCCGCCGTGACTGCCCCTAAAGTTGTCAAAAGCGCACTCGCTTTTGCCGATGGCAGCTCGCTGGCCTTTGGCAGCGTGGAAACTGAGAAAAATCCCGTGGCGATGTTTGGCGAAACTAAAGGTGAAAAACAACGCTGGGTTGCATCATTCACGGATGCAAAAGGCGAAACCGTTTCCGCTGGTTATGGCGTTCCCGCTGGCGCATCTTTTGCCGCAGCGCTTTGGGGAAGTGACACCGCCGCATCTTCTATCTCCAGCTCACTGGGCGTTTCAAACCTACTGTTTAATTTCAGCGAAGGTGGCACATTCGGCGCCTATGGCACGCAGCTCGACAAAACCACCCGCCTTGCCTTGAGCTGGGCACAAACCGAGCAAACGCAAGATCTCGCGAGCACTGCGCTAACGCAAGCAAATGCTCAAACCATCGGTGCAGGCCTCACCCACAAGTTCACCAATAGCTGGACGGCGGGCCTCACACTTGGCTTGCTGACGGAGAAAAACGGCCTGCTCGGCAGCACTTATCTGGATGACAGCCCAACAAAGCTGGGCGAAACCCATCAGAGCATTTCGATGGGTGTTTCGTCTTCCTTCACCCTTGGCCACAAAACAGATCTGCTCATCGATGCCGCGCTGGTTCGCACCGATGGCGCAAGCGTTGCAGATAGCATCATCTCGGATGTGTCCACTCTCACCTCGCGCAGCTTCGGCGCAGCAGTAGCGCAGCGCGACACATTCACCCATGGTGACAGCCTGCTTCTTTCCGCACGCAAACCACTTCGTGTTATTTCTGGTTCAGCCGGCATGTCGATGGCATCGGTCGATGATGATGGTAACCCTATCATCAGCACGCAGCGCGTAGGCCTCACCCCAACAGGCAACGAAACGAATTTTTCACTTAACTACGCCGCTCCTGCTGTAGAAAACTTTTCGTGGAATGCTGGCGTGGATATGAAAAAAGACGTGAACAACATCGCAGGCGAAAACGAAGCCTCCGTGTTCATGGGCGCAAGTTTGAAATTCTAACAAACACTCCTATTAGACTCTACTTCTTCACCCAGTTGCCGCTGGCGTCTTGATAGGAATTACCGGATTCTAGGCTACCCGCGATTTGGCCTGCGGCGAGCTTTGCCACCACATCCACCGACTGACCATTTTGCGCCGAGATTTTGGCGTATTCAGCTTTGCGCTTAGCATTTACTTCCGCCACCAGCGAGGCCGCTTCCGGCTTTAGTGCTTTGGCATAACCCGTGTTCTGCTCACCGACCAAACCTTGCGCGCGCGCGCTATGCAGGTCGAGCGCAAACGCAGGGGACACCATCAATACAGCCGCAGCAACCGCAATTAAAAAACGAGATTTCATATAAAGCTCCTAGAAAATATCTTTGTTTTTGGAAATGCTTTTTTGCACATCTTTTTCAATCGACACACGCACATGCTTCTCGATTTTGACATTCAAATTAATTTCGATCGGCTTGTCTGGCGCTTCCACCTTGATGGTTGGCGTGCAGGCAGGCAGCAAACACAGCAATAAAATGGTTGTATATTTAGTCATGAGACCCCTGCTCTATAAGTTTTTGTGGATCGATGGTCAGCAAACTTTGTTGGATTAGCTCTAACACATCGCCGCTTAAGTTGACATTCAAATTCACCGTGCGCCCTTCATACATGTCCGGATTGCTGCCCACGATAGACAGCTTCACTGAAAGTTTCCCTTTGTCGTCCGTATCCATCGCCACCTTGAGCACTGAATAATTCAGATTCTTCATTATCTGGCGAACAACCGCCACCTGCTCGTTATCGCCTGGGATGGCCTCGGGAAGCATTCGAATTTTCCCCTGCCCCTCCGCACCCAGCAACCCTTTTTGCAATCGTATCGAACCATCGGGCGAAATCGTCACCGGCAGAACACCGGAAACAACGCCCGTGGCACTTGCTTTGTTCCCCGTTAGCGCCGCCAGCAACGAACCCAGCGGCACACGATGCACCTCCAGCTTTGCCTTCACCGGTTCTTCTTTTGACGTCGGCAGCGGCACCTGATGCACCGAAAGCATCCCGCCATGAAACGGCATCTGCGCAACCACTATCGTTAGTGGAAAAAAGGTAACGTCGAGCGTAG
>RFOF01000079.1 GCA_009926845.1 Alphaproteobacteria bacterium
GCATTATCGCTGGAGATAACGATTTCGCCTTTAGCTGCCAGATCTTTAGCCACTGACACCACATACATCTGCGCTTCGTCCACGTCTTTAATGCGCACGGGGCCGAGCGAACCCATATCTTCTTTGAGGATTTTTGCCGCGCGTTCAGACATGCCAGCAAAGAACAGGTCTTTGATGGTGTCGGATGCGCCTTTGAGGGCGATGGTGATCTTGTCCTTGTCGGCGTTGCGCAGCACCACTTGAATGCCCGCTGCATCGATTTTTTGCAGGTCATCGAAGGTGAACATGAGCTTGCGAACGCGGTCGGCAGAATCGGGCGCGCGTTCTTCGAGTTTGCCCATGAATTTGGTTTCGGCGGTGCGGTCGAAATTGTTGAAGATTTCGGCAAGAAGTTCGTGGCTGTCGCGCGTTTGGCGTTTGGCAAGGTTGCTCATGAACTCCATGCGCAAGGTTTTTTCAATACCCTCCATCACATCTTTTTTGACGGCTTCCATCGAAAGCATACGCATCAAAACTTCTACGCTTAGCTCTTCCGGAAGGTTGGAAAGCACCCGTGCTGCATGGTCTGGTTTTATTTTAGACAGCACAACGGCGATGGTCTGCGGGTATTCATTTTTTAGGAAATTGGCAAGGATTTCTTCGCTCACGTTGCCAAGTTTATCCCACGTGGTGCGCCCTGCTGGGCCACGGATCTCTTCCATGATGGTATCCACGCGGCCTTTGCCAAGCGCCTTGACGAGCAAACGCTCGGTGGAGTCGAAGTTACCCACCATGCCGCCCGATGCCTGCACACCCTCGGCAAACTCGTGGAACAGGCGCTCTATGATATCGGAATTGACTTGCCCAAGTGTTGACATGATGCCTGATAGTTCGCGAATCTCTTCTTCTTCCATCATGGAAAAAAGTTTAATAGCGTTAGTTTCGCCGAGTGCCATAAGGAACATCGCGGCCTTTCTTGGGCCGTCCAGTTTGCGGTAATCATCTTTTGCATCTTTAGGTGGTTGGGGTGCCATAGGAAGTTCTCGCTAGGATTGTTTCAAAATCCACTGGCGCAGAACGCCCATGGTCTCTTCGGGATATTTATCAACGATCTCATTGATTTTCTTGATAGAGGAAGACTTCATGCCGCCTTTGATGTTGGCAACATCTACCATCAACTCTGGCTCTCCTGTCCCGCCGCTATCGCCACCACCGCCCATATTTATCTCTGCTCCAGCTGGCATACTCGGGAGGCGCATTTGGCCTCCGCTGTTGCCATAAGGGCCTTCGAGCGCCGCCATCTCAGCCGAAACGCGGGTACTTGGTGATTGTGTTTGTGCGATGAGCTGGCTGACCGCAGGGCGCAAAACAAGCACGATGGCGAGAATAGCAACAATGGCGATGATAATTGTTTGAATGATGGACTGCATCTCAAGTTTGAAGCGCTCGAAGAATGATTCTTGACCAAAGTCTATGCCTTCTTGCGTAAAGCGCATGTTGACGACCTCGATTTTATCGCCACGTTTTTCATCGTAGCCAACCGAGGAGTTGATGAGTGTGCGAATTTGTTTCAACTCATCTTCAGTGCGCGCCGCATAAACGGGGTTGCCATCAGCGTCTTTTGTGTATGTTCCATCCACCAGCACAGCCACAGAAAGCTTGTTGAGTGCGCCACCTTCTTTTATAAGCTTCGAAACGGTTTTGGAGATTTCAAAGTTGGTTGTTTCGCCTGCGTGATCAACGGAGCGATTATTATTCGCAGAGTCGCCACCTGCTGCTGCACCGCCTGGCAAATTGCCTGCTACACTAACATCGCCCTTACCAGATTTTTCAGAGGCATTTTCCTTTTCTGTGGTGCTTTGAATGGAGCGGGCAACTTGGCCTTCGGGGTCATATTTTTCCGAGTCGGTGATGACGCGTTCAAAATTCATGTCAGCGGCCACTTGCACGCGTACTTTTCCAGGCCCTACCACCTTTTCAAGTAGATCTTCAAGCGATTGTTGAGTGCGGGTTTCAAAGACTGCACGTTGTTCTTGCGCGTTAGTTGCCGCCACGCCGCTTGCATCGCCATCACCGCGCGCCAAAAGGCGGCCATGGCCATCAATCACCGTCACGCGCGAAGCCTCTAAGCCAGGTGAAGCAGACGCGATCAAATGTGTAATGGCGGTAACTTCGGATGATTCCAGATTCTTGCCGCCGCGCATACGTATGGTCACGGAGGCGCTGGGTTTTTGTTTTTCACGGCTGAACACTTCTTGTTTTGGCATCACCAGATGCACGCGCGCAGTTTCAACACCTGAGAGAGAGCCGATGGTTCGCGAAAGCTCGCCCTCTAAGGCTCGCACCATGTTGATATTCATCACAAAGTTGGAGGTGCCCATCGTTTCTGAGCGGTCGAAAATTTCATATCCCACTACTGAGCCGCCTGAGGGGATGCCTTGACCAGCCATGCCCATTCGTAGGCGCAGAACGCGTTCAGAGGGAACATTGATGACTGATCCGCCAGCAATCAACTCATAAGGAGTTCCACTTTTTTCAAGCTCTTCAACAATTTTGGAGCTATCTTCAAGTGAAAGGCCTGTATAGAGCGGAACCATGCTGCCAGAGGAAACTCGCAAGGTAAGCATGACAAAAACGGCAATCATCAGAACGGCGATACCCGCGATGCCGCCAACTTTAATTCGACTCATATTCCGAAAAAAACTGCCAGCCTCATCCATAATCCTGCTCCCTTTGTCTGTGGCACTTCATGTGCCTTATCATGTGCTCACACTACGCCCAAAAAGCTAATAAATAATTAACGTGCGGAACATTTTTCCTAGCTGCAGGCTAAAAATAGCAAAAAAAAGGGAGTGATTCAAGAGAAATATTCGATATATAGGAAATTATTGCCTATATTATGAATAAATAATCAATATGGTTTTAAGCGGCGTCTTTCGATGCGCTTAAGATGATCTCTGCGAATTCACTGAGGAACACAGAGCCTTTGACCGTGCGTTGGATGAGCACGTTGCGGCCATCTTGCTTGTCGCGCACACGGCGGACGAGTTTCCCGCGTTCGAGCGCGTCAATGGCGCGGCAGATGGCGGGTTTGGAAATGCCTAGACTATCAGACAGGCTTTTGATGCTGTGTGGCATCGGCATTAGATAGGTGTGCAACAGCACGGCTGTCTGGCGCGAGGAAAGATCCACCGGCATTTGACGCAGGGCATTCGCGGTCACGCCATGCCAGAATGTCAGCGCGCGCATGGTGCGTGAAGTTCCGATTTTTTCGTTAGCAGCCATATTTTTCCTTTATGAGCGCATAGAGTGCACGAACCGCCATCGCTTCGCCGCCTTGCGGGCGTCCGGCGCGACCTGTCTGGTTCCATGCCATCATATCTACGTGAAGCCAATGGGGTGTTTTAGTCACAAATTCCTGTAAATACAAGGCCGCCGTTATCGCCCCGCCATAGCCGCTCTCAGCGTCATTGGTCAGGTCGGCAGCGGCCGGTTGAATCTGGCTTTTATAGCCCGCCCACAGCGGCAAGCGCCACAGCGGGTCATATTGGTTTTTACTGTGTTTGGCAACCGCGTCGGCCAGCTTGTCATCGGGCGTAAAAAACGCGGGGATATCCGCGCCGAGCGCCACACGCGCCGCGCCGGTCAGCGTTGCAAAATCAATCAGCAGGTCGGGCTTTTCGCCGTCCGCTTCGCTCAGCGCATCACACAAAATCAAGCGACCTTCCGCGTCGGTGTTGCCGATTTCAACGGTGATGCCGCTGCGCGTGGTCACAATGTCCATCGGGCGCATAGCGTTGCCCGACACCGCATTTTCAACAATCGGCAGCAGCACGCGGAGGTGAACCTTCACGCCAGTATCGACAATGGCCTTGGCCAGCGCCAGCACGCAGGCAGCGCCGCCCATGTCTTTTTTCATCAGCTTCATGCCGCTCGATGGCTTGATGTCGAGGCCGCCCGAATCAAAGCACACACCTTTGCCCACCAGTGTCACCTTCGGCGCGCCTTTTTTCGGGAAGGAAATATCAACCAGATGCGGCGGAACGCTGCTCGCCTTGCCGACGGTATATATAGTGGGGTAGTTCGCTTTCAGCAGCGCTTCACCCTTGATGACACTGACTTTGCCGCCCGATTTCTTCGCCCAGTTCACGGCTTCACCTGCCAGCGCTTCTGGGTTCATGTCGTTTGCGGGGGTGTTGATGAGGTCGCGCGCCCAGAACGCACCGCCCGCCAGCGCATCGATATAGGCCGCGTCAGCATTTTTGGGCAAAGCGAGCTGCGGGAATTTCTTGGAGGGTTTTTTATAACGCGTGAACTGATAGCACGCCAGCGCCCAGCCGAGCGCCATTTGCGTCGCATCTTTTTCTGCGCCCTCTAGCGCATATACGCCTGCAGGCAGCTGCGCGGGTAAATGCGCAATCGCCCAGATGGCGGGCGCATCATCACCCACACCGCAAATCACTTTGGTAAGCGCACCTTTGGCATCTGGCAAAAGGCACGACGTTCCCGCTGCAGCAGTAAAATTATTAGCTTTAAGCCAAGCTTGCACAGGCGCAGCCTGTTTTTTGAGCCAAGCAGCAAAATCCTTCGTGCGCACAAGCGCAATCGGCGTGGCGTTCTTGGAGCTGGCGACAATAGAAAAAGTGGCGGACATCGAAACCTTGGATTCATTACGGGGGCGGGATGATATATCTAGCAGCTTCTGCGACAATGACAAGCGCGTTATTGTCATTCCCGCGAAAGCGGGAATCTAGGCAATCAGAAATCCACACCGGTGAGGTAAAGCCCGTCGGGCGGGGCGGTCAGGCCTGCTGCGCTGCGGGTTTTGGCGGCGAGTGCTTTTTTAACGTCATTGGGCTGCCAGCGACCTTTGCCCACCAGCGCCAGCGTTCCGGTCATGATGCGCACCTGATGGTGGAGGAACGAGCGCGCCGAGGTTGCGATATGCACCTCGTTGCCGTAGCGGGTGATGTCGAGCTGTTCCAGCGTTTTTTCCGGCGATTTAGATTGGCACTGCGTGTCGCGGAAGCTGGAAAAATCATGGTGGCCGATGAGGTGTTTTGCTGCCTCGCGCATCAGCTCCACATTCAGTGGCTCGATCACGTGCCACGCCTTGCCAGCCTCCAGCCCAAGGCGCGGGCGGCGGTTGATAATGCGATAGAGATAGCGGCGTTTAGTCGCCGTAAAACGCGCGTGGAATTCGTCGCTCACGCGCTCGGCAGACAGCACTGCAATAAGATTTTCCGGCACGACTTTTTCGGGCATAATCACCGCATCTTCCGGCGGATTGAACAAGTAATAGTTGATGCCCTGCATCACCGAAAAGGCCTCATATTCTTTTTCGAAGTCGATATGCGCCACTTGCGCCGTTGCGTGAACGCCAGAATCCGTGCGCCCCGCGCCGACCACATCCACGTGATGCCCGCAAAAAAAACTGGCCGCGCGGGCAATCTCTTCTTGCACGCTTGGCTTGTCGGTTTGCACCTGCCAACCGTTATAGGGGCGTCCGTCATATTCAATGGTGATTTTATAGCGGGGCATTTTTTTATTCGTCACTCCCGCGTAGGCGGGAGTCCATTCGCTCAGTAAAATGATAAAAATATTTTGCGAGTAGATCCCCGCCTTCGCGGGGATGACGTAAAAGATGCTTTGCTATATTCATGTCAATATACTCCCTAGGGGTATATCAAAACCCTGCAGCATTTCGCGGGTGGTCATGCGTTTTTTTCCTGCGCGCTGCACCTCTAAAATTTTTATCTTACTTTGGCCACACGCGATTTCCAGCTCCGGCGATAATACCTCCCCGGGGGTATATGCTTCATGTGATGCATTAAGTGCGCTGGCGAAGGCTTTGATCTTCTCTCCGGAAAACTCAAAATAGGCTCCGGGTGCGGGTGATAGGCCGCGAATATGATTGTGGATTTCTTCCGCCGTTTTCGACCAATCTATTTTGCATTCTTCTTTAGAAATTTTCTTCGCATAAGTCACGCCATCGGCGGGTTGTTTCACTGGCGCGGGGTTCTCAGCCAGCGCGCGAAGCAGCAGCGGTGCGGCTTTTTCGGCAAGTGTATCATGCAGTATTCCGGCGTCGAAATGCTCCGGCACTGCGTGCTTTTCCACCAGCAACATATCACCCGTATCGAGCCCTTCGTCCATCTGCATGATGACAACCGCAGTTTCCTTGTCCCCTGCCATCACGGTGCGTTGCAGGGGAGCTGCACCGCGCCAGCGGGGAAGCAATGACGGATGCACGTTGATGCAGCCGCGCGGATAAGCCTCTAAAATCGGCTTGGGCAGCAGCAAACCATAGGCCACCACCACGGCCACATCGGCCTTGTGGTTTGCAAATTGAAGCTGCGCTTCGGCGGTTTTTAAGCTGACGGGAGTGAACACAGGCAGCCCATGCGCCAGCGCATATTCATGAACCGGTGAGGGGCGCTCCTTCTGCCCACGACCGGCTGGGCGTGGTGGCTGGGTGTACACCGCCACGATGTCGTGCCCCGCCTCGTGCAGCGCCCGAAGGCTCGGCAGAGCGAAAGCAGGAGTGCCCATGAAAACAGTAGACAGTGGACGGTGGGCAGTGGACATCATTTTAATTTGTTGACTAAACTTTGAAGCATACGAGAAATAGACTGGTATTCAGCTCGCCATTCTTCATAGAGCGTGTTTTCTAAATACCCAAGATCTCTGCAATATCTCACCCAAACGCGCATTTCATCACTTGAACCAATCGCGATATTTAGAAAACGCTTAAACTCTGCCGGTGATTGTTTCTGTTTGCCGTAGCCTTCAGCAATATTAGCGCAAATAGACTTGCTTGCTCTGCGTATCTGGTCTGCAAGCGCGAATGTTTCAATTTTAGGAAGCGTAAGACTGAATTTGTGGATAGCCAGCGAGATTTGATATGCGCGTTCAAAGACCGTAAAATCTTCGTATGAAGAAATTGCAGAGCGTTTTTTTTCTTGTCCACTGTCCACGGTCATCTGTCCACCGCTAGCCGTGATTGCAGTGTTCGCCGTGAACATGGTCGTGCTCATGGTGGTCGAACACGCCCGCGCGTTTTTGTTTGGTGAGCTTGCGCAGGATCATATCGCGCTTTACCGATGAAATATGGTCGACGAAAATGATGCCGTTCAAGTGGTCGATCTCGTGTTGGATGCAGGTGGCAAGCAGGCCATCAAAGGTTTGTTCCTGTGATTTCCCGTCCAAATCCTGATAGCGCACACGCACCTCGGATGGGCGCGTTACCTCGCTAAATTGGCTTGGCAGCGAGAGGCAGCCTTCTTTATACACGTGCTCGTCGCCAGAATCTTCGATGATTTCCGGGTTGATAAGCACGTATTGTTCGCCGCTTTCAATATCACCCATTTCCTCGCGCGTGCGCCATGTCACGTCGGTCACCAAAATGCGCTTGAGAACGCCCACCTGCACGGCGGCAAGGCCGATGCCTTCTTCGTTATACATCGTTTCGAACATGTCAGCGGCAAGCTGGCGAATGGATTCGTCAATGGTGTCGATGCGCTCCGATTTAGTTTTTAAAATGGGGTCGGGAGCGATGAGAATGGGTAAAATGGCCATGGTTTTCCTAACTATGGGATAATCATATCCGTATCAAGATTATGTAATGGCAGCGGAGCTGCGGTTGTTTCGAATTTTATGAATTGTTACATGGCTAGGTTCCTGACGAAGCAATGATTAATATTAGTCCTACCAAAAAGAATGTGCTCAACCATATTAATGTACAAGCAATTTTTACTTTCTTTTTTATGATAAGAACAATGGCAATAAGATTAAGAATAACTGCAATAATAATGTTCGCTACCATTAAATATTCTCCCGCATATCAACCATAGGTTTTCCTTCGTTAAATGGTCAGAAAGTTTAACATACATCCTGAAGGCGGCCAAGGCTTTCCTCTTTGCCGAGCACTTCCATGACTTCAAAAACGCTGGGTGAAATGGTGCGGCCAGTGAGCGCCGAGCGCAGTGGCCCCGCTACGTTTCCGAGCTTTTGGCCGATGGCTTCGCCGTGTTCTTTGCACAGTGCCTGCAGCGCGTCATGCGCCCAGTTTTCTTGCGTTTCGAGCTTCGGCATTAAGCCTAATATAAGTTCGCGGCCACCTTTTTCAATGAGTTCCTGCGATTTGGCATCCAGCGTGAGCTTGCGGCTTGCCACATAAAACGCAGCGTTTTCAGCCAGTTCCACCAGTGTTTTGGCGCGTTGTTTCAGGCCGTTCATGCCGCGCAAGAGTCGCTGGCGCGACTCAGTGGAC
>RFOF01000080.1 GCA_009926845.1 Alphaproteobacteria bacterium
GCACGTTCTCTTTGTGACGTCAAATGATGACGTCACTTGGTTTTAAGCCGCTTTTTTCTTGAGCAACTCCGCCATGGTGCGGCCAAGGTTTGCTGGCGAATCAGAAACCACGATACCTGCCGATTTCATGGCTTCGATTTTTTCTTCCGCGCCGCCTTTACCGCCAGAGACGATAGCGCCCGCGTGACCCATGCGGCGGCCCGGAGGTGCCGTGCGGCCAGCGATAAAGCCAACGACCGGTTTTTTGATTTTTTGAGATTTCAGGAATGCCGCCGCTTCTTCTTCCGCGTCGCCACCGATTTCGCCAATCATCACGATGGCTTGGGTCTCAGGGTCAGCAAGGAAAAGCTCGAGGCAATCGATGAAGTTGGTGCCGTTGACAGGGTCGCCGCCGATGCCCACGCAGGTGGACTGGCCGAGGCCTTCGGCGGTGGTTTGCGCCACTGCTTCATAGGTCAGCGTGCCAGAGCGCGAGACGATGCCAATGCTGCCTTTTTTGTGGATGTGGCCAGGCATGATGCCGATCTTGCATTCGCCGGGGGTGATAACGCCCGGGCAGTTTGGCCCAACGAGGCGGGTTTTGCTGCCAGACAGCGCACGCTTAACTTTAATCATGTCGAGAACAGGGATGCCCTCGGTGATGCAGATGACGAGCTCAAGCTGCGCATAGATGGCTTCTAAAATCGCATCCGCTGCGAATTTTGGTGGGACATAGATCACTGAAGCGTTCGCGCCGGTCATGTCGCGCGCTTCTTCCACCGTGTCGAACACGGGCAGATCGATGTGGTGCGTGCCGCCTTTGCCAGGGGTCACGCCGCCGACCATACGCGTGCCATAGGCTACCGCTTGTTCAGAGTGATAGGTGCCTTCGCGGCCCGTGATGCCTTGGCAAATAACTTTGGTGTTTTTATTGATGAGGATGGACATGTTTTTTCCTTACTATTTATTTTATGAATGACCCAACTTGATTAACCTGAACATTACCAACGCCCATTCTGTCTGAGGCTTCATATGTGGTTTGTTTATTGCAACCCTTTACACCATAAGTAATTGCTAGATTTTCTCCCAAAGAAGGGGCCTTTTGTAATTGAGTAATTTCAATCTTATTTTCTGGGCAGTTAAAGTCGTAAGAAGCTCTTTTTAAAGTCGCTTCTTTAAATTCTGAGACGCTTGCCCCACAACCACTTATAATAAAAAGCAAAAAAATAATTTTATTACTCTTCATAACCTAAGCAGCCTTTCTCTTAACAGCGGAGGCGATTTTTTCTGCCGCATCGCCAAGGTTATCGGCAGGGGTGATGGCAAGGCCGGAGGATGCCAGCATCTTCTTGCCCAGCTCCACGTTGGTGCCTTCCAAACGCACGACCAGCGGCACATTCAAGTTGACTTCACGCGCAGCGGTGATGATGCCTTCTGCGATGATGTCGCAGCGCATGATGCCGCCGAAGATGTTCACCAAAATACCTTCCACGTTCGGATCAGACAAAATCAGTTTGAACGCTTCGCCCACTTTTTCGCGGTTGGCACCACCACCCACGTCGAGGAAGTTCGCTGGCGTGCCGCCATAAAGTTTGATGATGTCCATCGTCGCCATGGCAAGGCCTGCACCGTTAACCATGCAGCCGATATTGCCGTCCATTTTCACATAGGACAGGCCGAATTTAGCCGCTTTTTGCTCCAGTGGATCTTCTTCGTCTGGGTCGCGCAGCTCATGAATCACAGGGTGACGGAACAGCGCGTTCTCATCGAAATTGAATTTAGCATCGAGAGCCATGATCTCGCCCGCGCCGGTGATAACCAGCGGGTTGATTTCAAGCTGCGACGCATCGGTTTCCATGAACGCCTGATAGAGCGACAGGATAAAGTTTTCGAATTTACCATGCAGTTCTTTAGGCAGATTGAGTCCAAACGCCAGCTTGCGCGCATGGAACGGGAAAATGCCCGCCGCCGGATCAATCGCTAGTTTCAAGATTTTTTCAGGGTGCTTAGCCGCCACTTCTTCAATTTCCACGCCGCCTTCGGTGGAGGCCACAAACGTGACCCACGAGGTCGCGCGATCGACCAGCATCGACAGATACATTTCAGTTTTGATATCGGTACCTTCTTCCACATAAATACGTTTTACCAGCTTGCCTTCAGGGCCGGTCTGGTGCGTCACCAGCGTCATGCCGAGCATGTTTTTTGACAGCTCTTCCACTTCCGTCAGTGATTTGGCGAGCTTTACGCCGCCGCCTTTACCGCGACCACCAGCGTGAATTTGCGCTTTGACCACCCACAGCTTGCCGCCGAGGTTTTGCGCGCCCTGCACGGCTTCTGCCGGCGTATACGCCACGTAGCCATGGGGCACGGGCACTTTGTAGCGAGCAAGAATCTGCTTGGCTTGGTATTCATGTATATTCATTTGTCGCTCCTAAAAAACTCTTCTTTGCTCATTCCACTTTGGCGCACAATAGATAAAAATGTGCCATAGGGTATCTCTTTTTTGGGGTGCGGAACAATAACGGTCAGCGCCCCTTTAACGTATTTCGTATGACTCCCTTTTTGCGACTTAAATACAAAATCATTTTTATTCAAGACCGCAATAATTTCTCTCGAAGACAGCAACCTAACCATTGATGCTGCATTCACCTATCAACGCCTGCTCAATCGGGATGTAATCACCTTCGTGGTCATCCTCGAAATAGAGTTCGACAGCTTCAACCAAGTTGCGCAGTGCTTCATCCACCGTATCGCCGAACGAAGACACATCTACGTTCAAGCATTGCGAAACGTAATGGCTTCCCTCTTTATACACCGTGTATTTGATGTTGCGCATGTAAAACGTCCTAAAGTTTAATGCCGTCACACAGGCCTTTGACAGCCTCAACAGATTTATCAAACATCGCTTTTTGCTCCGAATTCAGCGAGATTTCAACAATTTTTTCAACGCCGCCCGCGCCGATGACGGCAGGCACACCAACGTATAAATCTTTCACGCCGAATTCGCCATTTAAATGCGCGGCTACGGGCAGGATGCGTTTTTTGTCATACAAATAGGCTTCGGCCATGCGGATGGCAGAGGCGGCTGGTGCATAAAAAGCCGAGCCAGTTTTGAGCAGGCCAACAATTTCCGCGCCACCATCACGCGTGCGCTGAATGATGGCATCCAATTTTTCTTTGCTCAGCCAACCCATACGCACGAACTCGCGAAGCGGAATGCCCGACACGGTGGAATAATCCACCACAGGCACCATGGTGTCGCCATGACCACCGAGGACGAAGGCGTTGATGTCGGCGATGGAAACATTCAGCGCTTCGGCAAGGAAGAATGCAAAGCGCGAGGAATCAAGAACGCCCGCCATACCGACGACTTTATTCGCAGGCAGGCCAGAGATTTTCTGCATCACCCACACCATCGCATCGAGCGGGTTGGTGATAACGATAACAAACGCATCAGGGCAATATTGTTTGATGTTTTCGGCAACCGTTTTTATGATGCCGGTGTTGATCGCCACCAGATCATCGCGGCTCATGCCAGGTTTGCGGGGGATACCAGCGGTGACGATGACCACGTCAGAACCAGCCAAATCCTTATAATCATTCGTGCCTTTCAAATGCACATCCTGCCCATCGACTGCGCTGCTTTGCGAAATGTCGAGTGCTTTGCCTTGTGGCAGGCCTTCAGCGATGTCGAACAACACGACGTCACCAAGATTTTTCAGCTCTGCCAGATGCGCGAGCGTTCCACCAATCATACCAGCGCCAACGAGGGCAATTTTCTTACGTGCAGACATTGTTGTTTCCTTTTTTAGTGATTCAGAATGCTAGAGCCTAACCCCAAAGCCTTAAGGGAGAGTTAAAACATCCAATAAAAATGCAAGTGATTCAAAAAGAAACAAGTTTTAGCCCGCAATGTTTCGCATAATGTGCGAAATCCTCATCGCGGGTAAGGAGCGCTGCGCCGCTGTCAATGCAGCTTTGCGCGATAAGGGCGTCTGCGGTTTTTGCTTTTAGCCCCTTGGCTTTAAGCTTTGCCCGACTTTTTCCCGCGCGCTCCCAATAGCCTTCTTCGATTTCCATCGGCTCGACCTTGGTTAAAAATCGCTCAGCCAATTCAATGCCGGTTGAAGAAGGATTGCTTAATAATTCAGTAATAACAATAGCAGGAATAACGGCGAAATAATCTTCGACAGCTTTTCTCATTAACCGCGTTTGGGGCGAATCAATCTCCATCAAATAATCAATCACTACACTTGAATCAACGGCAATCATTCTCGGTCTTCTTTAATTTGCTCGTAAGTCAGGTCAAATTTAACCTTGCCTCGTAATTCGGAAAGAGCTTTCCATGCCTGACGGTTTCGATATTCTTTCAGCGCCTGCTTGATTGTCTCAGTCAGGCTCAAATCACCGCTCTTTAAAAGCGGGTCAATAAGACTTACTGGCAAGTTAACGGTGATTTTTCTGATTTCTTCGTTATTTTTCATATGACCTCCTGATATGGCACATTATGCCATATGTTTATGCCATACGTCAAGGCTGGTGAAGCAATTTTATCGTTAATTGTTATTGACAATTGGGGGGGTGAGCTAGACTTGCTGGGTTGTTTTTGAATCCACCTTTAGGAGTTTTATCATGTCAACTGATGTGCCTGCCCCACTAAAAGCTTCCGAAGATTTGAAAAAATCTACGAAAGCAGAATTGAAATTTTTTAAGCGTACTGGAGAAGGCCAGATTGAAGTCAATGCTCGCACAAGTGAACATATTGCCGAGTTCCTGCGCCGCCTTTTTTCCGATGAGGGTTTGAAAGAATTTATAGCTCTGCGCAATGAAGCAAAGGTGCTTGGAAAGCCTCTCCAAGTGAAGCATTCTTTTAATGGAATGGGCGACGGTACACAGCTTGATGAGGATGCCACACCTGCTTCTTTTGTTCGTAATCTAGTCGTGAACCAGATTGTAGACACCGGAGTTGATTTGAAAACAGTAAGGGAAGAAATAGAAAAATCTGGCTACTCAAACAAGCGCGACCCTATTACTGACGCTGAAAAGTTAGTACGTGCGCTTAATAATGGGAGTCTTTTGCTGAAAGAGGCTTTTGAGCGCATGCCAGCATTTGAACAAGCTCTCACTGCTAGCCGTGTTAAAAGTGACGGCTCTAGTATGGGTAAGAGCGCGGCAAGTTAAACAGCTACAGCAACAAAATTACCCGTTCATCTTTTGGAAGAATTCGTTGTTGTCCTTGGTATCGCCCAGCTTGTCGAGCAGGAACTCGATGGCATCGGCAGGACCCATGGGGTTCAGGATTTTGCGCATGACCCACATTTTGGTGAGCGTCGCTTTGTCCACCAGCAGGTCTTCCTTACGCGTGCCGGACTTGGTGATGTCCATCGCAGGGAAGGTGCGTTTGTCGGCCAGTTTGCGATCGAGAATAATTTCCGAGTTACCCGTACCTTTGAACTCTTCAAAGATGACCTCGTCCATGCGCGAACCCGTTTCGATCAGCGCGGTGGCGATGATGGTAAGTGACCCGCCATGCTCAATATTTCGCGCTGCGCCGAAGAAGCGTTTCGGGCGTTGCAATGCGTTGGCGTCCACACCGCCGGTGAGCACCTTACCCGATGAGGGAATCACCGTGTTGTAGGCGCGGGCAAGGCGCGTGATCGAATCGAGGAGAATCACCACATCTTTTTTATGCTCCACGAGTTTTTTGGCTTTTTCGATCACCATTTCGGCCAGCTGCACGTGGCGGGTCGCAGGTTCATCGAAGGTGGAGGACACGACTTCACCCTTGACCGTGCGCTGCATGTCGGTCACTTCCTCGGGGCGCTCGTCAATCAGCAGAACGATGAGGAAAGCATCAGGGTGATTGGCGGTGATGGAATGGGCAATATTTTGAAGATAAACGGTTTTACCAGTGCGCGGCGGCGCCACAATCAGCGCGCGCTGACCAAAACCCAGCGGGGTGATGATATCGGCCACACGCATGGAAAGGTCTTTTTTATCTGGGCGGTTCTCGACTTCCAGCTTGATGCGACGCTCGGGATAGAGTGGGGTTAAGTTGTCAAAATTGATGCGGTGACGCACCTGGTCTGGGTCATCGAAGTTAATGGAATTGACTTTGAGCAGCGCAAAATAACGCTCGCCATCTTTGGGCGCGCGGATTTCACCCGAGACCGTGTCCCCCGTGCGAAGCGAGAAGCGCCTGATTTGACTCGGAGAAATGTAGATATCGTCCGGCCCTGCGAGATAGTTCGCGAGCGGGCTGCGCATAAAACCAAAGCCATCTTGTAGCACTTCGACCACGCCTTCGCCGGTCAGCGTTTCGCCGTTTTCGGCCTGTTTTTTGAGGATCGCAAAGATCATTTCCTGCTTGAGCATCTGGCTGGCGTTTTCAACGCCCGAGCTTTCTGCCAGTTGCAACAGTTCATCAGCATTTTTCAGCTTAAGTTCTTGGAGTTTCATATGTTATTACGCATTCAAAGTTGGGGGAGAAAAGAAAATTTTTCCAGAAGGTGAGGAGGATTTTTTTGTGCGAAGGCGAGCTGAAAAACCAGCAAAGGAGGGAGAAATGTGCCCCGCGATTAAGACCCAATCTAGACCGTTTTGCCTCCAACGTCAAGAAAAAACATGCAAAAATTTGGAGGAATTTGGCCATATTTGGGGTGAAAATTCGCAGTTTTTCGCGTTTTTTGGGCATTTTTAGGGGGTGTTTCGCGGTGTTTTTGCTGGATTGCTACGCTCCCTATGGTCGCTCGCAATGACGACATCATTTCATATTGTAACTAAAAGTTTACCTATATATACTAACCTCAACCAAATGCCACCAGCCTCAAGGAGATTTTATGAGCACTGATACCCCCCCCCGCAAACCTGACGCGAAAAAATCTGCTGAACTGAAAAATATGGCAGCAGCAAACCTGAGTCATCTACGATGGTTTACAACCCATCTGACAGATGCGGAAGGCGGAAGAGCCTTTGTAGAAATTCCTTCATCATTCTTGATTGGCCAAGTCATTTGTGACTCTTTAGCAATGCTAGGTGTTGATATTGATAAAGAAAAAAATGACGATCTGTGTTGTGCAAATAATCCTTCGATTTCGGTTCGTAGTGCTTTTAATGATGCTTTTGTTAAGCCCGCTAGCGCTGATAAAGGGCTTGTTACCACTCTTGCTGTTGGTGGACCGGTCTTAAAACAACTCATTGAGCAAGGTGTTTTAAACGATCAGCTTAGAGCTTATGCTGCTTACGCGGATATAAAACTACCGCCGAAAAGAGGGATGGTCTAAAACGGCCTGACCACCACCAAAATCACGATAACCACCATCAGCACCGCCGGCACCTCGTTGAAGATGCGGAAATATTTTTGTGATTTTGGACGTTCATCACGAAAGAATGCTTTGCGATAGCGCGACATCATGGCGTGCGAAATTTGCAGCAGCAGCACAAGGCCGAGTTTGGCGTGCAGCCAGCCGCCATTTTCGGGTGCGAACGCGTTGATGCGAATAGCCAGCCACAGACCAAATATCCACGCCGCTATCATCGCCGGATTGATGATAAGGCGCATGAGTTTTCGCTCCATCACTTTGAACAATTCACTGGCCTCGCTGCCGACCTTCACCTGCGAATGATACACGAACAGGCGCGGCAGATAGAGCATCCCGCACATCCACGAAATAACCGCGATGATGTGAAGTGATTTCAGCCAGAGATAGGTATCGTCCATTTTTTTGTTCCTTTTAACCAGCAAGGCATTGACAGAATTCTTTGGGGCAAATGCGTTTGCCCGTGTTCGAAGAAACAGAAGTATCACGCGGCGCATTCACACACAAGCTCGCCAGCGCATCGATAAAATGTTCCTGCGTGGCGAGTGCGGGGATGCGGATATATTCAGGCACAACATGTTCATGCGCCAGATGCTTGTATTCAATGTCCAGTTCTACCAGCGTTTCCGAATGCTCGGACACAAAGGCGATGGGCACGATAATCAGTGATTTTTTTTCTGCGCCTGCGCGTTTTATCTCCTCCTCGGTCGAAGGGCCAATCCATTTCAGCGGCCCAACTCGGCTTTGATAACACACGACATAATCGAGCTCTGGCAGTGCTAATTTTTTGACAATTTTAGCTACGCTCTGCTCCACCTGCCACTGATAGGGGTCACCTTTTTTTATGACTTTTTCAGGCAAGCCATGGGCTGAGAATAACACACGTGATGAT
>RFOF01000009.1 GCA_009926845.1 Alphaproteobacteria bacterium
CCCGCGACGACACCGTTCACCAGAAATTTGGTTTTGGGGTGTGATGGGTTGCCAAAACGCAGCGCGTTCATGTTGGCGATGGGGCGCGCGCCCATGGTAAATACGTCGCGGAGGATGCCGCCGACGCCCGTTGCCGCGCCTTGGAAAGGCTCGATGTAAGATGGGTGGTTGTGCGATTCCATTTTGAAAATCGCCGCTTGCCCGTCGCCGATGTCGATAACACCAGCGTTCTCGCCCGGGCCGCAAATGACCCACGGCGCACTCACTGGTAGCCCGCGCAAATGTTTGCGGGTGGTTTTGTAGGAGCAATGCTCAGACCACATCACCGAAAAAATGCCGAGCTCAACGAGGTTTGGCTCGCGCCCCATGACCTTCAGGACGCGCTGATACTCATCAGCTGTCAGGCCGTGTTCGGCGACAACTTCAGGGGTGATTTCAATTTTTTTGGCAGCGGCAGATGCAGACATAGGAACCTTACAAGATAATGTGATGGCTCTTAGTTAGCATTTTAGGCACGGATTACAACGAAAATTCGTATTCCAGATTCAGCTTTATGACGTTGTCTTCAGTGGCCTTAGATGTGCCAAACAACCAGCCGATGTCATATTTAACGCCGCTGCCGAGGTTACCCAGCACTACAGGACCGATGCGGTGTTTCTGTGTATCCCACCCCTGCATGTCGCTGGCCTCGCCAAGTTCCCCGTAATATTCAAAGCCGGGGTTGGCCAGTTTGCTGTAGTTATAGGTGGTCTGCCATTTAAGGTCGAGTTCAGGGTTTGCATTCTTGTTCGCGCCTACTTCTTGCTCGACGATGATATTGGCAAGATGTGACCAATCGGTGGTGAGTTTTCCGAGCAGAAGCCCAGCCTCCACCTTGTCTGCGCCGCCTTGTTCGTGGCTGAATTCATAGGCTAGCAGCGCGCCGACATCGACAAAATATTCACCCTGTTCGGTGAGCTGGAATTTGTTTTCTATCTCGGTGGCGTTGAAACTGTAGCCATGTTGCGCTTCTTTTTCCCATTCACCTTCAAGCTCTGCAAACCACCAGCGATTAAAGCCATAGCCCACGCCGACGATGTGCTGGCGGAAGCGGTCTTCTGATGCGCGGTCATCAAAATCAAAACGGTTTTTGCTTTCAACTTCCATTATACCTTGTTCAACGTAAGGGCTTTTGACATCAAGCGCGTGGGCGGCGTCAGGTGTGGAAAATGCACAAAGAGCAAGCGCTGCGGCGGTGGGTTTCAGAGCAGGGGTAGAAAGGCGTTTTTTCATGTGAGTGAGTCCATAGATAGTTGCGAAAGTGAGTAGATAGAAAATGGCCTGCATGCCAGTTGGGCGCTCGCTGTAGCCGAGCATGGCGTGTAGAATTTTACCCAGCAGGCTTGATTCAGAAAGCAGCGCACTGCTGTCCCAAAGCTGGGGAATGATGTCTGGCAAAAAGCCCGCCGCTATGAGATAGCCCGCCGCTTGCGCGCTCATGCCACATGCCAGCAAAATGAGTAAGGAGCTGGTGACGGTAAACACATATTTGGTGGATATTTTGATGAGGCCTAAATAAATCAGCAATCCAAGCGTGGCTGCAGATACTGCGCCCGCCGCGCCACCTGCTATGATTGCAAGTAGTGAGTCTTGCGTGGTGCTCAGGATACCATACATAAACAGAACAATCTCTGCGCCCTCGCGCCACATGGAAAGGCTGACGATGGTCGCCAGCGCATAAAGCGGCAGCTCGCCCGAGTGCACCGAGTGTCCCACATGTTTGATTTTTTGCGCGAGTTCTTTACCGTGTTGCTGCATCCAGACCACCGTCCAGCCGATCATCAGCACGGCGACAAAAAGAATGCTGGCGTTGAATAATTCCTGCCCCATTCCCTCCATTGCCTCGGAAATAGCGCCAGCAAAAAACGCGACCACTGCTGAGCCTGCCACGCCGCCTGCTATGCCTGTCCATATCCAGCGGGCGCGACCCGCGATGCCACGAGTGGCAGCCAGCACGATGCTGAGGATAAGAGAAATTTCAAGGATTTCGCGGAAAAGAATAATAAAGGTAGCGAGCATTTTTAGTCCTTATTTCACTATGAGTTTGCCTTGCGCGGTCGCTTCGTTGAACTCACCAAAAAATTTATATTCTCCGGCTTTAAGCGGACCGACAAAAATCGTGGCTTGGCTATTGCCGGGAATAATTTTTTCGCGGTTAAAATCGTGGCTTTCAAATTCTTCAGGTGTTGCATCTTGATTTTTGACCAGCAGTTTGACTTTTTGGTCAGCGGGAATTTCAACCGAAGCAGGTGAGAACTTGTGGTCTTTGATAATGATATCAAAAGTTTTTAGGTCTTCTGCCAAAGCGGGCGAGGTGAGAAACATGGCGGCTAGTGTGATATAAACAGTTTTCATAGAATGTCTCCTTTATGTCTAAATGATATTGCGAGTTATTCTCAATTGCAAGTGGTTTTGACGGTTTTTGTTTGCGCCGTCAAGTTTTTTTGTCATTCCGAGCGAAGCCGAGGAATCTATTTTTTACTAAAGATCCCTCGACTGCGCTCGGGATGACTGGTAAATACGCCTTGGACTCGTCTAATTCCGAGGATGACAAAAAAGGAATAATTATGGGCATAGACCCTACCATTGATGAGCGGTTTTCGCTGTTTTTAGATGAGGAGCGCCGGTTTCTCAAGAAAGTGTTTCCTCAATATCCTAAGATAGAGGCCAATTTCATTGCCTATTTGGATAAGCCTTCGGGAAACTTGAGATTTGAAGATGCTGTTGCAGATTTAAAAAAACTACCTCGCGCGGGTTGGGTAAAGCGTAAAATACGAAATCCCGAAACAGTCGCTGAGCATACCCTCAGTATGCTATATACGGCGCGTATTATCTCCCCCCCACCCCGAATGTTGATGTAGAAAAAGTATGCAAAATGATTCCGCTACATGATTTGCCAGAGGTGATTATTACGGATTTTACCCCCACGGATGGCATAACCAGCGAAGATAAGGCGCAGCTGGAAATATTGGCGATGCGCGTCATAGCCCAGTCTTTACCTAATGAATGTGAGTTGGTTGATATGGTGAGGGAATATGTAGAACAAAAAACACCTGAATCACATTGGTTACATGACATTGATAAATTGGACGCAGTAAAGATGGCATTACGTTATGAGGTGATGTATCCAGAAAAGGTAGGGATTTTTAGAGAATTTCTGGATTATGCTAAGCCGCGCCTAAAAACGGAAGAAGGCAAAGAAATTGTTGCTGATTTGGAGCAAAACGAGCTTATCTATAGAGCGCATCATCGAAAACAAAGTGTTCAGGGTGCGGGCAGTGGAATGGGGCAATAATTATGGGCATGACAGCCAAAGAAATTGAAGAGGCGGTGCGCGCTGCCTTGCCCGATGCTGTCATTGAATTGACGGATTTAGCGGGGGATAACGACCATTATAGCATCGTGGTGGTATCGGAAAAGTTTGCCGGAAAGACGCGCGTGGCGCAGCACCGCATGGTGATGGACGCAATTGGCAGCGGTATGGGCACGAAACTGCATGCGCTGAGTGTGACCACGAAAGTGGGATGATGTCATCCTCGGCGGCACATTGTGCCGTCGGGGATCTCATGAGGCTTGCCAAAGATCCCCGCTTCGGCTATGCCTCGCGAGGATGACAACAGGAGAAATTATGATCAACCCAACCTTTGAAACGATTCAAAAAGACATTAGCGAAAACGATGTAGTGCTCTACATGAAGGGCACGAAATTGATCCCACAGTGCGGGTTTTCGGCAACCGTGGTGCAGGTGCTCGAGCGCGTCGGCGTGACCGAATATAAAGACATCAACGTGCTGGCTGACCCCGAAATTCGCGAAGGCATCAAGGCATTCACCAACTGGCCGACCATCCCGCAGCTTTACATCAAGGGCGAGTTCATTGGCGGCTGCGACATCGTGCGCGAGATGTATCAGTCAGGTGAATTGCAAACGCTGCTCGCTGAAAAAGGCGTAGCCACCAAAGCGGCTTAAGCATGCAGCCTGGTTTGTGGATTGCTGCGGCACTCATTTCTATTTGGCTGTTATGGTTAGCCGGTGTGCGGCACATTGTTTGTCCGCCGCTGGCTTTTGTGCTGTCGGTCGCGGTATCAGTCATGTTGTTTGCGTATGTTGGCGTCAGTAGTGGTGCGTATGTGCAAAACACATCGGCTCATTCATTCGCTCAAGCAGACAACGTTGCATCTGAAAAGCCGAAAACTACTAAAACGAAGCGTCCGAAAAAACGCACTGCACAAAAAGTCGCGCAACAGTTGTAAGATTTTTGATCATATCTTGTTTTTGTCAACGTTCATTCGAAATGAGGGTGCGTTTATATATCATCTCCTGTGTAGCTGAGAATTGTTCCAATACACTTTTTGCTTCTGAACGTGCTGTGGCTATTTCCGTTCCTTTTTCTGCAATAACCAACCAAGGAGCGTGCCAATAAATGATTTTATAATCCTGACTCGTCAGAAAATATGCCACAGTATTGATATATTGCGCAGTGTGCTGAATGTCGGATACAGCTAATGATTTTTTTCTTGGGCTGTCAATCCGCATGACATAGGCTGTTGTATCGACCGTATGCCCTCTATCAAACTCTGTAAAAAACATGCCTATGTTGGGCTGAGGATAAATGAAACGATAGCTCGGCATCAGTTTTTTTATATCATGTAAAATATATTTTTCTTCCTCGGTAAGTGAAATTTTTGGACGCCAAGTAAATTCAAAAAAATTGGCGGCGTAAGGTAGCGGAAGAGAAGAAAAAAATATAGCGCAGCAACCAGCAGACATGCTAGTAAAACCATATAAAATAGCGTGCCGGAGTCTATTTTTTGCATACATAAAGCCACTACAGGCAGCCAAGGTCAGGGGGGGGGTGATAGGAAGCCCATAGAGCGCATTCATGGAGCGAAATGTTGAATAGGAAGATAAAAAAATGACAATGATATCTGCCAATCCCGCTAGAAGCAATGGAGGAGCAAGAAGCGGCAAAAATCCAAAGCAGGCAAGCAGAGCAAAAGAATACTTCAAATCATCTTTTAGCAAAAGAGGGATAACTGTGGACCATTTGGAAGGTGTGAATATCCAGCTATATCTATCTACTTGCGAATTAGCATTGAGCATGGGAATAACATCATCGCCACGGAAATAGGGCATAATGACTCCTAGAATCATCACTAATGCTAGCGCACCTGCAGCGCTTAAAAACCACCCTCTTTTTTCACGGTAATACCACCACCACATTGCCCCCAGTGCCACCACGCCGATGCCGTAATGTTCTTTTGTTAGTAGCAATAAAAAGGCACTAGTGCAGAGCCAGAAAAATTTGCGAGAAACCAAAGCCCACAGGGCCAACGCGAGCAGAGGTGTGGCTAGTGTCGGCTCTTGAAACCCTCAGATGCCTGCATTGATGGTTATGGGGTTAAATAAATACACTACAGCGGCGGTGCAGGCACCCCAAGCCTTAAGCCCTAATTTATGCGCAGCAAAATAAAGCGGTATCGCGGCGGAGGCGATAAGAACGGTATGGATAGCCATTAGCATCGGGATACCAGGTGCTAAAGAATAGGGGGCGGCTACCAAATACAACAAGGGGGTGAAATGAAAACCAAACCAATGAAACGTATTGAAATGATCGGGATGTAGTGTGGACTCTGGAATGCCTGAATGGGTGATAGAATCGAGTACTTGGAGGTAGGATCCTATATCGTGCGTATCTCCATTAAATGTGTATATTCGTGTTAGCGCATAAACATATACCAGAGCACATTGCAAAAACATAGCGCCTAATAAAAAACCGAAAGCCCTAGTCATTACGCTTATCTTTATTGCGTAGTTCGCCGAGTTTTTCGCCCATGCGGCGAAGCGACCGCGAGCAATCGCCCTTGGGGATGATGGCTTCGATGATATACATTTCATCGGTTTTAGCGGCTTCAAGCAACACGGCTTCGAGCGCGCCTTTGGTGTCCACGCGCACGGCTTTACCATAGTTCAGCACATCGCGGATTTTCGTGTATTCCCAGCGGTGGATGTTGTTGAATGGGCCGTCGATGATGTGGCGCTGCGTGCCGTATCCGTCGTTGTTTAAAATGCAGACGATAGGGTGCATGCCGTATTTCGCGGCGGTGGAAAGCTCCATACCCGTCATCTGGAATGCGCCGTCCCCAACGATGCAATAGGCGCGGCTGTCGGGCTTGGCGGCGATGGCGCCGATGGTGGCGGGAACCGAAAAACCCATCGACAGATAATACGCATCCGACAGAAAATTATTGCGCTGCGATGTGCGAAGGCCGATAGCCCCGAGCAGTGAATCGCCGGTGTCACATATCACGCTCGCATCCTCGGCGATGGTAAGGCCTAAGATGCGGAAAAAACCTTCAGCGTCGAGCGGCTGCGCACGTTCTTCGTCGGTCATTGGTACGAGCGGCTGGAGCTTGTAGGGGTTTTCGAGCGCCTTGGGCGCGATGCTGCTGGTGGCCAGCGAAGTCAGGAAATCCTTGAGCAAAACATTTTCGTATGAGTGCAAACCGATGCGCAGTTTTTCGGTCGTCGCAAAAATGGTTTTGCGGCGGTCGAGCTTGGCGGTGTAGAGCCCGAGGAACATATCGCTCATGAACGCGCCAAGCAGAATGAGGCAATCGCTGCCCTCGACATATTCTTGGGCAACAGGCTCGGAAAGCCCACCCGCATACACACCCAAATAGAGCGGATTATTTTCCGAGATGATGCTCTTGGAAAGCAGCGTGGAGGCTATTGGGATGTTGAATTTTTCAGCGATGGAAACAGCGATGTCGGTCAGGCCGTGGCGCGCAAGTTCAACGTCGGCAACGATGACGGGTTGCTTTGCACTGGCTATCGCGGCTATGGCTTCGGCGATAGCAGCTTCAAGATTTTCGTGGTCACTTTCGGGTGCGGGAATGTTGCGCAGCGTTGGCTCTTTAATCGGCATATCGACAATGTCATAGGGAATTTCGATATAGCCTGGGCGCGAATGTTCGCGCACCGCGGCGATCACGCGGATGATCTCGTCAGCGGCGGTTTCGGGATCGAGCAGCACCGCGGACGCACACGTCACTTCTTCAAAAATGCGGCGCTGCGAATCGAAGCTGCGCACCTTGTGGTGAATGAGTGAATCGGCCTTGCGGTCATTGCCTGATGGGCCGCCGGAGATGACGAGCAGGGGGCTTTTTTCCGCATACGCACAGGCCACGGCATTGAGCAAATTCAGACCGCCCACGCAGTATGTTACACACGCAACGCCAAGCCCATGCACCCGCGCATAACCATCCGCAGCAAAGCCAACGGAAGGTTCGTGCGTCATCGTTATCAAATCAATCTCGGAAGCCTCCAGCCAGCGAAACGTCGGCAGGGCAAAATCCCCCGGAATGCCAAACGCCGTGCGCACGCCTTGCTTATAGAGATAGTCAAAAAGGAAAGAGCCGATGGTGTGTGACATATGAGGATGACGGATGACAGTTGACGGATAACGATAAGGTAGCAATTTTTTTCTTATCCGTCATCCGTTATCCGTCATCGCGCTTTAGCGCCTCTATCAACCCCACCATATCCTCGGGCAGGGGGCATTCGAAGTGCATTTCTTCGCCCGTGTGCGGGTGAATCAGGTGCAGTTCGCGGGCGTGGAGCGCTTGGCGGTCAAAGGCAAGGAGTGCGGCGCGTGCTTGATCGGTGAGAGCTTTGTAGCCGCCCGCGTTCAGGCGGCTGCCGGTTGCTGCGCCATAGGTCTGGTCACCGACGAGCGGGTGGCCGATATGTGCGCAGTGAACACGAATTTGATGTGTGCGGCCAGTCTCGAGTTTGCATTCGATGAGGGAGAAGAGAGTGGACAGTGGTCGGTGGTCAGTGTTCAATAACGACTTGTTTTCTTGTTTACTATTCACTGTCCACTGTTCACTGCTTACTACTCGATAATGCGTGGTTGCTTCTTTCCCGCCCGTTTTCAGCACCGCTTGTTTCTGGCGGTTGCTCGGCGAGCGGCCAATATTTCCCGTTATCGTTCCGCTCAGTTTTTTCGGCACGCCCCAGACGAGCGCGCTGTAGGTTCGCCCCAAAGTACGCGTGGAAAGTTGCGCGGAAAGATGCGCGTGCGCGGTGTCATTTTTAGCCACGACCAAAAGGCCACTCGTGTCTTTGTCGATGCGGTGGACGATGCCCGGGCGCACCACGCCGCCAATGCCTGAAAGCGACTCGCCACAATGGGCGAGCAGGGCGTTGACCAGCGTTCCGTCAGCGTGGCCGGGCGCGGGGTGCACGGTCATTCCCGCTGGTTTATTCAGCACCAAAAGATGCTCGTCCTCATAGATGATATCCAGCGGCATTTCCTGCGCCGTGATGTAAGAAGGCAACAGCTCGGGAATAGTTATCGTAAAGGCCTGCGAAGGCTTTACCTTGGCCGCGCTATCGACTATAGTTGCGCCGTCGCAGGTGATGTGTCCCTGCTCCATAAGTGCCTGCACGCGAGAGCGCGAAAGCTCCGGAACGCGCGAGGTCAGCCACTTGTCGAGCCGCTCACCCGCATCATTGCTTTCGGCGGTGATTGTATAAACTTTTTTGTCCATGATTGTGTCCTATGTCCGATAAACAGAGCCTAAGTCCACTTAAAACGCTAGTCTTTTCGATGGGCATTGTGCTCATTGCGGGCGCGGTGTTCATTTCCGGCGGCATTTTGAAGAATTTTTCGGCCAGCCCTGCGGCGCTTTCCGCCGATTGCAAAGGTGGCCAGCTTGACCTGACGGGGCGTGGCATGGTGGTTGAATCACGCACAGAAGACCAGATCATGCGCCTGTCGCTGGAAAAAAAGCCCGGCAGCATGGAAATTCTGACGGTGGATGTGTGCTCGGGTAAGATTTTAGGCTCGCTGCAGCTGAACACCGACCCCGGCATGGGCGTCGAGTAATTTCGTCATCCCGGACTTGTTCCGGGATCTCAGGCTACACGGCATAACGGCTCTAGATCCCGCAATAAATGCGGGATGACAGGTAATTTATTGTTTTTCAACGCCTTAATCCATCCATTCCCGCTGTCATAAATAATTCATAGAAAAACCATTCTCCCCGCGCCCAAAATCGCGTAAAATGCAAGGGTGAAATAGTGTTTTGCGGGGATTTTTTTTTTATGGCTTATGGTGATGAAGGTTTAAACGTAGATCCTGCTGCTGACAAACCTAAAATTAGTTTGGGCAGAGACGACCCGAACGCTTTACTTGATCCTAAAAGCGTAACCCCGACTTTGGGTTCTGTGGAGCCCGCTATTGCAATGCAGTTGTCGCCCGACCCTAATAATTCCGCGCATTCTGATGCGCCCGCGGTTGTTACTATTTCTCTCAATACCATTGATGTCGCGTTTGGCCTGAGCATACTGAACCAAAAAGATGGGCTTCTTGACCCCAATGCCCATAATGTGATTTTGACTTCTGAAGAAAAAGGCCAGAGGGCTTATATGCGAGATTCTTTGGAGCATTTACAGCAGGTGGTAAATACAGCTGCCGCAAACGGCGTGCGAATTGAAATTCCAAATAATCTTGTCTTGGACGCATCGCGTATCGAAAATATGGCGCGTGATCTAGAGGAAAAAGCGAGGGAAGCACAGCGGCAGGCGGAAGAGGATGCTAAAAAGCGTGAGCAAGAAGCACCCGAGACTTATAGGCAATTGATGTCTTTGGTCGCTGCGGGGGCAGTGGGCGGCTTGAATCCTGCGGTGGCGGCGTTGGTTACAAAAGAATTTGATTTACTGGGTAAAAATTCGGGTGTGGCGAGTTATACAGATTTAGGCTCAACCGGTTTGCTTGGTCCGGTCTCGCCTAGTGCGGGTGGCTCGCGTACCAACAATCCTACATTGGAAATGCTAACATCCTGAAAAACAACGATATGACACATTTGTGACAATGTGTCAGAGCTTGCCAAAAATCGTCACAAAAGCTTAATTTGCCCTTTTTTGTGGGTTATGAGATACTGCAAACATAGAGAAAACCTTATTTCGAGGTGGTTATGAGTGAAGAAGGCGAAAAATCCTACACTGGGGAGAAAGTCAAACACGTATTGACGAGTACACTCAAGGGGGCAGTAAAGGGTGTGGCGTGGGGAATAGCCGCTGTTGCTGGTGCGTATGCACTGGACGCCTTGATTGCTATAGCTATCCCTGGTGGACTTCTTGTCAAAGGGCTAACGGCGCTGGTGGGCTTTTTTTACACTCATGCTTCGACGACAACAATCATTACGGCCATTGCAAAGGTCGGTGCTGCTTTGGGTTTTGCAGATGGCATTTCTACCACGGATTCTGTGCAAATGCAGCAGGAAATGATTCAGCAGCGCAAGGTTGCATCGGCGATGCGTAATCAGGCGTTCGCTCAGCAAATGGAAAGAACCACTGGCTTAGCTGTTGAAAATCAGAGGCTTATGCATGGTCTGGGCGGTGTGGGAAAAGGTCAAGGGGCTGGAATGGAGATGGCAACCTAGCCATGTTAATTAAATTGTCACAAAACCTTCATTTGTTTGGTTTTGTGGTTTGTGGTAGTCATTAATAATCAAAAACCCTGCATGCAGGAAATTTAGGCGAAGAACCTTAGGAGAGAAAAATGGAAAACGAACAACCAACCACACTGCAGAAATTTGGCAAAGGCCTGATGAAAGGCCTGATGTGGGGCGCGATTATTGGTGGCATTATTTTAGTTGCCGCGCCGCTGCCCGGTATTAGCGGCGCAATTACTTCTATAATTTCCACAGTGAATGGTCTTGCAGCTTCGGCATTATCTTCCGTTGGCCTTGGTGGGCTGGTCACAACAATTGGCGGTACTGCCGTTGCGCAGGCTTCTGCTGCGGCTACGACTGCTGCTGGTGTTGCGGCTAAAGCTGCGACAGATGTAGCAGCAAAAGCAGCCGCTGGTGTTGCACAGGCAGGACTTACTACTGCCGTTGCGGCTAGCAGCTCTCTCTTTGTTGCAGCTGCAGCAGCTATCGGCGGTCTTGTTGGCGGCTTTAGAGAAACCACAAAAGAACCCTCAAAAAATTATTCTGCGAATGCTGAATTGGCGCAGGCGCGTATGCAGACAGCAGCCCTTGGCGCGATCGTGCAGGAACAGCAACGTGCGCTTGAAACCGTGGTTGAACAAAGCGCGCCGACCCTTGCAGGCCAGCCTCTGGTTCTTGATGGGCCGCATGCTAAGGCGCTGGAGAGCCGTCGCGGCGTCGCCGTTGGTGTGAATGGCCCTGCAGCGTAGTGGTATAGAAAAAAGTGAAATGACCCCGTGCGAAAGCACATAAAGACAAAAAGGTGGAGAACGTTATGGAAGATTCAGAGCTAAAAGATGCTGGCACAGTCATAGGTGATACCACGCGCGGCGTGGTTACAGGTGCGGTTGCTGCTGCTGGTATTGGCGGCGTTGCCGCTGGGGGCCTTGGGTATGCCATTGCAAAATCGGCGAGTGCGCTTCGTGGTACGCGTCGTTGGGTGGCTTTGGGTTTTGGAGCTGCTGGTGCTGCTGCTGCCGGATGGTGGGGTGGTGCTCTTGGTGGCGCGGTTGGCGGTCTCAATGGCGCGGCAAATGGATTTGAAAAAAATGCGCTTCGCGGCGCTTCGCGCCAAGCCAGAGAAGATGAAAAACTTGCTCGCGCTCAAGATGCAGAACTGCAAAAACTGCAAGCACAGGCGGAAATTCTCGAAAAACAGAATGAAGCGATACGTCTGCAGATGGCCGGTGGTGCGGCTCCAGCTGCTGCTGCCGCTCCGGCGGTTGACCCCATTGAGGCTGCTCGCAACGAAGGCATCGCAGTAGGCCGCATGGACGTTATTTCTAAACTCAAAGAAGCACATGACGCTCACATTGCTGCGCAGGCAGCTGCTGCGCCAGAAAGCTCTCCTGCCGTGGCTGCGGCTTCTAGCTCTTCTCCTGCAACCGCTTCGGCTACCATCTCCACCTCGCCAGAATCTGGCGCGGTGACAGCGAAGGTTGACTGCACTACTGCAGACAAAAACCTTGGTACGCAGGTGACTGATGCTGCAGACCCTGGCTCGCAGGTGACTGAAGCGACAGCAATGCTTGCCGCTCAAGCTGCTCAGCACGCTGCTGCTGCCGGTGCTGCCGCTCGCGCTTAAGGCTATTCGTCATCCCGGACTTGTTCCGGGATCTAGGGCTACATGCGCTGACTGTGCCAGTCGCTCTGGATCCCCGCGCAAGGCGGGGATGACAGAAATCTCTGAAAAATCCCCATTTTTCTTTTGACATCTGCAAATCTCGCTCTATATTTCCCCTCCCTAATCAAAGCTCTCCGCCACTTCAGGAGGAACACCAGCGCCCTTTAGTCGTGTGGTGTTTGAGAACGGACTGTTGCCATTGTGGCAGCTGCCTTCGTTCTGAGCGCGAATCTATAAGGAAAAAGACAATGACTAAACGCTTAGAAAGCAAATTCAAAATCAGCCGTCGCCTGGGCGTAAGCCTCTGGGGCAGCGCTAAAGATCCATACGCAAAACGCGGCTATGCTCCTGGTCAGCACGGCGCGGGCGCAAAGCGCAAAAAAACCTCTGACTACGGCACGCAGCTGCGCGAAAAACAAAAACTCCGTGGCTACTATGGTAACATCACCGAGCGTCAGTTCCGCCGTATCTATCAAGAAGCTTCCCGCCTGAAAGGCGATACCGGCGAAAACCTGATCGGCCTGCTCGAAAGCCGTCTGGACGCTGTTGTATACCGTATGGGTATCGTGCCAACCGTGTTTGCTGCGCGTCAGTTCGTGAGCCACGGTCACGTGCGCATCAACGGCAAAAAAGCTAACGTTCCGAGCATGCTCGTTTCTGAAGGCGATGTAGTGGAAGTGCGTGAGAAATCCCGCCAACTCGCTATCGTTCTGGAAACCGTTGCAAACCCAGAACGCAGCGTTCCTGACTATATCGATTTCAACAAAGAAGAACTCAAAGGCAAATTCCTGCGTACGCCAAAACTCGCAGAAGTGCCTTATCCAGTGGTGATGGAACCAAACGCAGTCATCGAATATTACTCGCGCTAAAAACGTTTTCTATGGCCGCTTTTGGCGTCAAAAGCGTGCTCGAAACTCACGTACTTTTTGTACGCTCAAGTTTCTGCGCGCGCTTTTTCCTACAAATCGGCTCATAGAAAATCGTTTTGCAGTGATTCATGTGATTTCCCGCGCGTCCCGCGGTGCTTTTCGCATATCCAGCTCAGCCTAGCGAATTTTCGTTTTTTACGCGGGTGTAGTTCAATGGTAGAACGGCAGCTTCCCAAGCTGCATACGAGGGTTCGATTCCCTTCACCCGCTCCATTCTACGCCTTCAGCGCGGTTAAATTTTCGGCGAAAATGCGTGCGCTTTCTTCCCATGAGCATTCTTCCGCGAAGCGGCGGCAGTCGGCGCGTGGAATGGTGAGCGCGCGGGCGATAGCGGCGGTCAGGTTTTCATCGAGTGCGCCAACGGGCGCATCACCAATGACATCCACCGGGCCGGTGACCGGATAGGCGGCAATGGGCGTTCCTGACGCGAGTGCTTCAAGGAGCACCAGCCCAAACGTGTCGGTGCGGCTGGGGAAGACGAACACATCGGCGCTGGCGTAAAAACGCGACAGCTCTTCGCCCTGTTTCATGCCGACAAACACCGCATCGGGAAATCGCGTTTTGAGGCTTTCTAATATCGGCCCATCGCCCACTATCAACTTTGTGCCGGGTGTATCGAGCGACAAAAATGCCTCGATATTTTTTTCCAGCGATACGCGCCCGACATAGAGCATGACAGGTTTTGGGTAGTCCAGCGGCGCGCGGTAGGTGGGTGAAAAGCGCTGCGTATCTACCCCGTGTGACCACTGCACGCACTTGGTAAAGCCGCGTGCGATTAAATCGCGTTTTAAGCTCGCGGTGGGCACCAGCGTGCCGCTGCCACCATTGTGAAACCAGCGCAGCGCCGCGTAGCCTACGCGTAGCGGCAGGCGGATATGCTCATGCAAATATTCGGCAAAGCGCGTGTGAAACGAGGTGGTGAAGCGATAGCCATGCCAGCTACACCACAGCCTTGCGGTAATGCCCAGCGGCGCTTCTGAGACGATATGCACATAATCCGGTTGCAATTTTTTGAGCTTGCCCAGCAAGGGAAACGGGTTGATGACCAGCGGAATTTCCGGATAGTTTGGGCAGGGAATACAGCGAAACTCGCCAGGATGGATGACTGTCACCTGCCAACCCTCCGCCCGTAAACGCGCGATCACCGCCTGTAGTGTGCGCACCACACCGTTGACCTGTGGTTCCCAGGCATCGGTGATGAGTGCCAGATGTTTATTCAACGGTTGCATTGGCGTCACTCACGGCTGTGGTAGGAAAAAGTGGAAGTTGCGCTTCGTTATTTTTGGCCAAGCCATTACTTGTCCATTTGATGATTTCGAGCCTGCCATCGAACCATTCAATCATCGCCGTGCAGCTTTCCACCCAATCGCCGTCGTTACAATACAGAATGGAGCCAATGGGCTTGATTTCGGCGTGGTGAATGTGGCCGCAGACGACACCGTCGGCATTATTGCGTTTGGCGACATCGACAAGATAATATTCAAAATCGCTGATGATGGCGATGGCGGATTTGACTTTTTGTTTGATGATGAGCGAAAGCGACCAATAATCCAACCCCATTTTTTGGCGAATATGGTTTAGCCAGCGGTTGAGCTTGAGCAGTTGCATATAAATATAGTCGCCCACATGCATCAGCCACTTGGCGTAGGCCATCACGCTGTCGAACTCGTCGCCATGCATCACCAGCAGGCGTTTGCCGTCGGCGGTGACGTGAATGTCGTCGCGCAGGAGTTTGATGTCGCCAAATTCCATCCCAACATAGGGGCGTAAAAATTCATCGTGATTGCCGGGGATGAAAATCACTTCGGTGCCCTTGCGTGATTTGCGCAGCACTTTCTGGACAACGGTGCTGTGGCTGGTCGGCCAATACCAGCTGCGCTTAAGACTCCAGCCATCGATGATATCGCCGACAAGATACATCTTCTCGGAGTGGTAGCAGCGCAAAAAATCGAGGAGAATGTCGGCTTGGCAGTCACGGGTGCCTAGGTGGATGTCTGATATCCAAATGGTGCGGCATTGTATCGCGTTTTCTTCATCTTGCACGTATCGTTACCTACTGCGTCAAAAATGGAAAGCGCCTATTTTGTATCGGATTAAAAGGCGGCTTTCAAATGATTATATGGCTATATTCCCATGATTTTTGAACAAAAAACCGCAAAAAATGGAGGGACTGACACTTTCTTCGCCATTTTTGCCATTTTTTCTAAAAATATCCTCTAGCGCTTGGCTGGCAGGTTTGCTATAGAGGTCACCTCTTTCGATTCGGAAGAGGTTTTACTTGGTATTCCGCGATAGCTCAGCGGTAGAGCTCTCGACTGTTAATCGAGTGGTCGCTGGTTCGAATCCAGCTCGCGGAGCCATATACCGGTTTAGTGTCATCCGGTTAAGTCCATAAAAACACCAGTCACAAAGGCTTTCAGAGAAAAGTGCTTCCATAGTCATCCAAAGAGATTTATTGCAATCTACTCATAATACGAGTAGATTTGTGAGTAGATTTACTCGCAGGGGGCTTCATATGGCGCTGACAGAAATGGCAATCAAGTATTTGAAACCAAAGGAAAAAGTATATCGCGTTGCTGATGCGGGTGGCTTGTGCCTTGAAATTTCAGCAACAGGAAGCAAATTATGGCGGTGGCGCTATTATTATCAGGGCAAGGCGCAGATGCTTGCGCTGGGCAAATACCCCGCCTTATCGCTCGCAGAGGCCAGAAAGAAGCGTGATGACGCAAGGGCGCTAGTTGATGCTGGCAAACACCCCACGCGGGAAAAGAAAGCCAAAAAACTCCGCAGGGCATTTGAGGGAGAAAACACCTTTGAAAAAATCGCTCGCCGCTGGTTGGAATTAAAAGGCGAGGGGTTAAGTGAGAAATATAAAAAGCAAAGCCTCACCCGTATGGAGCAGCATGTTTTTCCACTCATAGGAAGTTTACCCATTGTTGATATTACCATTCCCGATGTGGTGGAGGTGGTGGAAGAAATAGGCAAGCGTGGCACAATAGAGATTGCCAAACGTATGAAACAGCTTATCGGGCAGGTGTTTCGCTACTCTGCCCAGCGCGGTCTATGCCAGCATAACCCAGCGGCAGATTTACGCGATATTTTGCCAGCACAAGAAGAAACCCACCATGCTTGTGTTCACCCCAGCGAATTACCCGCGCTCTTAAAGAAAATAGAAGCTGCCGATAACACTTTCAGCAAATACGCCATGCAACTGCTGATGCTCACCTTTGTGCGTACAGGGGAGCTTATCGGGGCGCGGTGGAGCGAAATCAACTGGGACAAGGAAGAATGGCACATTCCCAAAGAGCGCATGAAAATGAAACGTCCTCATATTGTGCCGTTATCAAGCCAAGCCCTTGCTATTTTGCGCGAGATACAAAAACAAACAGGTGATAAAACTTTCATATTTCACAGCCCTGCCAGCAAATCAAAGCATATCAGCAATGGGGCAGTGCTTATGGGGCTACGGCGTATGGGCTATCAAAGCAAAATGACAGGGCATGGCTTCCGCACTCTTGCCAGCACCATCTTGAATGAAAAGAACTATCCTTCTGATTGGATTGAACGGCAATTAGCGCATGAGGATGATGACAAAATCAGAGGCGCATACAACCGTGCTGAACACTTGCTAGAGCGTAAAAAGATGATGCAGGAATATGCGGATTATTTGGGGAGTGTGCAGAAGAACGCTGGGCAGAATGTGGTGAAATTGAATAAGCAGATTAAGGAAAATTGATATGGACACCCTGCCGCTAACATCATTTATGCGCCTGCATCTTGATGAATTAAAGGAATCACATAATGCCGCCATTCATGCGGCTCGTCTGGAATTTAATACCCATAAAAAAGCTATTGAGGGGATTGTTTCTTTGAAGTGTGAAAATAAACGCTTGAGGCAAGAACTAAAGCTGTCAAAGCCAATCAAAAAAACAAGGGGGCAACCTAGAAAACAGAAAAGCATTCTTGCTGAACTTGGGCAGCCAGTAAGAAAAAAAATAGGAGGACGCCCAGTCGAGCACCGTGACATGGAAAACAAGATAAGAGTATGGGATGCAGAGAGAGAAAAATTAGCAAAAGAACTTGGCAAAAAATCTGTAACTGACCTATGCCTCTTAGAGCATTTGATTGACAAAAAATGCAAGACAATGAATCGTAGCGAGAAAGCCTCGCTTAAAAAAACAATGCGCACCAGTATAAAGTATCTCCGCGATAAAACTGGCGTGCGTATTCATAAACACAAGAAAGCGGAAAACCCCCTCAAATAATAGACGTTATAATAGGGGCTATTATCCGCTTTTTCCCTTCCCCATATTGGAATCAATGAACGCTTATAGCGTCCAGATAAAAACCAATTATGGAGAAGAAATAATGAGAATCCTCAAACTGCCGCAAGTCATGGAAGCAACCGCTCTTTCGCGTTCTTCCATTTATGCCTACATCAAAGCACAAAAATTTCCCGCACAAATCAATATCGGCGTAAAGGCGGTGGGTTGGGAATCGGATGCAATTAATCAATGGTTAGAAGAGCGCATCGCCGCAAGCCGTAGCGGGGCGCAACAATGAGTACTATTAATCAATACAAAAAAGATTTGTTGATATGGGGGCAACTACTCAGGCGCAAGCCCAGCTCTTTTTATCTGCCTTTTGTCATGAAGCTGTACAGGCTTAGAAGCATAGATTTTCAGGGTATGTGTTGGCTTATTGTCGTGCTTAGTTTCGGTGGTAATGCAAATGGGTAGCAAGTTAAAGAAGCGCGCTATACAGGCAAATGGTAGAAATAAGGGCGGTGACTCGTACATTCGACATTTTCGCTGGCAGCTTAATTGCCCTGCATGGAAAGCCTTATCCATGACTGCGCGATGTTTAGAAATGGAGCTTATACAGGTGATGATCTCAAAGATAGAACCAAGAGAAACACCTTCATAAGAGAAACGATACTTTCCGCACCCGAATTAATAGAGAAAATTTATGGAAAAAATATAGGTATTAGGCACCGTCTTGCGCATGGGGATTATGTTATGAATGCAAGTCAGGAGGATTATTTTATCCCCGTTTACAATAAGGTGATTGAATATTTTAACCATAAAATTATTGGCGAGAATTTAATATCAGCGGTTGTGAGTCCTCTGCGCCATCCATTTGGAAATATTTTGTATTCAAGATTTTATTTGAGAGCGACGGGAGATAAGGAGCTAGATTTGCGTTCCATAATGGATGCGTGCGAACGCGGTGACGGTATTGATAATATTGAGGGCTATCAAATGGCCGATGCGCCGAGTGAGTATTAAGCTTGCACAACCTCCTTGCCGCCTTCGCGCGGGCGTATATACTCCTCCCATGACCCACGCGATTTTATCCTCTCGTCGATTGCTCGCCATTTCTGGCGCGGATGCTCTGTCGTTTTTGCAAGGGCTGCTCAGCTGCGACGTGCGCCCTGCGTTTGACGGGCGCGGCGTGGCGTATGGCGCGCTGCTGTCGCCACAGGGAAAGTTTATGCATGATATGTTTCTCTACCCCGCAGCGGATGGCGTGTTGCTCGATGTCGATGCGGCTCGCAGCGAGGATTTGTTCGCGCGGTTAAAAATGTATCGCCTGCGTTCGCAGGTGGCGCTTGAGTGGCTGCCAGAAAATGTGGTGGCGATATGGGGCGGCGCGGAGGCTGCCGGTTGGCTGGATCCACGCTTGCCAGAGATGGGTTTTCGCGCGGTGGGGAATATGCCGCAGGGCGCGGCGGCCAGCGAGGCGGACTATCACCGCATGCGCCTGATGAACGCCGTGCCTGATGGTGCGCGCGACATGGTGGTGGACAAATCGCTGCTGATGGAATGGGGCTTTGAGGCGCTGCATGGCGTGGATTTTGCCAAGGGCTGCTATGTGGGGCAGGAAGTCACCGCGCGCAGCAAGTTCCGTGGGCAGGTGCGAAAAAGCATTTATAGTGTGTGTATTGCGGGCATTCTCCCCACAAGTGGCACAAAAGTGACGCAGGACGAGCGCGAGGTGGGCTATCTGGCCTCCACCAGCGGGGGGATTGGCCTTGCGCTCTTGCAGACCGAGGCGGTGGAGGCAGGAACCGCGCTTTTGGCAGGAGAGGTGGCGCTCGATGTGGCGCTGCCTAAATGGCTTCGTGAGGATTGACCGCGCGATTTTTAGGCTCTAAATTATCCCGATATGAAACGCGAGGGCTGTATGTTTGCATGGCGATGGATGATTCTTTTGGCGGGCCTTGGGCTTTCCTTTCCGTGCGCGGCGGAAGAGAGCATCACCATTGTTGCCGATAAATGGTGCCCCTATAGTTGCGCGGCGGAAGATGCCAATCAGGGCTATATGGTTGATATCGTGCGCGCCGCGTTTGCCCCTCACAATATAAAAGTGGAATATAAGGTGATGCCGTGGGCGGATGCGCTTGCCAAAACGCGCAAGGGAACGTTCGACGCTATCGTGGGCGCAAGCCGCAATGATGCAGCGGATTTTATCTTTCCGGATGTGGTGCAGGGCATTTCCATCAATCAATTCTGGGTGAAGAAGGATAAAAATTGGTTGTATAGCGGCGTTCCTTCGTTGTCAGCAATGCGCCTTGGTGTTGTGGCGGGCTATGCCTATAGCAAGGAGCTGGACGCATATATCGCCGAGCAGCACAGCAAGACCGATAGCCAGGTGCAAATGGTCAGCGATATTTATGGATATGAATTCAACATCGAGAAATTGATCGATGGGCGTGTCGATGTCATTGTTGAGGATAAAAACACGATCGAATATTATTTTGCGTCGCGCCATCTGGCATTCCCGCTGAAGTCAGCGGGCAATCCCGTCGATAAGAACGATACGAATGATACGCTTATCTATGTGGCGTTTGGGCCGAATAACTCGAACTCGCAGCGCTATGCACAAATCCTGACAGCGGCGATGCAAAGCATGCGAAAAAGCGGAGAGCTGCAGGCTATTTTAAATAAATATCACATGGATGAGGCGTATAGGCTGGTGGCTAAATAGTTTCCTGTTCTATCCAGCTAAGGAAAGGCGCAAAGCCAGACTCGATAGGCATGGTGATGATGCAGGGAAGCTCGTAGCTGTGCAGTTCCTTGATGCGGGCGATGGTTTTTTGCACTGAAGAAGTGGTGGTTTTTGCCAATAAAACAGCTTCGCTCGCCGACTCGATTTTCCCCTCCCAGCGATAGAGCGAATCGCCTGCCGCGGTGACGTTGGCGCAGGCTATCAGGCGCTCTTTCAATAGCTTGCGCGCCACAGAAATCGCTTCTTCCCGATGGGAGAATGTGCTATAGACAAGTCTGAAATCAGTCATGGAGTTCCTTATGAATAAACGTAACCTTATTACTATTGTTGCTTTTTTATTGCCAGTGGTTGTTGTCGCCGTTCTCGTGTCAAGTTCACATTCGCCAGATTCGCAAAACACTCGCGTTGCTGTTTCGTCTGATGCGATTGGCCGACTGCATGTAGAGCGCGATAAGGTCGCTAAGCGTCTGGAACAGGTAACAAAAATGACGCAGGCGGATTGGGTTCAAGAAGGAAAAGAGATTGGTGAGCGTATTAAATTTCGTGCTCCCACTTTGGAAGAGGCAAGAAAAAGAAACAAGGATAGACTAGAAGATTTAGATAAAAAAATTGCTGATCTTGAAGCTAGGAATTAGTTTTTTAGCATTTCCTCTTTTTGAGGCGTGTGCGTGTGCCTAGCGTGTTGAACGCTAACGATGCGATAAAGTAGCCCGCGCCGCCCGCAGCCGATAAGCCAATTAGTGCAGAGAATTTGACCAGCGTGTGCCCCGCCAGATAGGGCGCAAGTGGTTGGTGCAGCGCTACCAAAATCCCCGCCATCACCGCGCAGGCCGCTAGCATTTTGGTAATCTCGACGATCAGCGCGCGGTCAATTTTCATCCAGCCGCGCTTTCTTAGCACGAACATCAACATCGCCACATTCGCCCAACCCGCGATGCTGGTGGCCAGCGCCATGCCCACATGTTGCATCGGCCCCATTAGCAGCAGGTTGAAAATGAGGTTGATGACCACGCAAGTGGTAGCGATTTTAAATGGCGTTTTGGTGTCCTCATGCGCGTAAAATCCGGGGGCGAGTATCTTGACCAGAATGAAGGCCGGAAGCCCCGCTGCAAAGGCTATCAGCGCAGGGAATGTATGCGCAGTGTCTAGTGCGCCAAATGCCCCGCGTTCAAACATCACGGCAATAATCGGCTGCGCAATAATCATCAGCGCAATGGCAGCAGGAAGACTCAGGAACAAAGCTAGTTCAATGGCGCGGTTCTGGCTGCGAAATGCGCCCTCCACATCGCCCGCGCGAATCTGGCGCGAGAGCATGGGCAGCAGCGCCGTGCCAACCGCGATACCGATGACGGCCAGCGGCAATTCGTTGATGCGGTCGGCGTAATAAAGATAGGACACGCCGCTGTCGAACTGCGAGGCGATGATGAGGTCGATGAATAAATTGACCTGCGCGACGCCAGCGCCGAGCGCCGCCGGGCCAATCAGATACAGCAGTTTTTTGACGCCGGGGGTGAGGCGAGGGCGCACGAGCTTTGGCAGCAGCCCGCGCTTTTTGCAGAACCACACCAGCCACAGCCACTGCGCCACGCCAGCAACAAACACTGCAACAGCGAGCGCATGCGCGCCCGTGGGTATCATGGGGCCGACAAAATAGGGGACGACGATAAGGCACAGATTCATGATGATGGGGGTGGCAGCCACGGCTGCGAATTTGTCGCTGCTGTTGAGGATGCCGCCAAGCAGTGACACCAAGGAGATAAAAATAATATAGGGCATGGTGATGCGGGTCAGCGTGATGGTCAGGTCGAATTTTTCAGGATTATCCTGAAACCCCGGCGCGAGCACATACATCAGATAGGGCATAGCGAGAATGGAAACCGCCGTCACTGCCAGCAAAATGACCAGCAAAAACGACATGGCCTCGCTTGAGAATTTATTGGCGGCCTCTTTGCCATCGACCGCGAGCATGCCAGAAAATTGTGGCACGAACGCTGAGTTGAACGCGCCCTCGGCAAACAGGCGACGCAGGAAATTGGGCATTTTAAACGCGACGAAAAATGCATCCGAATACATGCTCGCGCCGAGTGTGGAGGCGATGGTGATGTCGCGCACAAAACCCAGCACGCGCGAGGCCAGCGTGCAACTTCCAATCGTAGCGGTGGATTTAAGCAAGGACATGACGGGAAGCTAGCACTAATTCAGCAAGATGTCTCGCGCTTGGTTTATTTGCGCGGCCAGATAATCGCTGCCACCAGTGTCTGGGTGATTTTTCTGAATGAGGCGGCGATGCGCGGATTGAATCTCGTCGTGGCTGGCCTGCGCGCCCACACCCAAAATGAGTGCGGCTTCTTCGCGGGTCATGCTGCTGCCGGTGGATTTTTTCTGGCTGATTTCAGCACTACGAAATGCTTGCAGCAAAAACGGGATGGTGGTGATGAGCGTGGCCAGTGGCGTGCGGGTCAGGCGGGCAAGCAAGATGGCAGCACCCAGCGCACCGCCCGCTTTTATCCACTCTTTGGCCGAAGGCGAGGGAGGCATAGTTATGCGCTGAGTTCAGATTGCTCTTCAGGGAGTGATTCCATGCGTGGCGCACGCAGGGTAAAGCTTGCGGGTGTTTGCGCTGGCAACTCTGGCCCGCGCGCAGCCACCGGCGAAGCTTCTGCCACAGGCTGCTCATCCATTTTCGCCACCTCATGTTTTTCATTTTCGTTCATGCGCTCATCGACCTGTGGGATGCGCAGCATGCGCAGCAGATCGCGCACTTCCTGACGCGCCGCGATGTGCGACATGGAGAGGTTGACGCCGGATTTGATATACGGCACGTCCTGCACCGTTAAGCCATGCAGGAACATCTCGCGGAAGATAACGCGCTCGGAAAAGCCCGGAGCAACGCGGCAGCCAATGCGTTTGGAGAGTTCTTCCAGCGCGGTGGTCATGAGGCGTTTGTTCTTGGCGTCGATGTTAGAAAGGCGATTGCGCATCACGATCCAGTCCACCGAGCCGCCGTCGCGCTTGGCGCGGTTGAGCTTTTGTTCCCACACCATTTCGCTGTAGATGCTGGGGCGGATGATCTTCCCCGTCTGCCCATCAACATTGGCCAGCACGTCAAGGTCAACAAAACTGTCGTTGATGGGGGTTATCACCGTGTCGGCGTAGGCGTGGGCGATGCGGGCGAGATAGGTGTCACTTCCCGGGCTGTCGATGACCACAAAATCATTGGCGGCCATGAGTTGAGCGAGGGCCATCGTGTAGCGGTCGAATTCGTCTCTTTGGGCTTCGGTGACGATGGGGTAGGGGCTGCGCGGAATGACCATATGCTGCGTTTGTGGCAGTTCAACACCTTCGCGTTTGGAGGTGGCGGCGCGGTTTTCCATATAGCGCGAGAGCGAGCGCTGGCGGGAGTCCACGTCGATGCTGCCAACGCGAAAGCCAAGGCGAAGCAGAGCAACCACCAGATGCATCCCTGTCGTGGTCTTACCCGAGCCGCCTTTTTCATTACCTAAAACAATGACATGCGCCCGTTTTGGCCTTGCGGATAATACAGTCATTCCCACCCCTGTTTCTTATTGATTGGGGGGATTATAGCACCTAATTTTGAAGACGCTAATAGAAAATTAACCTAATTGTGATTAGGGGTGTTCTTAGCAAAAAAAACAGGTCTTATCTACTGCGTTTCTGAGTTTGCCTTGCTGCGGGGGCAGCTCCAGCGCCGCTCTGTTCACCGGCAGCCGCGTGGGCATCGCGCATCTGTTTCATTTCCTCGCGGTGGCTATCGACCACGGCCAGCGTTTTAGCGAGCTCTGGATTTTCATTGATGAATGCTTGCTTGGCCTCGGCGAAAATATTTGGCTTTTGTGACATCGCAGCCTTGAAGGTGTCCGGGCCTGGGATGCCATCTGCATCCAGTGGGCCTTTGCCTTGTTTGAGTTGCTCTTCTGACAGTTTCTTCTGCCAAGCGATGACGTATTTTTTGGTATTTTCGTCAAAAATACCTGTTGGCTTTACGCCAACGATTTTTTGAATTGCTGCAACGCCTGTTCCTCGGTCGCCTTTGGCCAGCGCATCAAAGCCATTTGAAAGGTCGCGCAGTTGATTTTGCGCTGCGATGGAGTCATCCACTTCTTTGAGTGCGCCGAAGTTGACGCGTGTATCAATCCAGCCTTTTACATGTTCTGGTTTGCCATTTTCATCTTGTTTTACTCGGTCGCCATGTAATTTGTCTTCCATCACTGCTGATTGGAACCGCGCCGAGGCCACAACGTCTTGAGGCGGCACTCCTTTAAATTCATCTTCAAGCCCAAGCCTATGCAGCACCATGTCGAGATGTTTCTGAGGGGGATAGTCCTTTGGATAATTTTTTGCATCCCACGGCTCTTTACCTTTTGGCCTGCCTGCGTTGCTTTCTTCGATGTCTGCGGTGATGATTTTGTCTAATGCTGTATCAAGAGCTTTGTCCTTATCTTTTTGTGATTTCATACCGTTGATTCTATCGAGTTCATCTTGCGGAACCCTTTCTGATAATTCCTTCCTAAAAAAATCACGCATATAACCGGAGCGAACAGTGCCTTCAGCAAATTGTTCCTGCTTGAATTTGAGCCATGCCGTTTGGGTGGCTTCATCATCCATTTTTCCATTTACTTCTACTGACGAAAATCCCTTTTTGCCCTTGCCAAATTCATTGATGGCTTGTTGCAATAGCTTTACGTGCTCGGGATCTTTTTCACTAAACTGAACTTTTGGTTTGCCGTCTGGGTTAAGTACTGGTTTGCCATCTGGGGTAAGTTCTGGTTTATCCTTTGAACTGGTGAAATAGTCCGTTAATTTTACCATGATTTTCTCCTCGGGCTAAACGCTATCTGAGTGGTGGGATTTTATAATAATAAGCACTATAGCATAGTTGCACGAGAGAAATTATGACAGTTTTATGAAAATATCCCCATCGAAATATTTCAGTGCTGTAATAAAAAAATCTTTATAAATCAATCGGAAATCAACCCATCCGTCGGCGAGCTGGGGCTGGCGGTTTCGCGCTTTGGCATACGCCCCGCAAGGAAGGCGTTTCGTCCTGCTTCCACCGCTGCTTTCATGGCAAGGGCCATGCGCAGCGGGTCTTTTGCGGCGGCCAGCGCCGTATTCAGTAAAACGCCTGCGCAGCCCATTTCCATGGCAAGGCAGGCGTCCGACGCGGTGCCAATGCCCGCATCCACGAGGATGGGAACGCTAGATTGTGCGATGATTTTTTCGATGCGCTGCGGGTGCACGATGCCAAGGCCAGAGCCAATGGGCGCGGCCAGCGGCATCACCGCGACGCAGCCAATATCTTCCAATTCTTTGGCAACGCCCGCATCATCCGTGGTGTAGGCCATCACTTGAAAACCTTCGGCCACCAGCAGTTTTGTCGCTTCAATCGTGGCGTTTACATCGGGATATAAAAGGTCGTTGTCGCCGATGACCTCGAGCTTGATCAAGTCCCAACCGCCGAGTTCGCGCGCGAGGCGTAGCGTGCGCACAGCGTCTTCCGCCGTATGGCAACCGGCGGTGTTGGGCAAATAGGTGTAGCGGCTGGGGGGAATGGCATCTTGCAAACTGCCTTCGCCACGCGCCGATAAATCTACTCGCCGCAGCGCAACGGTCACGATATCAGCGCCACTGGCGGCGATGACATGCTTGGTTTCATCCATGCTTTTATATTTGCCGGTGCCAACGAGCAGGCGGCTTTTAAATTCACGGCCAGCGATGATGAATTTATCTTCCATCAGCCACCCCCAATGAATTGCACTACCTCAATTTCGTCGCCTGCAGACAGCGCCGTTTGGCCGTGGCGCGCGCGGGGAACAATCTCGCGGTTCTGCTCGATGGCCACTTGCGCCCCGCTTAAATTCAGCTCGGCCACCAGCTCGGCGAGCGTCGCGGCGCGTGTCTCGTAGACTTTGCCATTGAGTTTGATATGCATGAAAAAGATGACCAGATGACTAGATTACCAGATGACTTGATAAATAGGACAGAATACTAGAATATTCAATTTCTTGATGCTATCATTTCTTGGTCATCCGGTTATCCGGTCATCTCGTCATCTCATTATTGAGTCGTTTTTTATGCAGCCTATCCTCCTCGTCAATGGTCCGAACCTCAACATGCTTGGCTCGCGCGAGCCAGAAATTTACGGCAGCCAGACGCTGGCCGACATTGAAGCCGCTTGCGTCAAATCGGCAAGTGGCCTTGGCCTTGCGCTCGAGTGCTATCAGTCGAACCATGAGGGCGAGCTGGTGACCAAAATTCAGCAAGCGGCAAAAGTGCACAAGGGCGTTATCATCAACGCGGGCGCATACACCCACACCTCCATTGCCATCATGGACGCGCTCTTGTCGCTTTCCATTCCGGTCATCGAAGTGCATATGTCGAACATTTTCCGCCGCGAAGATTTCCGCCACGAGTCGTATGTGTCCAAAGCCTCCAAGGGCATTATCTGCGGCTTTGGCGCAGACAGCTATCAGCTGGCGCTGTTGGCCATGGCCAAGTTGGTTGCTGCGTAACCATGACCGAGTTCGCGCTCACGCCTGAACTTTTATTGGCTTCCTATGCCAACGGCTATTTCCCGATGGCGGCCAGCCGCGACGACCCAGATATCAAATGGTATTATCCTGAAGAGCGCGGCATCATTCCGCTAGATGGTTTCCACGTTCCGCGCAGCCTTGCCAAATTCATGCGCAAAATGTCGTTTACCATCACCACCGACACCGCTTTTGCGGATGTCATCCGCGCCTGCGCGGAAGGTGAGGGCGAGCGCGCGACGACATGGATAAACAACCCCATCATCGAAGCCTACTGCGAGCTGGCTGACCGTGGCTTTGCCCATAGCGTGGAAGTATGGGAAGATAAAAAACTCGTCGGCGGATTATATGGTGTTTCTATTGCCGGTGCGTTCTTCGGTGAGAGCATGTTCAGCCGCGCTACCAATGCCAGCAAAGTGGCGCTGGTGCATCTGGTGGAGCTCATCAAAGACGCGGGCTACACGCTGCTGGACACGCAGTTCGTCAACGACCATTTGACGCAGTTTGGTGTGCAGGAAATTGCTCGTGAGGAATATTTGGTGATGTTGAAAAAAGCGCTGCAGCAAGAGCCGATGAATTGTTTTTAGATGACCAGATAACCGGATAACCAGATGATCAAGTTTTCCTGTCATCAGGTCATCTAGTCATCCGATCATCTTCTTCAAGCGTGGCCGACGATAGTGGAAAAATGCCCCATATCAAAACCGAGTGACGCAATGGCGAGATTCCATTTCATGTCATTTTCTGCTTCAAAAATGATGGCGCTGGTAGCAGGGGTGAGCACCCAGCTACCGCTTTCAATTTCTGTTTCGAGCTGACCAGGCGACCAGCCTGCATAGCCCAAAGTGAGCAGGCCTTTTTGTGGGCCTTTACCTTCAGCCAGCGCATAGAGCACGGCGGCGTTGGCGGTAACCGTGATGCCGTCGCGGGAGATGAGTGGATCGGGGGAAACAAAATCATCGCTGTGGATGACGAAGCCGCGACCATTTTCCACCGGCCCACCAAAATGCATCGGCAGGGAGCGCGCCAGTGGTTTGGGTGTGATGGAGAGCTGTTCGAAAACTTCCTGCATCGGCACATTTTCCAGCGGCGCATTGATGATAAGCCCCATCGCGCCTTCGGAATTATGTGAGCAAATATAAATCACCGAGTGGTCAAAACAACCGCCGTCAATGCCGCTGGTTGCCACCAGCAGATGCCCTGCCAGCGACCCTGTTTTCGTATTGCCCTGTGTGAAATCGCGTATCATGCGTTTTATTATAGTGCATTTTTTGGGAAGTACCAGAGGGATGCAAAAAATAAATTGCTTGCATTTATCCCTCACCCTTGATGGGTGAGGGCAGGATTTGGTTAGTGAGCGAAAGCGAGCTTAGCAAATCTGGGTGGGGGTGGAAGTTGTGGGGCGACAAAGAAAGAAACCCCCTCACCTCGGTTTGCCTATGCACTTAGCCGTTGGCTAAGCCCAAGGCAAACACGTCCTCTCCCTCAAGGGGAGAGG
>RFOF01000081.1 GCA_009926845.1 Alphaproteobacteria bacterium
GGAATTTGCTGCCGCCGCGCTTGCTTTGCTGCGCCACCAGCGCGTCATCGAGCAGCGAAATGCCCTTGGCGATAAGGCGCACGCCTGAATCATCGACCTTCGCATCGGCAGAAATCAGCAAAATCTTGCCATTTTCAAGGTTGTCGCGCTGTTGATAGAGGAGCACCTCATCAAAGATAGACACCTCAAAAATGCCGCCAAGGTCAGACAATTGCAGAAACGAAAAACGCCCCTTTTCCGACACTTTGTTTTTGCGCCCCGTCACGATGCCCGCCACGCGAATGGTGCGATACGCGCCGTCGAGTTTTTCAGCAAAATCAGACGATGGCATAACCGCCATGCTAGAGAGTGCCTGCGCATAGCCTGAAAGCGGGTGCGCGGTCAGGTAAAAACCAATCGCGGAAAATTCATTTTCCAATCGCTCCAGCGACGACCAATCACCAATATCGGGCAGATTTGGTTTTTGCGTCGCGGCCACGCCCGTGTCACCACCGAACAAACTCACCTGCTGGCTATCGCGGTCGCGCTGCAGCGTCATACCATACCCCAGTATGGTATCTATGGATTCAAAAAGCTGCTTACGGCTCTTGTGTAAACTGTCGAATGCACCGGCTTTGATAAGATGCTCAACAGCGCGGCGGTTCAGGGCTTCCGGCGGAACACGCGCGGCAAAATCAAAGATGTCTTTATACCCCCCACCCGTATCCCGTTCGGCCACCAATGCTTCCATCGCCTGCGCACCGACGTTGCGCACGGCAGCGAGCGCATAGCGCACCGCATTTCCTTCAACCGAAAATAATACGCTCGATTTATTTATATCTGGTGGCAGCAAATCAATACCAAGGCGCGCCGCATCTTCGCGGAAAATACCGAGCTTGTCGGTGTTGTGCATATCGTAGGTCATCGACGCTGCGATAAATTCCACCGGAAAATTCGCCTTCATATACGCTGTTTGATAGGCGATGAGCGCATAGGCCGCCGCGTGCGATTTATTGAAACCATATTCAGCAAATTTAGCGATGAGATCGAAAATGCTCTTGGCTTTTTTCTTGTCGATGCCATTTTCCACCGAGCGTTCCACAAAAATATCGCGCTGTGCTTCCATCTCGGCTTTGATTTTTTTACCCATCGCGCGGCGCAGCAGATCTGCCTCACCGAGGCTATATCCCGCCATCACCTGCGCGATCTGCATCACCTGCTCCTGGTAGATGATAACGCCGAAGGTTTCCTTCAGTACCGGCTCGATGATGGGGTGGCCATATTCCGGCTCTTCCTCGCCGTGCTTGCGCGCAATATAGGTCGGGATGTTGTCCATCGGGCCCGGGCGATAAAGCGACACAAGCGCGATAATATCTTCCAGACAGTCAGGCTTCAGCTTTTTCAGCGTATCGCGCATGCCCGCGCTTTCAAGCTGGAACACGCCCACCGTGTCACCGCGCCCAAGCAGTTCATAGGTTTTTTTATCGCCCTCGGGCAGCGCGAGCAGGTCAATCGATATACCCCGGGGGAGTACCAGCTGGCAGGCGCGCACAAGCACGGTCAGCGTCTTAAGCCCCAAAAAGTCAAACTTCACCAAACCCGCAGTCTCTGCGTATTTCATCGAATACTGCACCACCGGCATTTCCGATTTTGGATCACGATAGAGCGGCACCAATTCATCGAGCGGGCGATCACCAATGACCACACCCGCCGCATGCGTAGATGCGTGGCGATTGAGACCTTCGAGCTTCAGTGAAATATCCACCAATCGCTGCACGGTTTCGTCATCTTCAATCGCGCGGCGCATCGCCGGTTCCATCTCAATGGCTTCTGCAAGTGTCACGGGCGCGGCGGGATTGTTGGGCACCATTTTGCAAATTTTATCCACCTGCCCATACGGCATTTGCAGCACGCGCCCCACGTCGCGCAGCACCGCGCGCGCTTGCAATTTTCCGAATGTGATGATCTGCGCCACGCGATCTTTGCCATATTTTTGCTGCACATAATTGATCACCTCTTCGCGGCGATCTTGGCAGAAATCCACGTCAAAATCCGGCATCGACACGCGCTGCGGATTGAGGAATCGCTCAAACAGCAAGCCATAACGCAGCGGGTCAAGGTCGGTGATCTGCAGCACCCACGCCACGAGCGATCCCGCACCCGAGCCACGCCCCGGCCCTGCCGGAATGCCGTTATTTTTACTCCAGCGGATGAAGTCCGATACGATGAGGAAGTAGCCGGGAAATTGCATTTTGATGATGACTTCAAGCTCAAAATCCAAGCGCTCACGATAGGGGCGCGCCTTCTCGATTTTTTCCTCATCCGTCATTTCCGGCGTAAACACATAACGCTGCAAACGCAGCTCTAGACCTTTTTCTGATTCACTACGCAGCGATTCGGATTCGCTTTTGCCTTCTTCAACGAAACTCGGCAAAATTGGCGCGTGCGAACGCGGAAAGAACGAACAACGCCGCGCGATATTGACCGTGTTTTGCAATGCTTCGGGCAGATCAGAAAACAGCTCTTCCATCTCGGCGGCGGTTTTGAGACGATGCTCTGGCGTCAGCCTGCGGCGCGCAGTTTCACTGACATACGAGCCATCAGCGATACACAAAAATGCATCATGCGCCTCATACATATCCGCCTTCATGAAATAGGCGTCGTTGGTCGCCACCAGCGGAATATTTTTGGCGTATGCTAGCTCGATGAGCTTTTCTTCCAGCGCGTTTTCTTCCGCCATTCCGTGGCGCGAAATTTCCATATAGACGCGGTTTGGAAAGAGGCTTGAAAGCCTATCTATAACACTCTCCGCCACGGCGTTTTTCCCCGCGAGCAGCGCCTTTCCCACCGCGCCATAGATACCCCCCAGGAGTATAATCAGGCCATCGCTATGACCTTCAAAATCTTCCAGCGTGAGCAGCGGCGCATCGCCACCGGTCGGCGCAAGATAGGATTTGCTGACGAGCTTCATCAGGTTTTTCCAGCCCGTTTCATTTTGCACATAGACGAGCAACTGGTCTGGCTTGACGTTGTGGCTGGCGTTTCGCCCTTCGGGAACAATTTGGGGCTTAAAAAATAACGTGCAGGCCGTGATGGGCTGGATACCCTCGCCCGATGCTGCGAGCGCAAATTCCAGCGAGCCAAATAAATTTCCACTGTCGGTGATGGCCACCGCAGGCATTTTTTCTGCCGCGCACCACTTGACCAAACCCTTGATGGAGATTGCTCCTTCAAGCAGCGAATAGGCGCTGTGAACGCGAAGGTGAACAAAATTGCAGTTCGCTGTCATTCTTTTAAAACGCCATCTTCCAGCCGCACGATTCTATCCATGCGCTGCGCTAATTCCATGTTGTGAGTCGCCACCAACGCGCCCAAATTTTTGCCCCGCACCTGCGCCATCAGCACCGAAAAAACATCTTCCGCTGTGTGGTGATCGAGGTTTCCAGTTGGCTCATCTGCCAGTAAAAGCGCCGGAGAATTGGCCAGTGCGCGGGCAATGGCCACGCGTTGCTGCTCGCCGCCAGAAAGCGCGGCTGGGCGGTGTTTTTCCCGCGCTGAGAGCCCGAGTTGGGCAAGTAATTCTTGCGATTTTTTCTCGGCATCCGCTTTAGAAGCTCCGGCCATCATCTGCGGCAGAACGATATTTTCTAGCGCAGAAAATTCTGGCAGCAAATGGTGGAATTGATAGACAAAACCGATGTGTTTTCTGCGCGCGAGCGTGCGTTTGGTGTCGTTGGCGCTGCTAAGATTTTCGCCGTTGATGATCACTTCGCCAGAGGTCGGCGTGTCGAGCAAACCCGCAATTTGCAGCAGCGTGGTTTTGCCCGAACCGCTGGGCCCGACAAGCGCAACGACTTCGCCGCTTTTCACCTCAAGATTGAGCTTGTTCAGCACATTTAGCGCACCGCCACCTTGTGTATAGGTGCGGATGATAGATTGCAGGGAAAGTATTATATTATTCATAAGGTATCATCATATTGATAAGAAATGGCTAGATACACCTGATAAAAAAGGAGCAGTGCTATACTAAAAAAAACAATCCTTGCTGTTATTTTGACGACAGAATTTTTGTTAAAACTCAACAAGAAACTTGTTATCATTGCCACCACAAATGCTAAGAAAAAAGTCATTTATGCCCTCCCCAAACAATCTCACTCATATCTCAGCGCCTCCGCAGGATCGAGTCTTGCCGCGCGTCGCGCAGGATACAGCGTAGCGAGGAACGAAAGCCCCAGCGACATGGCAACTACGGTCACCACCTCGCTCATCTCCACTTTCGACGGCAGATGCGAGAGGAAATAAAGCTCATCGGCAAACAGCTTATGCCCCATCATCGACTCGAGCCACAGCTGGATATTCTCGGTGTTAAAGGCTATGAGCAGGCCGAGCGCCACGCCGACAATCGTTCCCATCACGCCTATGCCCGCGCCGCAGGCAAAAAAGATGCGCATGATGGAAGCGCGGCTTGCGCCCATCGTCCGCAGAATCGCAACGTCCCTACCCTTTTCGCGCACGAGCATGATGAGGCTGGAGATGATGTTGAACGAGGCAACGAGGATGATGAGCGTGAGAATGAGGAACATCACGTTGCGCTGCACGATGACGGCTTGAAAAATGCCGCTGTTGGAGGATTTCCAGTCATAAACGCGGAAACTTGCGCCAAGTGCGGTCGCGATTTCGCGGGCGATTTCGCGCGCTTTTTCGGGGTCGGCGCCAGTTACTTCAATCGCGTTGGCGCTGCCCGCACCTTCGCCACTGGTGAGTTTGAAATAAATTTGCGCCTCGTTAAATGGCATCAACACGAGGCCGCTGTCATAGGCGAACATGCCGACGGAAAACAGCGCAACCACAGGGTAGGCCTTTACGCGCGGAACAAGACCAGCAAACGTCGCGCGGCCTTCGGGCGAGATGAGCAGCAACTCGTCTCCCACTTCGATGCCCATTTTTTCTGCCATGCGCTGACCGATAACCACGCCTTCGCCACGTTCGAACGCGCCGATATCACCCTCGACAATTTTGGAAATCAGCAGTGGTTTTTGTTTCAAATCTTCCGCGCGCATACCGGCCACCATCGCGCCCATCGACGTGCCTTTGTAAGAGGCCATGATCTGGCCTTCCACCTTGGGCAGTGCGGATTTGACGTTTGGCAGTGCGGCGATTTTTTGCGTGATGGCGTCGAAATCATCAATCCCGCGCGAGTTAGAATACACACTCACATGGCCTTCAAGGCCGATAATGCTTTTGATGAGCTCGCCGCGCACGCCGTTCATCACCGCGAGTACGACAATCAGCGTCGCCACGCCAAGCGAAATGCCGACCAGCGAGAACAGCGCGATGACCGAAATCATCCCCTCTTCGCGCCTTGCCCGCAGATACCTGCGCGCCACCATCCATTCAAATGCTGAGAGCATTTTTTATGCCTTTGTAAAAGTTGCCAGCATCGCCTCGACCGACAATTCCTGCTTTTCGCCGGTCTTGCGGTTTTTCAGTTCCACCATGTTTTTTTCTGCGCCTTTGGGGCCGACAACAATTTGCCACGGCAGGCCTATTAAATCCATGCCCGCGAATTTGCCGCCTGCGCGTTCGTCGGTGTCGTCATAGAGCACGTCCATGCCTTTTTGCGCGAGTGCGGCGTATATCGAATCGCACAGCGCGTCGCACTTGGCATCGCCGCTGCGCAGGTTGATGAGCCCCGCGTCAAAGGGAGCCACTGCCGCTGGCCAGATGATGCCGTTGTCGTCGTGACCTGCTTCGATAATGGCGCCGAGCAAACGCGAAACGCCGATGCCATAGCAGCCCATTTCAGGGGTGATGTTCTGGCCATCGGGGCCTGCAATCGTAACGCCCATCGCCTTGGAATATTTATTGCCGAGGAAGAACACCTGCCCCACCTCGATGCCGCGCGCCTCGCGCAAATCTTCTTTGGCAATGGGGCACGCATCTGGCTTATGCATTTCATCCGCTGCGGCGTAGAGCTTGCGTTGCTCATCGCCGGTCATGGTGATCTTACCTTCGCGCAGATCGTCGAATTTTTTGTCGTAATACACCGCGCTTTCGCCGGTTTCGGCCAGCACGTGGAACTCGTGGCTTAAATCGCCGCCGATAGCACCCGTTTCCGCACGAACGGCCACCGTCTGCAGCCCCATACGCTTGAAAATCGCATGATACACGTCATACATTTTCCAATATTCGCGCACGGCGTCGTCCACATTGGCGTGGAACGAATAATCGTCTTTCATCAAAAATTCGCGGCCACGCATAACGCCAAAACGCGGGCGCACTTCATCGCGAAATTTCCACTGAATTTGATAGAGGCTGATGGGCAGCGATTTGTAGCTTTTTACATAGCCGCGAAACACATCCACAATCATCTCTTCGTTGGTCGGGCTGTAGAGCAGCTCGCGGTCTGCGCGGTCTTTAAAGCGCAGCATTTCCTTGCCGAGTGCATCATAACGGCCAGATTCTTTCCATAGCTCAGTGGGTTGCAAGGTCGGCATCAGCACGCGCACGCAACCCGCTTTATTCAGCTCGTCGGCGACAATATGCTCCACCTTCTGTAGCACACGCAAACCCAGCGGCAGCCAAGTGTATATCCCCGCGGCTTGCTGGCGGATCATGCCTGCGCGCAGCATAAGGCGGTGCGAGGCAATTTGTGCTTCCGATGGAGTTTCTTTGATAAGTGGCAGAAAATATTGGCTAAGGCGCATGGTTTTTCCTTGTGGTTGTCATTCCTGAGTAGGCAGGAATCTTATCTTGATTTTGTGGGTTTAAGATACCTGCTTTCGCAGGTATGACAAATGAAATTTAGCGCTTATCAGCGGGGTTGTAACGCTCACCAAAACCCGAGGGTAGCGGCGCTTTTGGGCGGGAAATCCAGCTCGCGATATCCTCCATCACCTGCTTGCCTTGAATATCGCGCAGGAGCATGTGGTAGCCATCGGGATAATAGGCGACATCTATCGGCGTTCCAAAGCGCGGCAGAGCGCGCATCATCGCCTCTTTGCGGATGACCTGATCTTCATGGCCATAAAGCAGCAACGTGCGGGTTTTCAGCTCTGGCAGCGCGCCATAGGCCGCGTCCATCATATGCACGAGCCCATAGATCGCATCCACACGCGTGGCTTTGATAATGAGCGGGTCTGCGCCAAGGCGGCGGAGCATCGGGATGTTGTTCGAGGCGAGAATTTTCAGGCTACTGCCGGTGAGTTCATAGCGTGGCAGCGTGTGCGCCATCGTCCACAGCGCCCCGCGATAAAGCGGGTGCATGCTGTCTTGGCCCCAGAGCGCGGGCGCACTGAGGATAAGGCCGCCCACTTTAGGTGCATCTGGCGCAGTCAGCGCTGCGATGGCCACTGCCCCACCCATGCTTTCACCAAGAATGTAAATCGGCGTGTGTGGGTGTGTATTTTTTAGCTGGCGCACAGCTTGAAAAACATCGGATTTCAATGCGTCTGCGCCCGCCCACACGCCCGTCATCGGCGATGCGCCAAAGCCGCGCTGGTCATAGGCATAGACCGCAACGCCGCGTTTTTTGAAGAATTGGCCGGTGGATTCAAACGCCCGGCTATAGTCGTTGAAGCCATGCAGCGCGAGGATGACCGCCTTTGGTTTTTGCTTCGGCAGCCACGAGCGCATGGGAAGATACAGCCCGTCAGCCGCGTAAAAACTATCCGTGCCGACCTTGCCACTATATTCGCTAACTTTGCGCTCGGGTTGAATTTGCGGGGCGCAGGCGGAGAGGATAATCAAACATGAAAAAACCAGCGCACGCAGCGTCATTTTTTGCGCCCTTTGAAGCCAAGCGCCACCACATACATCTCGGATGAATCGGCGCGGCTGGCCTTGGGTTTTGAGTGTTTGACCACTTCAAAATCTGCTTTCATGGCCTTCAGTAAATCTTTTTCAGCGCCGCCTTGGAACACCTTGGCCACCCACGCGCCGCCGGGCTTCAGCACTTCGCACGCAAACGGATAGGCCGCCTCTAAAATCGCGACGATGCGGATGTGGTCGGTGGCGCCGTGGCCAGTGGTGTTGGGCGCCATGTCAGAGAGTACCACGTCCACACCGCCGGGAATGAGCGCGCGAATGGTGTCTTCCGCGTGGTCGGCCAGAAAATCAAGTTGCAAAAGCGTTGCGCCAGCAATGGCCGGAATGGGCAGCAGATCAATGCCGATAACGCGCGGCGCATCTTCAGGTGACTTGGTGCGCGC
>RFOF01000082.1 GCA_009926845.1 Alphaproteobacteria bacterium
CGGTCAGGCGTGCGAGGCGCAGTTCCAAAATCGCGCGGGCTTGTGCTTCGGTGAATTTAATGCGGCCATTGTTAATCGCGTTACCAGAATCTTCAACCAATTGCAGCAGCGGCAGAACGTCGCCAGCTGCCCAGTCGCGGCGCATCAGCTCTTCGCGGGCGATGTTCGGGTCAGCCGCAGCGCGGATAACTTTGATGACTTCGTCGATGTTGGCAACAGCAATGCCAAGGCCGATGAGCACGTGCGCACGGTCGCGCGCTTTGCCCAGCAAGAAGCTGGTGCGGCGGGTGATGACCTCTTCGCGGAAGGCCACGAACGCGGTGATAACCGATTTCAAATTCAGCAGTTCAGGGCGGCCATTGTTCAGCGCCAGCATGTTCACGCCAAAGCTGGTTTGCAGCGGGGTGTAGGTAAACAGCTGCGACAGAACCACGTCGGGCACTGCGTCTTTTTTCACTTCAACAACAACGCGCACACCTTGCTTGTCGGATTCGTCGCGCAGATCGGAAATGCCTTCGATTTTTTTCTCGCGCACGAGCTCGGCGATGCGTTCAACCATGCGCGCTTTGTTGACCTGATAGGGCATTTCGGTGATGACCACCGCAAAGCGGCCAGGGCGCACTTCTTCAATTTCGGTTTTACCGCGCATGATAACTGAGCCACGGCCAGTTTCAAGACCAGAGCGGCTGCCCGCGCGGCCGAGGATGATACCGCCGGTTGGGAAATCAGGGGCAGGGCAGACTTCCATCATCTCTTCGATGGTGACGTCGTTATTGTCCAGATAGAGGCAGGTGGCGTCGATGACTTCACCTAAATTGTGTGGTGGAATGTTGGTGGCCATACCCACCGCGATGCCGCCTGCGCCATTGACGAGAATGTTTGGATAGGCCGCAGGCAGAACGCGGGGTTCTTGCTCGGAGCCGTCATAGTTTTCCTGAAAATCCACCGTGTCTTTGTCGATGTCGTTGAGCAGCGCGTGCGCAGATTTGGCGAGGCGAGATTCAGTGTAACGCATAGCCGCTGGCGCGTCGCCGTCCATCGAACCAAAGTTACCTTGACCATCGACCAGCATAAGGCTCATCGAAAACGGCTGTGCCATACGCACCAACGCGTCATAAATCGCGCTGTCACCATGCGGATGGAATTTACCCATTACGTCACCGACGATACGTGCGGATTTTTTGTAAGGCTTGTTATGTTCGCAGCCCAGCTCCAACATGCCGAACAGAATGCGGCGATGCACAGGTTTCAAACCGTCGCGCACATCAGGAATCGCGCGCGAAACAATCACGCTCATCGCGTAATCGAGGTAGGATTTTTTCATTTCCGCTTCGATGGAAACGGGGAAAAGTTCTTTGCTTGTTGCGCTGTTGTCGTCGGTCATTTTTGTCCCTTAAATATGTCATTTCGAGCGCAGTCGAGAAATCTAAGATCCCTCGGCTACGCTCGGGATGACGTTTAGCCAGAGGTTGTTTTTAGCAGATTGTGGCGCGGGTTCAAGGGTTTTATCCCCTTTTGACGACCGTAAAAAAACTGCTGGATTGTGCCCCATTTTGCCTGTTATACGCTATCTCGTGCTCGCGTGGCGGAATGGTAGACGCAAGGGACTTAAAATCCCTCGATCGCAAGATTGTGCCGGTTCGAGTCCGGCCGCGAGCACCAATTATCTATCCGTTGACGTTCGTTAACGTCCGCCAAAGCCAGACTCACTGGCTGGTTTAAGTGGCATGTTGTTCGTTAGTGTCCATTTCATGTAGTTGACATCCGACCTAATATTGGGGTACAATTTCCACTAGATACCCCTAAGGTTGGAGGAAAATACCCCAGATGGCTCTTTCAGATGCGAAGGTTCGCAACGCAAAGCCGCGCTCAAAGCCCTATAAAGTTGCAGATGGGGAGGGTCTGTTCCTGTTGGTCAGCTCATCAGGCAGCAAGTATTGGCGATTCAAATACCACTTTGCCGGCAAGGAAAAGCTGCTCGCTCTTGGCGTTTACCCAGAAGTCACCCTCGGCGACGCTCGCGAAAGGCGAGCGCAGGCGCGCAAGACACTTGCGGCGGGAAACGACCCTGGGGAAGTGAAGAAAGAGGCGAAGCGGCTGGTGATCCTCAAAAGTGAAAATGCTTTTGAGGTGGTCGCCCGTGAGTGGATCGAGCAGCGCAGGCACACATGGGCGGAAATCACCGTCAAAACGAGAACCGGCCGCTTGGAGCGGTTCGTTTTCCCGAAACTGGGGAAGCGGCCCATTGCCGACATTACCGCGCCCGAGGTTCTCTTGATGCTGCGCGCCATCGAGACGAAGGGCGCATTGGACACTGCGCAGCGCGTCATGCAGATGTGCGGTCAGGTCTTCATGTACGCGATTGCAACGGGGAGGGCGGAGAGAAATCCGGTTCCCGATCTGCGCGGTGCGCTCAAGACGGCAGTCGTAACCCACCATGCCTATTTGAAAGCGACGGACCTGCCGGAGTATCTGGCAAAGCTCGACGTTTACGACGGAGCCTTGCAGACGAAGCTGGCCCTCCGCTTTCTGCTGCTCACCTTTGTCCGCACGACTGAGCTGCGTGCGGCGACGTGGACGGAGTTCGATTTGGACAAGGCCGAATGGCGGATTCCTGCCGCTCGCATGAAGATGAAGGAAGAGCACATCGTGCCGCTGTCGCGTCAGGCCGTGGCGGTTTTGCGAGAACTGCAAAAGCACACTGGCAACCGGCAGTATGCTTTCCCCAATCAGCACAACCCGATTTCGTTCATGAGCGAAAACACGATGCTCTATGCCCTCTATCGGATGGGGTATCACTCGCGCACGACGGGCCACGGCTTTCGGAGCACGGCGAGCACGATCCTCAACGAGCATGGATTCATGCCCGACGTGATTGAGCGCCAGCTTGCCCACAGTGAGCGCAACAAGGTGAGGGCGGCCTACAACCACGCGCAATACCTGCCCGAGCGTCGCAAAATGATGCAGTGGTGGGCCGACTATCTCGACGACGTTGCGCGAAAGCTGCGAAAAAGGAAGTGAGTCAGTTGTACGACTCATGCCAATCAACGTCGGCTTTCCTCGCCTCCCGCCCTTGGTGTGACGTGATTCATCTTTAGCCGGTAACGCAAAAGCATCCAAGGCTGCTCACTTCCGCGCTGCGCTTGTGCAGCTTCGCCCCGCGTCCGCGGCACGGCGTGGCCTTTCCCGTTCTGCTCTGAAACCGGCTTTTTGGCCTTTTTCACGTCACGCCAATGAAGGCGGACAAAAACGAGGAGAAAGCCATGACCATTGTTGATTTTGCACTGCTACTGAGCGCAACCGCGCAACTCACTTCCGCCTGCGCCGCAGTGATAGCAGCGATTCGCCGACGAAAATAAAGCGCCCTACATCCCGCTCGGTATCAACTGCGCGGGTTCTTCCAAAATATCGAGCAACGCCTCGGCGCAATATACGCGGTCACGTTTTCCGGGTCCTGCCTGCACAATGCCGAGAGATTCCAGTCTCTGAATCGCGCGTTGGGCCGTGGTGAAGGCGACGCCGAGTTTTTCAGCACCGCCTTTGACGGTGATGAATGGGTTGGATGCGAGCAATTCAACGACGCGCATGGGTGTCTTGGTTGATTCACCCGCCACGGCTTTTTGCCATTTTGCCAACTTCTCATTCATGCGTTCGGCGCGACTGACGGCATCTTCTGACATGCGCGCCACGCCCAAAAGAAAGTATTCGATCCAGTCTGCCCATGCGCCGCGTGTGCTCACAGCAAGCAGACTGTCGTAATAATCGCGGCGAGAGGTTTCAAAAAACGCAGAGAGGTAGAGGAGTGGCGCTGGCAGAATGCGCTTTTCAATGAGGTACAAAGTGATCAACAGGCGTCCTACGCGTCCGTTGCCGTCGAGAAACGGGTGAATGGCTTCAAATTGATAATGCGCCAGCGCGATGGTCACGAGCGGCGGCAAATCGGATTCGTTCAAGAATTTCTCCCAAGCGGCAAGGCACGGCTCCACCTCGTCCGGTGGTGGCGGGACAAAGGAAGCTGTCGCGGGGGTGCAGCCAGGCTTTCCAATCCAGTTCTGAGTCTTGCGGAACTGTCCTCGCGTGGCGTGGTGGCCACGTGCTCCGGTCATGAGTTTCTCATGCAGCTCTTGGATGAGGCGAACACACAGAGGCAATTCCTTGAGCCGCGCCACACCATGCTCCAAGGCGACGACATAATTGCCGACTTCTCGCAAGTCATCGGGGCTACGGTCCACGACCGCACCCGCCTCTGCTGCCAGCAATTCGCCAAGCGTGGCTTGTGTGCCCTCAATCTTGCTGGACATCACGGCTTCACGGCGCGCGAACGGGCGCAAGAGCACATGCGGATTTGGCAAACGTGCGCCTTCACCGGCCAGCTTCCCAATCAAGCGATCCGCATCGGACAGGAGTTTGACGAGCCGCGGCGTCCATTCGAGTTCCGGCGGCAAGGGCGCGGGAATAAAGGTAGAGTAGCCGCCCTGCGGCACCTTCTTGCCTGGAATCTTGGTCATTTTCGCCCCCTTCATCTGTTTCAAGACCTCGAAAATAGCACAACGCGCTATTTGCGTAAAGGTGTGAAAACGATAATAGCGGAATTTCTTATTAGCGCGGTCCAGAGTCAGGTCTGAGCTGACTTCAACCTGTTTGCGGCAAAATGTGAGTTATAAACCCAGCGTTTATAGCTCACGCGGAGCGGGAATCAGACGTCTGCGCTACAGGTAGCCGCGCTTCTAACGCTCCGGCTCTGGCTCCGGCGGTCGAGGTTGCCGGTCCTTGGCGGCGTCCGGCGCGGATGCAGGGTATTCCCGAAACCGGATTTGTCCGGCTTTCGCAGGTTTTGAGCGTAATCCCACTCGGCAAGACGTGCTGGTGGGAGGGTGTGAAATCAGGGCGTTTTCCAAAGCCCGTGAAATTGTCGGAGCGATGCACGGCGTGGAGAGCGGAAGACATTCATTGTCTGATAAAAATACTTGGGGAGCAGGTTCACTAATTGCCTTGGATTCCGTTTATCCGAGTGATCCGCTGATGTGACCGGTTTGGATCATAGCACGCAGCAGCACCCGTTTCGCATGCGACACTTCATCTGCTTTTGTTGGGTTTTGCGGCAACTCTTCCAGCGGAGGAACGGCCTTCCCCAAATCCTCGTGCCCCAATGCTGTCGCAATCTCACATTCGACTTTCGCGCGAGATTTTCTAAAAACATTCCGGGCGGTCCCTGAGGAACCCGTCATGCCTGCAAATAAACGACGCAATTGAAAATTATCGTCTCCCAAACTGAGTATGTGGGGATACTGGAGAAGATAGTCGAAGACAGGTTTTAGAGGCTTATCAGCCTTAGTAGAAGTTTTGAATTGCACAAGTCCATCCTGCTGCATCCTGAGAACCGTGTTTATATGCCCAGCGATAGTATCCGGCGATGAGGCGAATAGGGCAGGATGCTTAATAGCGGCGCGAAGATACGCATCTAACGCAAGGCCATCGTCCCTGAATCTACTTACTACTTCTGTAACATGCCGTGCAACGGTGGTTGCGGGTGTTGAGAACAGTGAGGGTTGCTTGAGTGCGGCTTTGAGGTATGTATTCATCGAAAGGCCATCATTTTGGAACTTCTCGACTACACCCGTGATGTTCGCAGCAACAGTATCAGTGGCGAGAGAGAATAATTGAGGTTGTTCAATTGCCGCTTTGACGTAAGCCTCCAGTGTGAGGCCATTACCACTAAACTTTGCTACCATATCGGTGATGTGAGCTATAATGGTCTCGGGCTTTTGCGAAAGCAAAGAGGGCTGCTTCAGTACTACCTGAAGGTAGGTGTCCAAAGTAAGGCCACTGGTCTTGAACCGTTCGGCCACGTCGATGACATTGGAAGCAATTGTTTCTGATGATCGAGAAAATAGGGAGGGCTGCTTAACGGCGGCTCGAATCCATTCGTCTGTAGTGACGCCGTTTGGCTCAAATCTTTGGGCCAATCCCTCCATGTGAGCGGCGATACTTTTAGGAGCCTTTGTAAAAAGAGACGGCTGGTGGAGGGCCGCTTTTAGATAGGCATTTAGCGTAAGGCCATTATTCTTAAAACGAGCGACGACGCCGGTGATATTGGCCGCCGCTGTGTCGGCGTTTTGAATAAACAGTGAAGACTTGGCGAGCGCAGCACGAAGATATTGATCGTGAGTTAATCCTTGGTTGGCAAAAGCTCTTACAACACCATCAATCTTTTCCTTAAACGCGAAGAGTGCTGAGTCTGGAGGGGGATTGGCATTCAGAATGGATATGCGTTCAACAAGTTCGGGTGCAACCGCAGCGATCTGTTGTTCTGAAAGGAGTGTTCCGTCGCTGAAGGCCAGTTTTTTGAGCGAAGTGTTGACTCGCTCCGACAATCCCTTTCCATCCAACGCCACCATAGGAAATCCCCCTCAATATCCCGCAAACTCAAACTATTGTCACCGTTTATTAACTTTAAGTCAAGAATGCCGTAGCTTGTCGTTGCTCGACTCTGCCAATTCTGTTACTAAAAGGCAGAAAGGAATCCATGATTTATGCACGCACTTTCCGGGTGGGTGTCCCTAAAATTGTGGGGGTATAATCTGGGGTATGTCGATTTTGAGGAACCAGATGTATTGTTACTTAACAATGGCTTCAGGCGGAAATATGGTTCCTGCCGCGAGCACCACTTACCAGAGTGGATTCCCCCTCTGGTAAGTGGTGCTTTGTGAGCAGCCGGACGAGAACCGCGGTTCGACAAAATGTCAGCAGACATTTTGGAGATGGCGGCAAAGCCGCCAGACCCGCAGGGCGAATGGCCAGCAGGCCGTTCGTCAATCCGGCCGCGAGCAAAAAAATGGCTCTGGTTCTAACTTTCCGATACCAAGTTTGCACGGATTCGGATAGAAACTTGGTAATACAAATAGATGAGCGGTTCTAACAATGCAAATTACCCCACCCTATATTTCCGCGCTTAGCGGCATATCGGAAAATGCACCCGCATTTACCCGGTCGTATAAAATTCTTTCAAAAGCGGCTGAGGTTGGTTTTGTTTGGCCGAATGCTGAAAGCGTACTTGGCAAAATGCGCGAAGAACTTGCGGAAGTCGGTAAGGCAAGCGCGGAAGGCGACAAGGCACATCTTTCAGAAGAAATCGGTGACTTACTCTCTGCTACCACCACCCTCATTTGCTATACGCGTACCGACCCAGCAAACCTTATTATTCCAGCGCCACAGCCACAATCGGAACGTAATCCCACTATCCAAGGAATGGAAGAAAAGATTGGAATCATTCACACCGCTATTTTATCAGGCGATGCAGAGGCTATTAAATCCCGCATTGGCGACCTAGTGCGCGATATTGTCACTTTCGCCCATAATAACGACATTGATGCCGAAAAAGCGTTGCAGGATACAAACAACAAATTCGTACATCGCTTTGACCATGTTGGCCGTGCTTTGCATAAGACAGGCCGCAAGATGACAGATACGCCTTTAAAAGAAATGATTAAGCTATGGAACCAGTGCAAGCCACCGGTGGAAACTGCCAGTTCCGTAGCGCGTGTATAAACTCCAAAATCCGGTTCGAAGTTTTTCCGCGCTGGTGCACCATAATATAAAGGAACAAAAAAATGACCGATGAAGATGAAATCGTAGTAAAAGACGGCAACGGCAACCGCCTGAAAGACGGCGACAGCGTGACGCTCATCAAAGACCTGCCGGTCAAGGGTGCGAACGTGACGCTCAAGCGCGGCACGCTGATAAAGAACATTCGTCTGATTGCTTACGATGAAGAAAATATCGAGTGCAACGCAGAAAAGGTCAAAGGCCTTGTGCTGAAAACCTGCTTCTTGAAAAAGGCGTAATCTAAATCTGTAGCAAGGCAACAAATTTCTTGTTGTGACTTCTCCCTTTTCATAGGGCGCATAAAAATATAGTCTGGCGGGATGCTGACCACCATCTCCTCCCATCGCCCGTTTTTGCTTACGCTCGCGCAGTCTTTGCTAGAGGGGGGCAGTGACGCGGCGGCGTTGACCGGAACCTTGATTTTGCTGCCTAATCGCCGCGCATGCCGCAGCCTCCGTGAGGCATTTTTGCTGGCAAGCGGCGGAAAACCGCTGCTGCTGCCGCGCATTTTGCCTATTGGTGAGG
>RFOF01000083.1 GCA_009926845.1 Alphaproteobacteria bacterium
AATAGAATCAGTTTAGAGGGCTGACATCAAACGAGGCATCCCATGGAACGGTGTTTCTTCCCCACAATATATACATATTCCCCGTATCAATATAATTTGGCGCCGAGATAATAATATCGTTTTTCCCATCGGCATTTATGTCAGCAATCGCTCTGACAATACCTTGGTGATACTGTGGGCTGCCATCAAGGCGGAAACCTTTTGTTACGTCATTATTCAAGGGAAGCCCTGTATCATCCGTGGTGAAAATATGCCCGAATAAATTGGTGGTTGCGGCGTATGCCGTTTTAAATGTATTGACCGGCTGCAAGGCAACAAAACTCGCCCCAAGATTATTAACGCCGCCAAGATCTGAAGTTGGGTCGGCAAATATAATATCCATCATGCTATCATTATTGACGTCGCCAATGATTGAACGTTGTGCCAAGTTCGAATAATCAACCCATGATGGAGTGGACGCATTCACGGCAATGCGAAATCCATAGGTAGCATAATTGCTGGCATAATTTGAATAGGTTGCACTGGCGAAGGCCCCGCCATAAAATATATAATTATATTGGCTGAAACCTGATCCATTATCATAATCAAAAAACATGTCTTTCACGCCATCATGGTTTATATCGGCAACACGTATATTATAAGCCCCTAAAGGTTTAGACGCCCCAAGCGAGTTGCTTGTTTTAAGGGTCATTCCTTCTCCCATACTTGCCGCCTGAGTATCGGCATAAATAGCTTCGCTAACGGGTGGAGTGCCTGATACGCATTTAGCACCACTTTTATCGCCATCCCATGTTATTTTGTCGCGCCCGAAGAGAACAAACAAATTGGCCGTAGTGTGGCCTCCGCTGATGATGATGTCATCTATACCGTCACCATTGACATCGCCCATTTCTTTCATAGAAACTGTGGCAACTGCCGCAGCAGTGTTGGTGCTTGTGCGAATTTTAAAACCGGTCGTGTCTGCACATAACCCCATACCAGTCGCAGTAGCTGTTAAATCAATGTCAGATGGATTGCCATAAATCACATAGGCTTCAGGCACGCTATAACCTCCTGAATTTATCAGGGTCACGATATCGGCCTTATCATCACCATCAACATCGGCAAGAGAAATGGGCGGTGCAGATGTCCCACTAGGAGGCAGCTTCAACTGTACGATAGAACTTTCACTTAAATCCGTGTTGTCTGGATCGGCACTGCCATAAAAGATCAAAATCTTGCTGAATGAGGCATCTCCCGCAGAGGTCACAATATCATCATAGCCATCATTATTGACATCGCCCACTGCCATAGTCTTTCCCTGCTCAGGAGGAGCAACAACCCACTTGGGGAAATCCGTATCGTTATCATTGTGCAAATAAAAACCTGATGTTCCAAGTGAGCTGACGTCTATAGGCGTTCCTATGGCCGGCCAGCCGATTTTTTTGCCAAAGACGACATAGACTTTTCCGCCGGTGACCCCTGCTTCAGTGCCGCTAAAAACCACATCCGAAATCCCATCACCATTAATATCGCCCGTCGCCACTCCCCTATATCCCAGATGGTTATTAGCAGCGCCATCAACACGAACACCAAAACCACACATTTCCCCTACACAACACGTATTTTTAGTGGCGGCCATCGTCCAAACAACATCGTCAAACCCTGTTGTTTTTTCTTTTTTTATCAGCGTTCCGGTAAATGTGCTGGTGTCCATGCTACCACTTGCGGCAAAGGCGTTGCTTGCGGTGTCAGGGTCAGTTAGGCCTGTCGCGGGGTCTTTCGCTCCCGTATCAAAACGCTTATCTAGGTCGCTGCCATTTGCCGGAAATGCACCATGGCCGTCTTTGCCATAAGACATCAGCGCCCACATGGTTTTATCTGCTAATGCCGTGTCGGTGGAAGTGTCTTTTATCCGCACATCGCCCGGATGTGCCAACTTCTGCATGTCTTGACAACGTGACGCACTTGTCGCGCGTGTATCCACTGCATACATGATGCGTCGACCATAACCATCGAGCGCATATTCATCGGGCAGACCAAGGTCGCGCGTGGGCACCGTTCCCGCCACCGTGCTGTTGAAGGCAACCGAGCCGAGGGCAGCATTTGTATTGAGGGTGATATCAGGGGCACTGATGCTCACCACTTCTGGCAGCGCCGTTTTGGAAACTATAGAGGTGCTAGAAACATAGCCACCCGCCAGAACGCCCGACACAGAATCCACCGTCAGTACCTTCCCCGCTGCGCCTGTTGCCGTTGGCGTCACCACGTTGGTAAAGTTAGCTCCCGCACAGTTTTCAACATGCGTGGCCGCTGTGCCGCTAGCCGGACAAGGCCTGCGCAGGTTTTTGGCCATAAATGCGCGCGTGGCTTCTTCGATTTTTTGCATACGCTGCACGGTGATGGCGTCTTTGCCAAGGTCGGTGCTGCTGCCGCCACCGGGCAAAATAGAGACGACAATAATGCTCGCCACCGACAGCAGCAGCGCCACTTGCAGGAGCGAAAAACCTGATTTTTGCGTCGGTTGTAAATGCATGAGTATCATCATAACTATTTTTATATTGTCATACCAGCGAAAGCTGGTATCCAGACACTAACATCCGTCATCCTCGGTGAGCATAGCGAGGCCGGGGATCTATACAAAGCTGGATGCCCGGCTCTTGCCTTCGGCAAGCCCGAGCATGACGCAATAGGAATAAAAAAAATGAAAGCTGAAATCGACAATCTATCCAAAGCCATCCAGCAGTCGCAGACCCTGCTAAGGAGGTATCTTTGACTGGGATACCGCCACGCGCCGCTTAGAAGAGCTCAACGCCCTCACCGAATCGCCCGACCTGTGGAACAACCCCGAAAACGCACAAACATTGCTGCGCGAACGTGGGCATCTGGATGCGCTCATCGGCGGCTATGAAAAACACGACCGCGACTATAAAGACAATCTGGAACTGGCTGAAATGGCCGAAGCAGAAAAAGACGACGCCATGCTGGCCGAGGCCGAAAAAGCCCTGCAGCAAGTGGCCGACGCATTGGCCAAACTCGAAGTCGAAAGCCTGCTTTCGGGCGAGGCAGACGCCAATGATTGCTTCATGGAAATCAACTCCGGCGCAGGCGGAACGGAAAGCCAAGACTGGGCGGAGATGCTGCTGCGCATGTATGTGCGCTGGGCAGGTAAGCGCGGCTATCGCGTTGAAATGCTGGATGAAAATCGTGGCGAAGAAGCGGGCATCAAATCCGCCACCATCAAAATCTCCGGCCATAATGCCTATGGCTGGGCGAAAACAGAATCCGGCGTTCATCGCCTCGTGCGCATCTCGCCGTATGACTCCAACGCCCGCCGCCACACTAGCTTTTCCAGCGTCTGGGTGTATCCGGTTATCGACGACAAAATCGACATTCAAGTGGACGAAAAAGACATTCAGGTGGACACCATGCGCTCGGGCGGCGCGGGCGGCCAGCACGTCAATAAAACCGAAAGTTGTGTACGATTTACACACTTACCCACTGGAATTGTTGTAAAATGTCAAACAAGCCGCAGCCAACACGCCAACCGCGCCGAAGCGATGCAGATGCTGAAAGCAAGACTTTATGAGCGCGAGCTGCGCATCCGCGAAGAAAAGGCCAACGCGCTGAATGCCACCAAAACGGATAACGCCTGGGGGCATCAGATACGTTCATACGTCCTGCACCCCTATCAGATGGTCAAAGACCTGCGCACCGAATATGAAACCAGCGATTCCGCAGGCGTTCTCGATGGCAACCTCGACCCGTTCATGAGCGCAGCACTGGCGGATAGGGTGAAGGGGAAGACGGAGGCGATGGGGGGTTAGCGACGCAGGGCAGTTTCTGCATTGATTCGCGCCAACACGGGGCCGAGCGCGGCAGCAAGGTCAGCAGGTGAAAGCGTTGGCAATGAAACGCCTTCGGGATGGGGAGCTATGCGCCCTTCTTTTTGGAACCGTTCAAATGCCTTCTGCATTCTTTTTAGCAGCACTTCAGAAGGCACTTCCTCTGGTTTCAACTTTCCCATGTCTTTTGCCAGCTTTTCCATTTCGGTGAGCATTTCGCCTGTGAATGGCTTGCTCATTGCAAGCTGCGAAATCGCCACGCCGTTAGACAACATAAACATATATCCTGTAAACATCGCTGCATCACTGGCTGGTTTAAAATCAATTTGGCTACCATAACCAGTGAGCAAGCCCGCACCAACCAAACAGGTCAGCTGTTGCACGAGCCGCACTATCACTCCTGCGTTTTCGTGGGTGCGTTCAACTCCATGTTCATCAACCGTTATTACACCCAGTTTTTTCAGAATGGCTTTTTGTACTTCTTTGAAACTGAGAAGACTACCCCCCATATAAACGAATTCGCAGGCAACTTTGATCCCACCCGGCATTCCATTTGGCTGCCCTGCCGTTTCTACGATACCACCAATTCCCATTGCAGTTGTAGCTGCCACAAACAAAGAACCAATTATGGTGTCTTCATCCGCATCCTTAAACCCTGGAATCTTACGCATCGCATTGACAATTTTTTTCGTGTCGCCCAATTTTCCACCGGATTGTAAATCTAAAAGAATCAACGCGGCGGCACTCAGCAACACACCAGCAATCCTTACATCCGTTGGTGCGCTGGGCAGCATCATCGGCGCAGCGCCAGCGAACATGAGCGCACCAGGAGCCATAGCGCCTGCGGTGGGCAGCAGACTACTCGCAGCCATTGCGGTAGCCGCCGCTCTTGATTTGAGGCCTCCAACAAAGGACATCTGTTAATTACCCTGACAACATAAGTTTTAATTATTATTGACAAAGCTCCACATAAAGTCAACTACCATCCCCCTTGACATGTTATAACATTCGTTATAATATCCGTTATAATATTTGTTATATAGGAGCTAGCCATGACCACACTCAAAATCACCCAGATCGGCAATTCCCTTGGCGTTATCCTGCCCAAGGAAGTCCTTGCTATGCTCAATGCAGATAAGGGGGATACGCTGTTTTTTTCGCGAACACCCGATGGCATCGCACTGTCTCATTACGACCCTAAAATCGCCCGCCAGATGGAAGTGGCGCGTAAAATCATGCGCGAAGACCGTGAAGTTCTTAAAAAATTAGCCGAATAATCAGATGTTTATTTCAACCATCGAACTTTTGGTATCGCAAAAAATCATGCATTTATCGATGGCAACAAGCGCACGGCCTATGTCGTTATGCGCGCTTTTCTGGTGTTAAATGGCTTCGACATCAACGCCACAAAGGAAGAAAAATACTTGACTGTTTACGACCTCGCGCAAGGCGAACTCACCGAAGAACAGCTCTCTAACTGGCTGGAAAGCAAGCTATACCAGCTTTAAGCTCCGCACGACTACATTGGAAAACCGGATGACGGGCAAGACGAAGAGCGTGTCAATCTTGCGCCCCATCTACGTGGATCACTTGCCAATGAAGGGTTTAAATCTGGGTATTTTTCTTGTCTGGCGGCCCACTCTTTGTACACCTGATCCGCTATCATCATGGCTTCTTCCGGCGAATCCGCCACCTTGAACATATTAGCAAAGCCCAACTCTTCCGCTTTTCTTATCAACGGATCCCAAAATTTCTCAGGCTTACCCCCAGAATTCTTAGACTGATTGTGACTTGGCGGATTAAGAAACACCACTGTCCTACCATCCATCATGTCACCATGAGTTTGCAACTGCATCAGCGTAGCAAATTCATGTAAAGTACCAATACCACCAGGTGTAATGAAAATCACCTTCACCGTATCGCTCAAATGTTTTGTGCTGTCGGCATCATCCTGCCCTCGGACCATCGTAATCATGCGCTGATAAATATCATCCGAAATGATCAGCTGGTTAAGATCATCCGGCGGCCCTTCTAAGCGCAAGATATCCTGAGTGCTCACACCAATATGCGCGGGTGTGAATCTTGCGTTAGGCTTGTGTTCTTTGAACCAATCACTGCCTATTTTAAATCCCTTATCTGCCGCTCCCATGCAGCCTTCACACCCCGCTCCTGTCACCATCCGCCAACCGCGCTGCGCAACAAGCTTGGCCGTTTTTTTCGTCGCCTCCAAATAGGGTTCAACTTTTGTCGTGGCAGAGCCAAAAAGCGCGACACCAAACGGATGGCGCTCAATCGGTTTTCCTTCGGGCGTCATTATGTGACGATGTCCATGGAAATTATGGTCGGCGAGAAAGCGTGCTTCGCTATTGCTCTTCACTTTACCTTTGTTTTCTCGCAACACCTCGCTAAGCTTCTCAACTGCCAGCTTATTCAGAAGTTTATAATCAACTGATTTATGCCCTGCGAACTCATCTTTGCCCACCACATGCACGATATCGTCCACCTTGGAAGAAAACATTCCTTTGTTATGCAAATCTTCCAGTAGCTCTGTCACCGCTGACCATTGCCCATCAGGATCCATCACGACGCAGGGTTTGGAAACGCCACTGCTGCCATATTTTTCTCGGCTGCCCACATGTACGCCGGTAATGATAGAAAAGAATTCAAACCAGCGTTGCGCTGCTTCTGGTTGAAATTGGTGATGATCTCTGGGCAGGGAAGTCATCGGTGGGAAAAGGAAGGCATCAGAACTAGCCGCCTTCCCGAGCATTTGTTTAGGACGCGGATTGCTGTTATAAGTATTTTTTACCCTGAATCCATTATCCTTCAACTGCCGCGCAAGATTACCGCGCGCTGCCATTATTTCATCATTCAAGTCACAATCATCATTTTCCAAATCGGGAACACCAGGAAGATAGACGACGGGTTTTTTATCAGAGGTCATGTTGCTCATTATTCTTTAGAATTGTTCAGATATATTAAAATATCATAGCGTGAAAACATTACCAGATAATTATCACCCCCCCCTTTCCCCACCAAACCAATGCTGGCATTGACTTAGAGGCCACGCCAGAGTATAGCGCAAAGTATGAATTCCTTAGGCATCAACAAATCCCCAGCGGATACCCGCGTTGTCGTCGCCATGTCCGGCGGGGTGGATTCGTCTGCCGTGGCGGCGCTGCTGAAAGAAGAAGGCTACGAAGTCATTGGAATTACACTACAATTATATGATCACGGCGCGATGGTGAACAAAAAAGGCGCCTGCTGCGCCGGGCAGGATATTCAAGACGCCCGCCGTGTCGCCGAGACCATCGGAATTCCTCATTACGTGTTGAATTATGAGAATAAATTCAAAGAATCGGTGATGGATGATTTTGTCGATAGCTACCTTGCAGGCGAAACGCCCATCCCCTGCGTCAAGTGCAATCAATCAGTTAAATTCAAAGACTTATTGCAAACTGCGCGCGACCTCGGCGCGGATTGTATGGCCACGGGGCATTACGTTCAGCGGTCCGAGATAGATGGCCGTTCTGCTATGCTCAAGGCGGCGGACAGCAGCCGCGACCAGAGCTATTTTTTATTCGCCACAACGCAGGAACAGCTTGATTTTCTTAGATTTCCTCTCGGTCACCTGAGGAGCAAAGACGAAACCCGCGAACTGGCCAGCCGCTTTGGCCTCGTGGTCGCCGACAAGCCCGACAGCCAGGATATTTGCTTCGTGCCCACCGGCGGCTATGCAAAGGTCATCGAAAAACTCCGCCCGGGCGCGCTCGATTCCGGCGACATCGTGCATGTCGACGGAACGGTTTTAGGCCGCCATGAAGGCATCATCAACTACACCGTCGGCCAGCGCAAAGGCCTTGGCATCAGCGCCGAAGAACCGCTCTATGTTGTCAAACTCGATGCAGCAAAAAAACAAGTTATTATAGGCGGTAAAGAGCAACTCTTAAAGCAACACTTTATCCTGCGCGAGTGCAATTGGCTGGGTGATTTGCCCGTCGATATCACCGTCAAACTCCGCTCAGCGCACCCGGGCGTGGCCGCCACCATCACCCCACTGCCCGGCGGCATGGCGCAGGTGATGCTGGCCGAGCCGCAAGCGGCCGTCTCCCCCGGCCAAGCCTGTGTAGCTTATAGCGACAATATTATGCTCGGCGGCGGCTGGATAACCGCCAACTAATTCCCCCTCACCCGCTCCGGCTACACCGTCGCCTCCCTCTCCCGCATGCGGGAGA
>RFOF01000084.1 GCA_009926845.1 Alphaproteobacteria bacterium
CGCATCCGCGTTTTGCTCGGCGATAAGGTCATCGTGGAAATGACGCCGTATGATCTGACCAAAGGTCGCATCAAGTTCCGCGAAAAATAGTCGCGTAGGGAGATTACATGTCCGCTCCCTTTATCCTCGCCTCTGCCTCTCCTCGTCGCCTCGCGCTGCTTGCGCAAATTGGTATCGCGCCTGCTGAGGTCATCAGCGCCGACATCGACGAAACCCCACTTAAAAACGAGCTTCCGCATTTTTATGCTGCGCGCGTTGCGCGGGAAAAAGCGCTTGCGGTCGCGGCACAACATCCCGACGCTGTGGTGCTCGCCGCCGATACGGTGGTCGCCTGCGGGCGGCGCATTTTGCCTAAAGCAGAAGATGAAAAAACCGCACGAAAATGCCTCACGCTGCTCTCTGGCAAACGCCACCGCGTCTATACCGCTGTGTGCATTATCGCGGGTGGAAAAACGCGCGAGAAAACCGTGATGACGCAGGTCAAATTCTCGCGCCTTTCTCCGCAACAAATCAGCGCCTACATAGCCACGAATGAATGGCACGGCAAAGCAGGCGGTTACGCCATCCAAGGCGAGGCTGCCGCGTTCATCCCCTCCATCAATGGTTCATTTTCGAACGTCGTCGGCTTGCCACTTGCAGAAGTTGCCTCTATGCTGACCGCACACAACATCACGCGAGAAACCCATGGTAGCGCACGTTAAAACAGTCGCTTTCGAAGGCATCGAGGTCACGCCCATTGACGTGCAGGTGCAGATGTCGCCGGGCATTGTGTCCTTCACCGTTGTTGGCCTGCCCGACAAAGCCGTCGCCGAATCGCGCGAGCGTGTGCGCGCCGCCATCCACGCCCTCGGCCTGTCGCTACCCGCCAAACGCATCGTCGTCAACCTCGCGCCCGCCGACCTGCAAAAAGAAGGCAGCCATTTTGATTTGCCGATTGCCATTGGCCTCCTCATTTCGATGGGCGTTTTGCCGCAAGACGAACTCGCGCCCTACATCGCACTTGGCGAACTCTCGCTCGATGGAACGTTGCTGACAGCAGCAGGTGTCCTCCCCACCGCCATTCACGCGCTGTCGGAAGGTGGCGGCATCATCTGCCCGGCGCCGTGCGGCGGCGAAGCGGCGTGGTCTGGCCTTGGCGACGTGCTCGCGCCCACGTCACTCCTCGCGCTCATCAACCATTTCAAAGGAACGCAGGTTCTTTCGCCGCCAGAAATTGACAGCAGAGAATTCACTCCACGCACGACCGATATGAGCGAAATTCGCGGCCAACATGTAGCAAGGCGCGCGCTGGAAGTGGCCGCTGCTGGCGCTCACAATTTGCTGATGATGGGCCCACCCGGCGCAGGGAAATCCATGCTCGCCTCGTGTCTTCCCAGCATATTGCCGATGATGGACGCACGTGAAGTTTTGGAAGCCAGTATGGTCGCAAGTGTCGCAGGCAAACTCGAAGGTGGCAAACTTTCGCGCCGCCGACCGTTTCGCGACCCGCACCATTCCAGCTCAATGGCGGCAATGGTCGGTGGCGGTAAGCGTGCATTGCCGGGCGAAATTTCACTCGCGCATCATGGCGTTTTATTCCTCGATGAACTCCCCGAATTCCCACGCGCGGTTTTGGAATCGCTCCGCCAGCCGCTCGAGACTGGCCGCATCAGCGTTGCCCGCGCCGCCGCGCATGTGACGTATCCTGCGCGCTTCCAACTTATCGCCGCGATGAACCCCTGCCGCTGCGGTTATTTGAGCGACGCCGAACGCGCCTGCAACAAAGCGCCCAAATGCGCAGTGGATTATCAAAGCAAAATTTCTGGCCCGCTGCTCGATAGATTCGACATGGCCATCGACGTGCCCGAAGTGGCAACGCTCGACATGCTCACCCAAGGTGGTGGCGAAACGAGCGAAGCGGTTGCAGCGCGCGTGGCCGCCGCCCGCCAGCGCCAGCGTGAGCGTTTTTCCGACATGAATTTGCCGCTGCGCACCAATACGGAATTACAAGGCGAACTTGTGCATAAAGTCGTGCAACCCGATGAGCGCGGCCGGAAGCTCCTAGAAACAGCGACGGAAACCATGCGCCTTTCCATGCGCGGATACACTCGCGTTCTGCGCGTAGCGCGCACTATCGCAGATTTAGATGGCAGCGACAATGTCAGCCAAAACCACATCGGCGAGGCACTATCCTATCGCCAAATGCAAATGGGCAAATTAGAAGCCGCTTAAAAATGCGAAAAACCTTTGTGCGAAATCTCGATGGGATTTCCTGACGCGTCCAACATGCGCACGCCCTCACCCGCTGTGATCTTCCCTATGCGCGTGCAACCCGTTGGGATTTTTGATGCGTTCTCTGGCGAGGCGGTGAAAAGCAGCTCATAATCATCACCACCCGAAAGCGCGGCGGTGAGCGCGTCTGGCAGCTTCTGCGCCGCGGGAGAGAGTGGAATTTTTTCCGCAACAATATCTGCACCTACATTTGATGCTGCACAAATATGCCCCAGATCCTGCACCAAACCATCTGAGATGTCCAAGCACGCACTTGCCGCGCCGCGCAGAGAAACGCCAAGGCTCACGCGTGGCTGCGGCAGCAAATAGCGCTGGGTGAGATAAGGCTCATCGCTGCCAGAATTAATCGCGGCAAGGCCAAGCGCGCTGTCGCCAAGCGTTCCCGACACATACACATCATCACCGATTTTCGCGCCATTTCGACGAAGCGCTGCGCCAGTGGGAACAAGCCCCAGAGCGGTGATGGACAGGGAAAGCGGCCCAGGGGTGGCCACCGTGTCACCGCCTGCCAGATGGATGCCAAACTCGGTTTGGTCTTGCAACAAACCATCAGCAAAACGCTGCAACCATGGCGTCGGGGCATCTTTGGGCAGCATGATAGCGAGCAGATAGCAAAGCGGCTCAGCGCCCATTGAAGCTAAATCTGAAAGGTTAGTGCGCAGGGCTTTTTTGGCAATCAGCGCCGCATCATCACTCTCAAAAAAATGCACGCCCGCGACCAGCGCATCTTTGGTGGCCACCAGCTGATGGCCAGCGGGAACGTCTATCAGCGCCGCGTCATCGGTTAAATTCAAACTGCCGGAAAACCCACGCGCGAGCGGAGCGAAAATAGTTTGTATGATGTCAAACTCAGCCAGCGGCATATTTTTGCACGAGTGAGCTAAGCGCCGCAAAAACAAAATCCACTTCGCTATCGGCAAAAAACCCGCGAGCAAGGCGCGTATATTCGTCGATGATAACTTTGTGTTTTACATCTTTGTAGAAAAATAATTCAAAGATCGCGCACTCTAAAATCGCGATGATGAGCTTGCTCGTGCGCTCTTTTTTCCACTTGGCGCTGAGCACTTCATCCAAGCGTTTTTCAATATCTTTTTCCCACTCAGCCACGCCCGAAAGCAACTTGCCGAGCAGCGCATAATCCGGCTCAATGGCGCTTCCGGTCAGCAGTTTCTGCTCCGCCTGATTGTTCTTTAGTTGTGCCTTTAGGCGTTTTACCTGCTCTTCGGCGGAGAGTTTGTCGCCGAGCATCGCCACTTGATAAAGCGATTGCACAGCCACCATGCGCGCGGCGGTTTTTTTCTGGAGTGAAATATTTATCGTGCTCATTTCGCACCCACGCCAAAATGTTGTTTTAGTTCTATCATCCGCAGGCACGCAATAACCGCATCCGAGCCTTTATTACCCTGCGTCATATCCGCGCGAACCCACGCCTGCTCTTCGTTTTCTACTGTGAGGATGCCATAGCCGATGGCGGCGTTGTGCTCGAGCGTCAAATCCATGAGCCCACGCGCACTCTCGCCGCACACATAATCATAATGCGTGGTTTCGCCGCGAATCACGCAGCCAAGCGCCACAAACCCTTCGTATTTTTTTGACTCCAGCGCAAAGCGAATCACGCCTGGAATTTCAAACGCACCCGGCACATAAACGATCTCGTGGGTTGCGCCTTTGGCGGCAAGTTCGCGGAGCGCGCCAGCTTCGAGTTCGCTGGAAATCTCGGTGTAAAAACGGGCGCTTACTACTAAAATATTCGTCATTTTTGGGACTCAATTGGTTGATATTCGACAATCCGCAAGCCATATCCCTCAAGCCCGATGACCGAGCGTTTGGAGTTAGACAGCAGTATCATGTCTTGTACGCCAAGGTCGAGCAGGATCTGCGCGCCAATGCCATAATCACGCAGGTCCATCGGCGCAAGCGGCTCCTCACCCACACGCGGGCGCAGCTGGTCAGACACCAGCGTGCGGATTGGCTCGCGAATGAGGACGATAACGCCGCTACCATGCTTTGCGATTTGTTCCATGGCGGGCTGCAGGGCGCTTGGGCGGCCAGCGTGCGTGTCGCCCAATAAATCATGCAGCAAATTCAAGGAATGCATGCGCACAAGAACAGGCGATGCGCCAGAAATATCGCCCTTCACCAGCGCAATATGCTCGGCATATTCATGCGTTGCGGTGTAGACAATCATTTTGAAATCGCCACCAAAGCGGCTGGAGAACGTGCTTTCGACCACGCGGCGCACAAGCTTTTCGCTGCGGCGACGGTGTGAAATAAGGTCAGCAATCGCGCCGATTTTCAGGCCATGTTTTTTGGCAAAAATGATGAGTTCTGGCAGGCGGGCCATCGTGCCATCATCGTTCATAATCTCGCAAATAACGCCTGCAGGAATGACGCCCGCAAGGCGCGCAATGTCAACCGCAGCCTCGGTGTGACCGGCGCGAACGAGCACGCCGCCATCCTTGGCCACCAGCGGGAAAACGTGGCCGGGGGAGGCAATGTCCTTCGCGCCTTTTGACGGATCGATAGCCACCTGAATCGTGTGTGCGCGGTCAGCCGCCGAGATGCCGGTCGTTACGCCTTCGCGCGCTTCGATAGACACCGTGAACGCCGTTTGGTGGCGCGAGCCATTTTCACGCGACATCAAATTGAGTTCGAGTTGCTGCGTGCGCTCACGTGTCATCGCAAGGCAAATGAGCCCACGCCCATGCATCGCCATAAAATTGATGGCCTGCGGCGTGGCAAATTGCGCGGGGATAATCAGGTCGCCCTCGTTCTCGCGCGCCTCGTCATCGACAAGGATGAACATGCGACCGGCGCGTGCTTCGGCGATAATGTCTTCAGCGGATGAGAGGTCTTTCGAGTGCATATTATTTCTGTAAAAGTTTAGCGACGTAACGCGCAATGATATCAATTTCCATATTCAGCACCTCGCCCGCTTTGCGCGCGCCGAGCGTGGTTTCCTGCCATGTATGGGGGATGATATTAACCCAAAAACGGCGGCCTTCAACCTTATTTACGGTCAGCGACACGCCATCGAGCGTAACTGAGCCCTTTTCTGCGATAAAACGCCCTAATTCCTCAGGCGCATCGATGGTCAGCACATGCGAACCGCCCGTTTCTTCAATTGCGGCAATAGTCGCCAACCCATCGACATGCCCCGTCACCAGATGACCGTCGAGCGGCGCGCCCAGCATCAACGAGCGCTCGAGATTTACCGCCTCGCCGACGCTCCAGCGCGGTGCGGTGCGGCTAAGGGATTCGCCCGACACATCTACCGAAAAACCGGAATCATCAAAAGCCACAACGGTCATACACGCGCCGCTAACGGCGATGGATTCACCGAGGCGATAATCGCGCAATCCGCACGCAATGGTCACACGCGTGTCGCCTGTTTTTTGCACGGCGCTGATGCGCCCCGTGTGGGTTATGATGCCGCTGAACATAAAACCTCCAATGTGTCATCGCCCAGTTGCAAAAGCCGTTCGCGCTTGAAATGTGACGCGCTGGCGAGCTCTGCCGCAAAGCCAGAACCAACGCCGGACAGCCCATCCTCGCCGATGAGTTTAGGCGCGCGGAACCAATAAATTTTATCGACGCAGCCACTGTGAAAAAAGGCAGTGGAAAGTGTTTTTCCTGCCTCAACCAGCACACGCGTCACACCTTTTTCAGCAAGTGTTTTAAGCACGTCTTCGGGCGATTTTTCCGCCAGCACCCACAGGTTTTTTTCAGCGGTGATGCGCCCTGAACGGTCACAAACAACGCGCTGCGGCGAGCGCTCTTCAAGGCCAGAAAGTCGGCAATTTAATTGTTTCAGCGCGGCCACGCCAGCACCATTCACCTTTGGGTTTGAGTCGCCGCACGCAACAACGCAGCGGACAATTCCCGCATCGATGATGGCCCCCGTGCAAGGCGGCGTGCCACCTTGATGGTTGCAGGGCTCGAGCGTGACATACATAGTCGCGTCGCGCGCTTTTTCACCTGCTTGTTTCAATGCTTCAGTTTCTGCATGTGGGCGACCACCACGCGCCGTTGCACCCTGCCCGACCACTGCGCCATCTTTAACAATGATAGCACCAACCGCAGGATTCGGCCAGACTTGCCCAAGATTGCGCTCGGCCATCTGCAGCGCCATCTGCATGAAGCGCAAATCCGACATATTATTTTTTGCTCTTGTCGAGTTCGTCCACGATGTCTTCGAAATCTTTGGCTTCGGTGAAATCTTTATAGACCGAGGCAAAGCGAATATAGGCGACGGTGTCCACTTTTTTCAGCTCATCCATGATGGTCGTGCCGATCAGCGCGGATGGAATTTCGCTCTCGCCGATGCTTTCCAATTTTTGCGTGATGCGGGTGATGAGCTGCTCGATCTGCTCAGGAGCCACCGGGCGTTTGCGAAGTGCAATCCCCAGTGAACGCGCCAGTTTTTCGCGGTCGAACATGCGGCGCTCACCGTTTTTCTTGAGCACCGTAAGCTCGCGCAGCTGCACACGCTCGAACGTGGTAAAGCGCGAATTGCACTCGGGGCAGAAGCGCCGACGACGAATCGTCAGCCCATCTTCACTCGGGCGCGAGTCTTTTACCTGCGTGTCGTTATGGCCGCAAAATGGGCATTTCATGGGCTACCTCTGATCCAGTCCTTGATAAATCGGGAATTGTTTGCACAGCTTTTCAACTTCTGCGCGCACCTTTTTTTCCACAGCGGAGTTGTCGCCGCCTGCCGCCAAGCCATCGAGCACATCGCCGATGAGCTGACCAATCTGCTTGAATTCAGCGACACCGAAACCACGCGTTGTTCCCGCTGGCGTGCCAAGTCGGATGCCGGAGGTGACGAATGGTTTTTCAGGGTCGAACGGAATCGCGTTTTTGTTGCAGGTGAGGCCCGCGCGTTCCAGCGCTTCTTCGGTGGCTTTGCCAGTCAATTTTTTCGGGCGCAGATCCACCAGCATCAGGTGGTTGTCGGTGCCGCCGGAGACGATGTTCACGCCGCGTGAAACCAAAGTGGCAGCGAGCGCCTGCGCGTTTTCCACCACTTGCTTACCATAGGCTTTGAATGATGGCTGCAGCGCTTCACCAAACGCCACGGCTTTGGCCGCAATGACGTGCATCAGCGGGCCACCTTGAATGCCGGGGAAGATCGCCGAGTTGAATTTTTTGCCGAGCTCAACATCGCGCGAGAGAATCATCCCACCGCGTGGACCGCGAAGGGTTTTGTGGGTGGTGGTGGTGACCACATCCGCAATAGGAAGCGGATTAGGATACATGCCAGCGGCAACGAGGCCTGCCACATGCGCCATATCGACCATCAAATATGCGCCAACGGAATCAGCGATTTTGCGGAAGCGTTCAAAATCCAGCACGCGTGAATAAGCAGAAAAACCCGCAATGATGAGCTTTGGTTTATGTTCCTGCGCAAGGCGCTCCACTTCATCATAATCAATCAGGCTGTCGCTCTCGCGCACGCCATATTGCACGCCTTTGAACCATTTGCCGGATTGGTTGACCGACGCGCCATGCGTCAAGTGACCACCGGTGGCAAGCGACTGACCGAGGATAACATC
>RFOF01000085.1 GCA_009926845.1 Alphaproteobacteria bacterium
TAGGTGTACAAAACATTTCAGTCCAAAATTTTGAGTCCTCTGCCCGTAGTGTACCGGCAGAGATGGGCAGGTAGAAAGAAGAAATGGCAGATGTACCCAAAGGCCATTACAGTACCTGTTTGAAAATGAAACCTGGTGCAAATGCGTGCAACACAGCGTTTTGCCAATGTGACAGTTCCCTGCGCCTGGTCCGCATGCGGACGTCGAGCGCGCCGCCGATTTTTTCAATGTTGGTTTTGACCACGTCCATGCCCACGCCACGACCCGACACCGCCGTTACTTTTTCAGCGGTAGAGAAGCCCGGCGCAAACACGAATTGTGCGATCTGTTTTTCGGTCATCGTCGCCATTTGTGCTTCGGTAGCCACGCCGTTATCCAGCGCTTTTTGTTTTACGCGCTCAATGTTGATGCCGCGTCCATCATCGACAATTTCAATGATGATATGGCCGCCTTCATGATACGCAGACAACGTCACCGTTCCGACTTCCGGCTTGCCAGCAGCGCGGCGCTGATCCGGCGTTTCCAGCCCATGATCGCACGAATTGCGCACCATATGGGTCAGCGGATCTTTGATAACTTCGAGCAGTTGACGATCGAGTTCGGTTTCTGCGCCGTTCATGCGCAGGTCAATTTTTTTGCCAAGCTCCATCGACAAATCGCGGATGAGGCGCGGGAATTTTGACCACGCATTGCCAATCGGTTGCATACGCGTTTTCATCACACCTTCTTGCAACTCAGATGTAATGTGGCTGAGCTGTTGCAGCGGTGTCAAAAATTCTTTGTCTTCCTTTGTGCGGGCAATTTGCATCAGCTGGTTGCGGGTGAGCACGAGCTCGCTGACCATCTGCATCAAATTTTCAAGCACATCGAGATTCACGCGGATGCTTTGCGAGCCCGCCGCGCCACCTTCTTTATGTTCGCCCTCTTCAGCTTTGGCCGCAGGCTTTGCCGCCGACGCCGTGGGTTTAGCCACAGGAACCGCCGCCACCGGAGCAGGCGCTGCCGCTACAGGCTCTGGCGCAGCCGCAGGAGCCGCAGCCACCGCCGCAGAAAGCGCTTCCAAATCATCATCGCCACAGAAATGGGGGAATGGGTTCGCCGATTCCGTCAGAATTTCCGAGACCGCAGGCGCAGCCGCCGCACCGCCGCCACCCATGGTTCCGGTTTCGGCAAAATGGTTCAGGCGAGCAATGAGCTCGGCGTCTTCGCCGGGTTGCTCTTCGCCGTTGCTGTTCAAATATTCGATCAGGCCTTTGATGCAATCGAGCGATTCGAGAATCATCGTAATGGCTTCAGGTGTCGCCTTGAACACGTTGTCGCGAATTTTACCCAGCACGTTTTCACCCGCATGCGCCACATGCTCAAGGCGAGGCAGACCGAGGAAGCCGCACGTGCCTTTGATGGTGTGCATGATGCGGAAAATATTTCCAAGGATGCCCACGTCATCCGGATTTTGCTCAAGGCGCATCAGCTCGTTGTCGAGCAGCGCAAGGCTCTCCGAAGTTTCCGTGATAAATTCACTGATTAAATCATCCATAATATACCTGCCTAGTTTATTTGTTGTTGCCTGCTTGTATCGTCGCCTTGATGAGGAACGCCTCACCGTCTGTGTTGTGCTCCATCGTTGCGCCCAAATCGCTAGCGAAGCGCGTAGTCAAACCCACCTGAACATTTTTGGGGTCAAGATCTGCCGATACGAAATCTCCCGCAAGCATCTTGCTCCAGCTCGCGTCCCATTTCAGGCCAGCGCCCTGCGCGCCAACAGAAACCCATTTGCGCCCCTGCTCACCTTCTTCTTGGCCAATGCGCACAGAAATTGTGCCGCCGCGCACCAACGCTGCGGACGCGATGATGAGGAAGTTATAAATCAAACGCACCATTTTCAGGCTGATGGAAACACCCGCCGCGTCGGTATGATTATCGGGCCAATCAAGCGTCACCTTGCTGCCCGCAAAATAATCCGCCGCCAATTTTTGTTTGTCGCTTAAATCTGCTTCGCCGCCTTCTTTGACTGCGCCATAGGCCAAACGATAGAACTGCAACCGGCTGACCGCAGAAAACGCGCTGCTGACAATCAACTCCACCGCTTGGTTCTGCATGTTGAACCCCTCTTCGCTGAGGAATTCCGCGCCGTTATTGACCGCGCCAATAGGCCCCGTCAAATCATGGCACAAGCGGGCACACAGAAGTTCTGCCATTCTCAAATCTTCAATCATTTAGCGGCCTTTTTTTAGATTTTCAGCGCGTGAAAAATCGCGGTTACAGAGCGACTCTCCATCTACTATTAGGCACAAAGATAAATTTTTGGTAAACGCGCGATTTTTTCTTTCTAAAAAAAATGCTTGTTACATTCTGGCGCAGTTTTGACTTGCCAGAAAATTTGCCATAAACTGGTGGACCAACCCTATTTTTTACCCTCATTTTGCAAACTCAAATGCCCACCCAAAACCCCATCGGCAGCCGCCTTAAAGCACAGATGCACCATTGCGACATTTCCTCGGCGGAACTCGCCAAACGCGCGGATGTCAAAACCTCGTTCATTTACGACGTGCTCAGCGGCAAATCCGCGAACCCCTCGCCCGCCAAATTGGCGCGACTTGCCGAGGTGCTCGGCATCAGCCTATCTGCGCTAATTGGCAGCGCTGATGCGCGTGACGAACAAGATACCCCGCCCAACAATTATGTCGCCATTTCACGCATCACCGTTTCCATACGCGCAGGCAGCGCCCGCGTGTTAGAGGAAAAAGCCGAGCCCTATTATTTCCGCGAGGCGTGGGTGCGCGAGCGCCTCGGCGCGAACCCAAGCGATATGCGGATGATGCGCATCGTCGGCGATGGCATGGAACCAACGCTCTGCAATGGCGATATGGTGATGCTGAATGTGGCAAAAAAAACCGCAACCCCACCGGGGATTTTTGTGCTGTTCGACGGAAATGATCTGGCGGTCAAGCGGTTGGAATATCTTGCGCACGAAGCGCCACCGCGCCTTCGCATTATGTCGGATAATAAAAAATACGCCGCCTACGAACGCTTGTTCGACGAGGCCACTATCATTGGGCGGGTGGTGTGGTTCGCGCGGGAAATTTGAAACCCCGTTTTTTTTAGAAAAACCTTGACTTCCCCCCCCATACGTTAACTTGCGTCAATCTTTTTGATCAAGTCACGGGGGAAATATGGCTAATGAAATTATAACGCAAGGTGAGAATTACGCGATTTTTAATCGTAGCTCTCATGACAACTTGGATAACCGTCTTCATTTAATTATGAAAAACCCCAATCCGAACTCTCAAGTGGCTGCGGTTGAGTGCTTTTGTACAAAAGTACCACCTCTAGAAATCGAAATATCCTACTCTGTTTTCCTGAAAGATCGAAGCTTTATACCTCCGCATCTGCTTGCTGATCGTAGTACATCATATTATGACAGGGGAGATATTGGGCTTCAAGTTCTGAAGGCACTGAAACTTGACAATGCCCAAAATGCCGCAACTAGAGATGAACTGAATAAATTAGTTCCTGAAGCGATGAGAGCCGTTGAAGCATTTGAAAAAGTTGCGCCGCAGTTGCTAGAGAAGACAGCTGAAGAACAAAGAAAACCCGTCAACCAAGCACTTCTTAAACCTGTTATCGACGCAGTTTCTGAAGGACAGGGGAGGACTATGGTTCCTGCAAGCAACCCCGTTCGTCCAGTGCCATCCACGCCACCAACAGAGTAATAAACACTCACATATAAACCTGCCTACGAACGCTTGTTCGACGAGGCCACTATCATTGGGCGGGTGATGTGGTTCGCGCGGGAGATTTGAGAACGTGAATTGAAACTATCGAGTTTGCGATAGAGCGTGGAGCGGCCAATGCCAAGGCTGCGAGCGGCGCGCGTCATGCAGCCATCGGCATGTTCGAGGGCAAAGCGAATCGCCTCTTCTTCAATCGTTTCCAGTTTTTTCATACGCCCCTGCGCGTCCAGAAATCCTGCGCTCTCGGCCTGCGCAACGGTCGCCGCACCCACGACCAATTTCTCTGATTTTTCGATGTAGCTGGCCATCTTCTGCATCGCGAGTAGATTTTGAATAGAAAGGCGCAGACGCTCTAAAACCACCGGCTTATTGAGAAAATCATTTGCACCCGCCTGCACCGCGCGAACGGCATTGTCACCATCGCCATATTGCGTGAACACGATGATGGGCAAATTCGGGCGAAATGCTTTGACCGCGCGGATGACATCGAGCCCATTGACCCCTGGCATCACCAGATCGAGCAATATCAGGTCTAGCTGCGGGGTTTTGCCCGACAAAACAATATCAATGGCTTCCTGCCCACCACTGGCGGTTCTCACGCGATAATGCAGCTTGTCGCGCACCACAAATTCCGCCATTCGCAGTTGCGAAATTTCATCATCCACGATAAGTATGGTTTCTGGCATAACTTGGCCTCCCCCGAAGCCCGTTTGTGTATGAACAGTCACTATTTTTTATTTTGTATAGCTCAACCAAGTGTATAGTTGTATAAATTTTACACTTAATCAACTGATAGTTTTTATTACTGGCTATTTTTTAGACGATATTTGTGTTAACATGGACACTTACTAGGCACCGTTCTTTTATTATTTATATGACTGCGACGGAACGATTTTTTGAAATGGCTAGGCAGAAGGCGCAGGCACTAGTTTACGCTAATGGCAAGCCTTTTAACGAAGCCATTTCAAAAAAGCGACCGTCCCTTCGGGTTGCGTTTTGGCGTGCATCCGCTATGTTAAGGCGCTTGCCTGTAGGGCATGGCTATAGGCTGCGCGCCTTGCCTTGCGGGCTGCTACGCCAAAACAGCAACGCAGCCGTATAAATAATAAAAGAACAGTGCCTTATTTTTGAATCATTATGAAACATTCTATGCGCTGCCTAAAGTTGGGTTTTTTAATGGCTGTGATGCTGGTGTCCTCCGGATATCGCTACCGTTGCTATTGGGCGTGCACCGACCAGACCGCCATTCAGAACGACTACACCGAGCAGCGCGATACCTGCCGCTCTTACGCGGAAGCTAAGGTCGATTTCTCGCTCAAAACGCTGGGCAAATCGGGTGATGGAAACGCAAAAAATGCGCAGCTTGTAGCGCTCTTTAGCGAGTGCATGTCAAAACATGGCTGGACGGTTCCTGATGGCAAAGACAAAAACGCCGCCGCACCAGTAGCCGCCCCTGCTACTACCGGTGTTGCCGCTGCCGCTGCTGGCTCTCCTGCTGGCCCTTCCGTTGCGCCCACTAACGTTGCCGCCGCGCAAGACAAAGCCATTCTCTCACGCAACGCCGAATGTAATTTTGCGCGCATGAACGCCGCTGTCTCCAGCATCGCCAATGCCCGCGCGCAGGCATGCGACATGGAGTGTTCTCAGCGCCTGCAAAATGCGCCTGATGCGCCGCGTCCTGCCGCCTGCCCCTCAACCTTCAAATCCGGACTTGGCAAAGGCGTATATAAAGAATGACCACCCTGACCTGCACCCGCCGCCTCGAGTTCGACGCCGCTCATCGCCTGATGCAGCATGAAGGCAAATGCAAAAACCTGCATGGCCACCGCTATGTGGTCGAGGCGAGTTTCAGTGCGGATACGCTTGATTCTGTTGGCCGCGTGATTGACTTTGGCGTTATCCGCGAGCGCCTCGGCGCATGGCTAGATGACAACTGGGACCACACCACGATTCTATATGAAAAAGACCGCGCGCTCGGCGCCGCCATTAGCGATAAAACCGGCCAAACGATTTTCTATCTCCCCGAAAATCCATCAGCGGAAAACATGGCGCTTTATCTGCTGAACACCGTCTGCCCAAAACTCTTTTCCGACACCGGCCTTGCCTGCACGAGCCTCAGGCTTTACGAAACGCCGAATTGTTTCGTGGATGTGACGGCAAGCCTTAGCGGCTCTGCCGCTTAGGCTCCCGTCATCCTCCGAAGCTCATCGAGCGAAGGGGGATCTGGTGCAGCACGCTTTGTGGCCCTAGATCCCCGCGCAAGGCGGGGCTGACTAAGGATACAATTTAACAACTGTCCACCCATCGCCATCACAGACATACAGGTCGCGGTCATGTAGGCGGAAATCGCCCTCTTGCCAGAACTCCACGCGGTCGGGAACCACGCGCCAGCCTATCCAGTGCGGCGGGCGGGGAACGGAAAGCCCCGCAAATTTTTCTTCGTAATGCGCGATGGCGTCCTCTAGCACCTGCCTATCGGGCATCGTGCGCGACTGCTGCGACGCCCACGCGCCGATCTGGCTTTCGCGGTGGCGACTAGCAAAATATATGTCGCATTCTTCTTTGCTGACAGGCACCACAAGCCCTTCAACGCGCACCTGACGGCCTTTGCTCATCCAATAGAAACAAAGCGCCGCATGGGTGTTTTCCATCAGCTCGGTGGCCTTGCGGCTTTCACCATTGCTGTAAAAAACGAAGCCGCGCGCATCAAACCCCTTGAGCAACACTATACGTGATGATGGGTGGCCATTTCTATCCGCCGTAGAAAGGCACATCGCGGTCGGCTCGGCCAAACTCTTATCCGCTTTGGCCTCAGCCAGCCACGTTTCAAAGCGTTCAACAATTTCATCTGATAACATTTTTTCTTCCTTTCTTTTCCCTCTCCCGCTTTAGCGGGGGAGGGTTGCGAAGTCTTAGGCGCATGCGCCTTAGACGGCGCTGGGTGGGGGTGCTCTTAAACTCCCCCCTCACCTCGGTTTGCCTATACACTTAGCCGATGGCTAAGTCTAAGGCAAACACGTCCTCTCCCCCAAGGGGGCGAGGAAAAAGAGGAGCGAGCACCAACATTACGCTTCGATATAGCGAACGCTGTCGCCGAGTTTTAGCCCAAGTCCATCTGCGGTTTGCGCGGATAAAACGATGCCGACGTCATTCATCAGCGCAGGCGCAAGCGCCATGCGGAAGCTGGTAAGCTCGTTCGTAGCCACCATATAGCTTGGCGCCATGGGGATTTCCTTGATATCAGTCAATATGCCCTTGCGGCTTTTGCGCACGGTGCGGATGTCGGCGCGGTTCGACTGCAGCGTGGGGCCAGCGTCGAACACATCGACATAGCCCTGATAGCGAAAGCCCTCTTTTTCCAGCAACTCCATCGCCGGAAGCGACGCCGCAAGCGGACGACCGATCACCTTTTGCGCTTCGGACGCAAGCAGGTTCACATAAATCGGGTAGCGCGGCATGAGGTCGGAGATGAACTGGCCACCCTGCGTGGCATTGGTGAAATCCGCCGTGATAAAATCCATCTGGAAAAAATGCTGGGCGAGATTTTTATAAAAGGGCGACTCACCCTGCTCATCCTGCACGCCGCGAATCTCGGAAATAACGATGTCAGAAAAAATATCGGGAAACTCGGCGAGCATCAGATAGCGGCAGCGCGAGAGAAATTTGCCGATGCCGTCGCGGCGATATTCCGGCAGCAAAAACAGCGAGCCAATTTCCGTCGCGCCCGTATAGTCGTTGACCATGTGCAGCACGCGCTGCTGCGAATAAACACCCACGTTTTTTGACGCCTGCACGATGGTGGAGAGTTTATAGGAATAAAAGGGGTTGCGCGTGCCTACATGCGCCACGAGCCCACATGTTCCCACCAGTGTTTTTTTCTCGGGGTCTTCCAGCACTAAAAGAAACGCCTCATGGCCGGCAAATTCACCGGTGTTATTGAAGCTCGCCACCGAGCGGGCAATCTTTTTTTCAAGCACCTCGGGGTCAGGCGGCAGCGACGTCATGCCATGCCCCGCCTGATGCGCGAGCGCCAGAAC
>RFOF01000086.1 GCA_009926845.1 Alphaproteobacteria bacterium
CCAACATCCGCATCAAGAACGAAATGCTCGGCGGCAAAGAAGGTGGCCACACCATCTATCTGCCAACGGGCGAAGAGCTCAGCATCTATGACGCGGCGATGAAATATAAAGCCGATAAAACTCCGCTGGTTGTTTTCGCTGGCAAGGAATATGGCACCGGTTCATCGCGCGACTGGGCGGCTAAGGGCACCATGCTGCTCGGCGTCAAAGCCGTCATCTCGGAAAGCTTCGAGCGCATTCACCGCTCCAACTTGGTGGGCATGGGCATTTTGCCACTGACCTTCCATGGCGACACAACCCGCAAGAGCCTGAACATCACCGGCGACGAAAAGATCAGCCTCACCGGCCTTGAAGCAGGCATCAGCCCGCGCATGAAGGTGGATATGGTGATCGAGCGCAAGGATGGCAGTAAAGAAATCGTGCCACTACTCTGCCGTATAGACACGCTGGACGAGTTGGAATACTACAAAAACGGCGGTATTTTGCAGTATGTGATGCGCAATTTGCTGGGTGGCGGCAAAGCCGAAGCCGCATAATAAATGGGAAATGGTTGGTTGCTGTTAAAAATGTTATTGAAAACAGAACACTTATGTTGCATTTTAGCAGCAACCAACAACCAAATTGGCGCGAATGACTGACACCCAAAAACCAGCCGACGAGCAATCACGCACCATCGTCCTTATTTATGGGGCGTTGGAAAGTGGCACGCCATTTTGGGTTTTTGCCGCCGTTCGCCCTGCCAAATATCAGGCGATGACCACCGCCCAACAAAAAGGCGAGCTAGACCTCTATCATTTCGAGCCCTACGGCGAGATCATCGTCTCTGGCGAGGGAAAATCCCCGCCAGACGCCGTCACCCTCAAGGTCGCCGAGATGTATCAGACCGACTCCGGCCACCTCGGCGACGGCGAAGAAGTCGCTGAATAAGAGCGTCATCCCGGCGTAGGCAGGGTCCGGCTTGCATGGGGAAAAACATTATATATCAATGCAATAAGCGAATGGATTCCCGCCTTCGCGGGAATGACGAGAAGAAAAATGACGGCACTGTCACAATTCTGTAACCATACTTTCACAGAACTGTCACACACAGGCTTGGCATTTTGTGCTAAATCTGTGTACAATACAGTTGAATAAGTAACGAAAAGTAACGAAACGCAATTTTTATAGGAGTTTTTATGGCTGAAGGAAAAAGTGGAATTAGCTGGGGAAAGATCCTGCTCGGTGCAGCACTGGTAACGGGTATTGCGGCGGCAGCAGTATTTATGCTTGCGCCCACGTTGACCGGCTTGGCAACCGCTACCGCTGTTACGGGTGTTACAACCGTTACTGATACAGTAGGCGCGGCAGCAGCTTCTCAAGGATTTGACGCCGTTGCGAGCGCAGTAAGCGGAGCAAATGCTGTTGGTGCTCAAAATGTTATTAGTGGCGGCATAGCCTCAAACGTCGGCACAGCCATTTTACAAGCTGTTGGCAAGGCGGCTGAATGGGCAACGAACAACACAGGTGCTATCCTCGGTATAGGCGCGGCAACTGGCGCAGTGATCGCGGCCAGAAGCTCCGGCAACTCGGCAGCAGAGCGCTCATAGACAGGAGGCTTTATGGCTGAGGGAAAAAAATCACACTGGGGAGCGATTATTGCTGGCGCTGCGATTGTAACTGGTATTGTGGCAGCGTGCGTATTTACGTTCCCCGGTCTTGCAAATGCCGCAGGCAATTTTGTCGGTAGCATTGTACAACAAATAGGCTCATTGATTGGAGATGTTGGAAAAGCAGGTCCTGTGGGAGCCACAGCAGTGCTTGGAACTGCGGCCATTGTTGGTGGTTGGGCCGGAAAACGAGCAGCAGAAATCGGTGCAAGTGCGCAAGATCTCTCTAATAACATACGCGGAGTGTAGGGGTTTTTATGTTGAAGAACACCATTAATTGGGGATCTGTTATCCTAGGGGCAGCACTGGTCACGAGTATTGTTGCTGCTGTGGCCTTCATCCCTCCTTTGGTGGCGGGTGGCGTTCCAGGTATTGTTGGCGCAACAGTAGGCATCAATCCTGTAACGATAGGATTAGGTGCCGCAGCTCTTGGAGCCAGTGCAGGTGGTGGAGTGATCGGCGGCTGGATTTCAGAAGCTGTCAGCTGGGCTGCTACCAACTGGGGTAAAGCCTTAGCTGGTGGCGCGGTTGTCGGTGCAATGACTGGCCTTCTGGCCAGCAATGCGACCAATCAGGAAGATATCGTCATCGATAGATAAGGATTTGCAGTGACCACCTCCCCCAACCAAGATGATGTTGCTCGCGTTATCACGCTCGTGCGCGGGATGATGGAGAAAAGTGGTTTTTACTGGTGCTATGTTGCCGTAAAACCGAGCCGTTACGAGGCATTCAAACAAGCTACAGCCAATAAATACAACATCCAGAACTTCACCAAAGACGAATATGGCGAAGTCATCGTTTCCGGCGAAGGCCGCAACCCGCCAGACGCAGTCACCAATAAAGTGGCCGAGATGTTTGGCGTGGCTGTCAGCAGCCTTTTCTCAGATGAGAACCCACTGGGTACCATCACCCAGAAATTGTCACAGCCAAACGCTTAACCCTGCTGTTTTTTCAACGTCTCTGCAATTAAGAACGCCAGTTCCAGCGATTGCGAAGCGTTGAGACGTGGGTCGCAATGCGTGTGGTAGCGGTTCGACAAATCTAAATCAGAAATTGCCTGCGCGCCGCCGAGGCACTCGGTGACGTCCTGCCCAGTCATTTCAAAATGCACACCGCCCGCATGTGTTCCCTCTGCCTTGTGAATGGCAAAGAACTGGCGCACTTCCGCCAGAATATCGGTGAATTTGCGCGTTTTGTAACCGCTCGGCGATTTGATGGTGTTGCCATGCATCGGGTCGCACGACCAGACGACATTTTTGCCCGCTTCTTTGACCGCACGAACCAGTGGCGGCAAGAACTCACCAATTTTTCCGCTGCCCATGCGCGAGATCAGCGTCAGGCGGCCAGATTCATTTTCAGGATTGAGCACATCAATCAAACGCAGCAATACATCCGGCTGCATGCTCGGCCCAACTTTGCAACCAATCGGGTTGGCTACGCCGCGCAGGAACTCGACATGCGCCTCATCAGGGTCGCGCGTGCGATCACCTATCCACAGCATGTGGGCGGAGGTTGCATAATATTTTCCATCGACGCGATCTTGGCGAACCAGCGGCGCTTCATAGTTGAGCAAAAGCGCCTCGTGTGACGTGTAAAACCGCGCTTCCGATAGCTCTTCCATGTTGTCGAGGTTCAGGCCAGTTGCGGTGATGAATTCGAGGCAATCGTTGATGCGCTGGACGATTTCACCAAAATGTTTTCCCTGCGGCGAGCTGCCGACGAAATCCATATTCCACTTGGAAACCCTTGGCAGGGCCGCGTAACCAGAGCGTGCCAAGGATCGAAGAAAGTTCAGCGTCGCCGCCGACTGATAGTATGCATGCACAAGGCGCTGCGGATCGGGCGCGCGCGAGGCATCGTCAAAATCCATGCCGTTGACCATGTCGCCGCGATAGCTCGGTAGCGACACATCGCCCTGTTTTTCCATGCCGTCGGAGCGCGGTTTGGCGAACTGCCCAGCAATGCGGCCCACTTTGACCACGGGGCTGCCCGCGCCATACATCAGCGCGATGGTCATCTGAATAAGTACGCGGAAGAAGTGGCGCAGATTCTGTTCACTGAATTCCGCAAAACTCTCGGCGCAATCGCCACCCTGCAGCAAAAACGCCTCACCAGTGACTGCGCGCGCCAGTTCTTTTTTCAGCTGGCGAACCTCTTCTGGCGACACCAACGGCGGTACGGTGGCCAGTGTGCGCTCAACGCCAGAAACCAACGCTGCGTCAGGATATTCCGGCTGCTGCTTAATCGGCAGAGCGCGCCAGCTATCGGGAGTCCAAAGTTGTGTAGTCATTGTGTTTTCTCAAAAACGTGATAAGTAAGACCCTACTTATGTAAGGATTAGAGAGCCATATGTCCAGTACTACTGCCAAAAATAATAGCGTTGACCCAGAAAACACCATCGCCTTCATGGGCGTCGAGGGAGCGAACGCCGACCTCGCCTGCCGCCAAAGCCAGCCCTATATGATGACGCTGCCCTGCCCTTCGTTCGAGGATGTGTTCGAGGCGGTGGAAAGTGGAAAGGCTAAGCTGGGCATGATCCCGATTGAAAATTCGCAGGCTGGGCGCGTGGCAGAAATCCACAACCTGATGCCGCGCACAAGCTTGCACATCATCGGCGAATATTTCCAACCCATCGAACATTGCCTGATGGCACCCAAGGGTGCGAAAATCGAAGACGTGCGTGAGGTGTATTCGCACCCGCAGGCGCTGATGCAATGCCGCGAGAATTTGCGCAAAATGGAACTCAAAACCCACACCTATTCGAACACGGCGCAGGCCGCCGCTGACGTAGCCTCGTGGGACGACAAAACCAAAGCTGCCATTGCCAGCCCACTGGCCGCCACGCTCTATGGGCTTGAAGTGCTGCGCGAGCATCTGCAAGATGCGGATAACAACACCACCGTGTTCATCGTCATCGCCCGCGAACCGGTGGAGCCAAAGACCAATGAAAAACATATCCTCACCACGGTGCTCTTTACCATCCGCAACATCCCCGCGGCGCTCTATAAATCGCTCGGCGGTTTTGCCACCGGCGGTGTGAACGTGCTGAAGCTGGAAAGCTACATCCCCGGCGGCGCAAAGAACGAAGCCGCGCAATTTTTCCTGACCTTTGAAGGCCACCCGCACCAGAAAAATGTGCAAAATGCGCTAGAAGAGCTGAGTTTTTATTGCAAACGTGTGAGTGTTCTTGGCGTATATCCCGCTGATCCTAAGCGGTTTTCTTAAGGCTAAGCCCCGCTTCACGGCCGATTTTTTCAGCATCTAGCGCACTTCCACGCAGTTCGACGTCTTTTGCGCTGCTGCCATCGGTTTCGGCCACTTGGCCACGGAAATGAAGTTGGTCGCCCATAATTTCTGCATAGCCGGAAATCGGCGTGCGGCATGAGCCGTCCAGCACACGCAGGAACGCGCGCTCACAGACCACAGCCAGTTCGCTGTTTTTGCAATTCAGCGCCGCAATTTTTTTCAGCACCTCTGCGTCATTTTCACGGCACTCAATGCCTATTGCACCCTGCGCCACAGCGGGCAAAAATTCTTCCACTGAGAGCGGCGCGCCAAAAACATCAGCAAGCCCCAAACGATTAAGCCCCGCCTGCGCCAGCATGGTGGCAGCCATTTCTCCAGTTTCCAGTTTTTTCAAGCGCGTCTGCACATTGCCACGCAGCGGCACAATCTGGATGTCGGGGCGTTTGAGGAGCACCTGCGCGGCTCGACGGAGCGACGATGTGCCGAATTTGGCACCGCGAGGCAAATCTGCGAGCCAGGAAAGCCCCTGCCCCACCAGTCTGTCGCGCACATCTTCGCGTGGCAAAATCGCGCCAATCATCAGCCCATCAGGCAGAACGGTCGGCATATCTTTCATCGAATGCACGGCAATGTCGATGCTGCCATCGAGCAATGCTTCTTCGATTTCTTTGGTGAACAGGCCCTTTCCGCCGATATCAGCCAGCGGGCGATCAAGGAAATTATCACCGCTCGTGCTCATCGGCACGATTTCCGTTGCTACATCTGGCCATGCAGCCAGCAGCCGGTCACGCACTTCATGTGCCTGAGCCATGGCCAGAGGGCTTTTGCGGGTGCCGATTCGTATGATACTCATAGTTGACAGTGGACAGTTGACAGTGGACAGGAAACACAGCAGCGATTATCCTACTTATTCTGTTCACCGCCCACTGTCCACTGTCAACTCCCTTATGCTCATCCTCGGCATCGAAACGAGCTGCGACGAAACCGCCGCCGCAATCGTCACCAGCGATAAAAAAATTCTGGCCAATGTCGTGCTGTCGCAAACCGCCGAGCACTTGCCCTATGGCGGCGTGGTGCCCGAAATTGCCGCGCGCGCGCACATGGAACATATCGAAGCGGTCATCAGCAAAGCGCTGAGCGACGCGGGTATTGGCTTTGCGGATTTAGATGCCGTGGCGGCCACCGGCGGGCCGGGGCTAATTGGCGGGGTGATAGTCGGCGTGATGGCGGGCAAGGCCATTGCCTCGGTGCATAAAAAACCGTTCATCGCAGTCAACCACCTCGAAGGCCACGCGCTGACCGTGCGCCTAACGAGTGAAGCGCCGTTTCCGTTTTTATTGCTGCTGGTTTCCGGCGGGCATTGCCAGTTTCTTGTCGTGCGCGGTGTGGGTGACTATCAGCGCCTCGGCGGCACGGTGGATGATGCGCTTGGCGAAGCGTTCGACAAAACCGCCAAGATGCTTGGCCTGACTTACCCCGGCGGCCCTCAAATTGAGCAGCTGGCCAAAAACGGCAACCCGGATGCATTCGCCTTCCCCGTGCCGATGAAAGGGCGCGAGGGGTGTGACTTCTCGTTTTCGGGATTAAAAACGGCGGTACGGCAGACAATCCTAGGTGTCAGATGTCAGGTGTCAGATAAGCCACCCTCTTCTGACACCTGTCACCCACTATCTGACACCTTCAAAGCGGATGTGTGCGCCAGTTTTCAATATGCCGCGCTGGCAAGCCTGACCGACCGATTACACAACGCCATTGCGGCGTTCAAAAAACTCTGCCCCGAAGGCAAGCAATTGGTTGTCGCGGGCGGTGTTGCCGCCAACCAATATCTGCGCGGCGGGATGGAAAAAGTGGCGCAAGCGCACGGGCTAACGCTCACCTCCCCGCCAGTTGCGCTCTGCACCGACAACGCCGCGATGATCGCCTGGGCTGGCCTTGAGCGGCTCGCGCTAGGGCAAGTCGATGGGCTGGATTTTGAACCCCGCGCCCGCTGGCCGCTGACATCCCCTGTCGCTGCTGCTTAAAATCTTTGACTTTTTTAGGGTTTGAGAGTTATTTGCGTGGGTTAGGAAGGAACCTTCATGAGCACGAAAAAAATTAAAAAAGCTATTTTTCCCGTCGGTGGCCTTGGCACGCGCTTTTTGCCTGCGACCAAATCCATGCCCAAGGAAATGCTGCCCGTGGTTGATAAACCGCTGATTCACTATGCGTTTGAAGAAGCGCGTGATGCTGGCATCGAGCAATTTATTTTCGTCACCGGCCGCAACAAACACGCCATCAACGACCATTTCGACCATGTGTATGAGCTGCAAAGCGTGCTCTCGGAAAAGAACAAACAGCGCGAATTAGAGCTGACCAGCAACTGGCTGCCCGAAGCAGGCAACGTCATCTTCACCCGCCAGCAAGAGCCGCTGGGGCTGGGTCACGCCGTGTGGTGCGCCCGCCATTTAATTGGCGATGAGCCTTTTGCCGTGATACTCGCCGATGACATGGTGCACGCGGACAAACCCTGCCTGAAGCAGATGGTGGAGGCCTATGAAAACGGCATGGATGGCCGAAATATCGTCGCGGTGATGGATGTGCCGCGCGAAAAAACCGCGAGCTACGGCATCGTGGATATTGACCCCGCCACAGCAAATGACAAGCTGGTGCGTGCGCGCGGGCTGGTGGAAAAACCCGCTCCCGACAAAGCCCCCTCCACTCTTTCCATCATTGGTCGCTACATTTTGCAGCCGGAAATTTTTACTATTCTCGACGGTCAGAAACCCGGCGCAGGCGGCGAAATTCAAATCACCGACGCCATCGCCAGCATGATAGGCAAG
>RFOF01000087.1 GCA_009926845.1 Alphaproteobacteria bacterium
GGGGCCTGCGCCAATGATGCCAATGGAAATTCCGCTCTCGCGGGTAACATTTATCGGCTCCACCCAACCTTCGGCGAACGCCGTTTCGGTGATGTATTTTTCCACCGAGCCGATGGTCACCGATTTGAAGCCTTTTTCAATCACGCAGTTACCTTCGCACAGCCTATCCTGTGGGCAGATGCGCCCACAAATTTCAGGGAAGGTGTTGGTCGCCGCGCTCATGGCATAGGCTTCTTTGAGGCGGCCCTCAGCAGTCAGTTTCAGCCAATCGGGGATGTTGTTTTGCAGCGGGCAATGAATCTGGCAATAGGGCACGCCGCACTGCGAGCAGCGCGAAGCCTGAACAGCCGCTTCTTTCGGGTCGAAGTTGCTGTAAATTTCGTCAAAATTCTTTTTGCGCACATCCGCTTTGGCCACATCGGGAAAATGTTGCTCTGTGCCGACAAATTTCAGCATTTCTTCGGTCATGCGGCGACCTCCTTGTGCGTGTTAAAACGTGCGAGATAATGCGAGGCGATGGCGTCCAGCTTCGTCGGTGTAATGCCAAGGTCAGTCAGCTTCAGTGCGCCGCTTTCCACCACATTGTCATATTTCAGCAGCTGCACCTGATCGCGCGTGAGCAGGGGGGCTGGCAGATGTTGCATCACAGCGCCCATAATCCCCGCAATGCTAAAGGGAATCGAAATCAAACAGCGTTTTTTGCCAATCTTTTCCAGCACATATTCGACCAACTGGCGGAAGGTGAAAGTTTCCGAGCCGCCGAGCTCAAACAGGCGGCCAGCCGTGGCGTTGTTGATGATGCAGGCGACAATTGCGCGCGCCACATCGCCCGCATACACAGGCTGAAATTTGGTTTCGCCGCCGCCAATGAGCGGCAGGGCAGGCGAGAAGGCGGCCATGCGGGCGAATTGATTGAGGAAATTGTCTTCCGCGCCAAAAATAACGCTGGGGCGCAGGATGGTGGCATCAGGGAAAGCGGCCATCACCGCCTGTTCGCCGAGCATCTTGGAGTTGGCATAGCGCGAGCCATGCGCCTTATCAACGCCAAGCGCGGAGACCTGAATGAAGCGCGAAACATGCGCTGCTTTAGCCATTTTAGCGAGTTTTTCTGCGCCCTGCGCGTGCAAACGCGCGAATTTCTGACTGCCGCCTTCGGCCAAAATACCAACCAGATTGACCACCGCCAGCGAGCCTTCTAGCTTGCCCTTGAGCGATTCTGGGCGCGCCAGATTGCCGGAAACCAGCACAATTTGGCCAATGTCGCCGCTGGTTTTGAGCGCTTGCGCGGCAGGTGAATTGGTATTGCGGACGATGACGCGCAGTGTAAACCCTGCTTTGGCCAGCTGAGCCACCACATAACGGCCAAGAAAACCTGTTCCACCGACAACGGTGATAATGTCCTGATGCACGTAAGAATCTCCCTCTTTTTTTCTTTTTTAACGCATGGAGAAGATTTAAGCCGGATTGAGCGCAAAACTCAACCATTTCCTTGTGCGCATTGATGTTTTCCTTGCGGGCGGGTTGACAAGCGCTGCAAAGTGATTATAACGCTTTCTCCCTTAATGCCCCGAATGTGCCCAGGTGGCGGAATTGGTAGACGCACTAGCTTCAGGTGCTAGCGTTCGCAAGATCATAGGAGTTCGAGTCTCCTCCTGGGCACCAAGACTTCATATCGCCTCATGTCACGAAAAGTCAAAAAATGACATGATCGCCAGTAAATAAGCCATTTATTAGAATCAGGTCGTGTCATGAAACTTCGTGACATCCCAAACGTATCTGGGTATTTATCTGGGTATCTCTTTCAGATACCCAGATAGGAGTCCCCATGTTGCTGACAGATATCAAGGTGCGAAATGCATCACCCAAGGAGAAGGTTTATCGTCTCAAAGACGGAGATGGCCTCTTCCTACAGGTAGAGCCAAATGGCGGCAAATACTGGCGCTTGCGGTATTTCTACGTTGGTAAGGAGAAGATGCTGGCGCTGGGTACATACCCAGAGGTTTCACTGTCAGAGGCTCGTGATAAGCGCCTCGCTGCCCGCAAGATGCTGGCTAATGGTACTGACCCAGGCGCACATAAGAAGCAGGAGAAACGGCGTGCTGAATTTAATGCGGGCAATACCTTCAAGGCAGTTTCAGAGGAATGGTACAAGAATAATCTGTCCAAATGGACACCTGATCATGCCGCAAGGCTATGGCGTCGGCTTGAAGCTAATGTGTTGCCAGAAATAGGTGATCGCCCTATTGCCGAGATCAAATCTCTTGAACTGCTCAACACATTACGCAAGATAGAGAAGCGTGGCGCTACCGACCTCTCTCACCGGCTGTTGCAAACATGCGGTGTGATTTTCCGGTATGCAGTCGTTACAGGCAGAATGCAGTATAATCCCTCGGCTGACTTGCGCGGGGCACTGATGCCCCATAAGGCAGAAAGTCACCCCACGCTCAATGCCAAAGATTTACCACATTTTATCAGCAAGCTGGATGGCGTGGAGACTAGCCTGCAAAATAAATTAGCGGTACGCCTCTTAATGTTAACCTTTGTGCGCACGGGTGAGATGAGGCAGGCCAAATGGGAGGATGTGGATTTGAAAACCAATGAATGGCGTCTTCCTCCTCACACCACCAAGATGCGTGATCTGCATATAGTACCACTCTCCAAGCAAACCATTGAGGTACTGAGGCAGCTGAACGAGCTTACAGGTAGCTCGCCCTACCTACAGCCCTCCCAACACCGTCAGAAAAACCCTATTATGAGCGAAAATACCATCAACATGGTAATCCATAAGATGGGCTACAAAAATAAAATTGTAGGTCATGGGTTTCGCGCTTTAGCCTCGACGATATTAAACGAGAACGGTTTTCGTGCGGATGTCATCGAGCGTCAGCTTGCCCACATGGAGCGAAACAAGGTTCGCGCTGCCTATAATCGCGCTGAATATCTACCGGAGCGTATTCAGATGATGCAGTGGTGGGGAGATTATCTCGACGGTAAAGTGGCTGGAGATGACAAAGTGGTACGCTTAATCCAAAAGGTGCTGCCATGAGCAGTAATGACACGCAAACGGGATATGACCTGGCCAAGCTATGGCATGAGCACCCGGAAGAATATGACTCACTGATGCAGTCCATTATTACCCGCATGTCCAGTACCCTTGCTGCCCAGAGCAGAGAGGATCTCATTGGGTTGATATGCAACCAGCTATCAGCTCTTGAAATGGCTGATGCAATTAAGCAAAATCAGTCTGATATTATACAGGCTCAGAAAGAAATCATTGATGAACACCTAGACAAAGTCAAAATAAGACAACAGGTCACTATGATGGATCGCTTACTTAACAACTGCAATAACCTCTTGCAGACGAATAAGGAAATGGAAGAAAAAGCACTAAGAAACAAGGCCAACCTCCAGTTGGGGCCAAAGAGGTCAGGGGAAGTTCGTAGGAAAAAATATGGTCAAATATCAGGGAATCTTAATCAAGCGGTAGGTGATTATTTGAAGCAGTTTCCTCACGCAAGCAATAAGGAAATGTATCGTTTCTTGACAGACAGGGGTTGCAGAGGAGCATATACCTCAGAGACTTTTGAAAAGAAGGTGAGAGAATTCGCCTCAGCGCACCGCAGGGAATTGAGGGGCGATTGATTCCTAAATTCAGGAACTGACTGACGATTGATTCCCATCTTTTCCTCTGAATGTCATATCATGTCATAGAGCCTCCACATAGTCTTTCCAAGTAACCAAACATGGAGGATATATGGATACAGAAGAATTCACCGACGTTATCATGCAAAGCTTTTCCGAAACTGGCCACATGAAAAGTCTTCCAAGAACTGGCTACATAAGACAATCAGAATTACTGGATGCCCTTCCTTTCTCAGCTTCAACATTATGGAGAATGGTGAGAACAGGTAAATTTCCTAAACACATAAAACTTAGCGCAAGAGTCACCGCTTGGCGGATAGAAGAAGTACATGCATGGCTCAAAGAACTGCATAACACACAAAAATCAGCATAATACTACCCTTCAGTGAGTTCGGGATTAAAAGACGTTGGCGCTGGAGGCGAGCAAGCCCTCAAGGGATACCGTGGAAAATGGGCAGGACAGAGCAAGATATGAAGTCCTCACGGCGACGTAAATAGTACGGATGTAAGTAGCATATCAGGGGTGGCAGCTATTTTGACCACCCTGCCATTGCCAAAAGCCTGGCTTGCTCCATCTTCAGCAAATTCGCTGGGGATGGTCGAGCTGCGCCATAGACTCGGCAAAAATAGCAGAGCATGAGAAAATGGATGGTTCACTTGCATGCAAGATTAAAGAGCTAACCACTTCAAATTACCCTTCCAATACATTCAGAGGCGTCACATTATACTGTCTTGGTTCTTGCGGGTCATCGTCGAGGCGAATCATCAACATAACGGTGTCGTAGTGGCCATTGTAGTATTTATGACGTTTGAGCCAAGTAGCTTTGGCACTGGTGTCGGCGCCATGTTTTATCAGTAGCTCCGCGATGTCGTCCTGATTGTCGGCCACAGCGTAGTGCAGTGGCGTATGCCCCCAGCCAGCGCGTGCATTGACATCGGCTCCGCAAGAAAGCAGTGCACGCACTATCTCTATATTTGCTTCTGCATCATGTACCGCAAAGTGTAATGGGGTGCAGCCCCACCTACCCACAGCATTGACTGCATCCCCCTTTTTTAGCAATAGATTCACCAACGCTACATGACCTATCAAGACCGCATGATGCAGCGCTATATAGTCATGTCCCAGCTGCGCATTCACATCTGCGCCTGCCTCTATGAGCAAGGTTGATATCTCTGGCGAAGGCGGATGATAAAATGCTGCACCCAGCGGCGTATCGCCATGCTCATTCCTTGCATTCACATCCGCGCCTGATGATAACTCACGGCGCACAGCATCAATGTCCTTGTCATATATGGCTTGGAAGAGAGGTGATGGCGCTGATACATGGATTGCTTGGTTCATGGCTTTGTATACCGCTGATTCGCCCATGAGAACCAGCCGATCAGCAGGATCGTCACCACGTTGATCGCCGACCAGACGTCTTTGTCCAAATGAATTTTGAGAATGGGGTTATAAAGAACTGCGATACTACCCAATATAAATCCTCTCTTACTCAAACAAGGCGTCGATGTATCAAAAAACAGAGGCTGGCAATACCACAGAGGATGCTGGCTAGAAAAGGAATGACCAGAATAAACCCCGCCACAAGAACGATTACCTTATAAGGCGTAATGTCCAACACTCCCAAGAAATGTGTTGGGTTTATGATCAACGCAATAGGCACTGGGAGCATGTTTCCTGCAAATATCGCAAGTGACAGCCACTTGGATGTATTTATGAGGCGCTTGATGAATTTCTGACCAACTGTAAAGGCGTTACAAAGCGCTTTATGCATTATCCATCCGTAGGTGGCCACAAAAATCAGATTGAATAATGCGTTATTGTTGGTTCCAAAAGAAAGAAACAGGGTGCTTTGAAACCCAAGAAGTCCTAATCCAATCAAGCACACCAGTATGATGTTTCGGAAAAATACTATCCATTTAGGTATTTGTTGCGCATCTTGTGTTATAATCTCAGCATCGTTTGATTTTATTGCTTGAACATCTGATACTATTTCCCTTTTTTTAATAGGCAGCTCCTCTTGTACTTTATATCCCCAATCCCCATTCATCACCCATCGATAAAATTTATAGAGAACTGAGAAACGCACAATTATCCCCACAATGCCTATCAATAGTGCCATCGTGGGAACTGAACCTAATTTATCTTTAACCACTTCAAATCTTGTGCCGACACGGCATGGTACAGGAACTAATCTGCGCTCTACTTCTGGTGATAATTTTACTATTTTTTGATCAGTTGATTCGTGATTGTTGTGTTTATCATATAAATCTTCGCAATTTTCATGCCCTGCATACTGCAATCCAAAATACTCTATACCCGCAAAACCTATACAAAAGAGAAACAGGCTGATTGATAGAATGAGTGCCATTGATCCAATTCTTTGAAGAGGTGTGCTCGCTGAAATTTTGGAATTATCTGAGATATGCCCCTTCATCACCCATCGATAGAGTTTGTAAGGGATAGAGAAACGCAGCAATACACCTAACAAGAGGACGCCTCCTACTATGAGTGATATTTTGTGGTGAAAAAAGCCATAGAAAGCCTCATAGAGAAGTGTTCCATCTAAGCATGGTTTTGTTACCCCAATATCAATTCCGCTGTTCTTTAGCTTTTGCAGTTCAATTGGATGAAGATTGCTAAATCCCTCAGGCGCAATCAGGCAAGGTTCAAGCCAGCTATAGTCTGAGCTAAATGCATATATTACAAAACAGAATGCTCCTGCAGATAGTATAATTAGGATAATACCAATGCGTTGCAGCGGTGTGCTCGCCTTAAAAAATGATGACAACATATCCACTCCCCACTGGTGATCGGGGAGTTTGAAAACCTATCTCAAGAGAGGTCGCGCACGTCTTTAGCCGTGAAGCTTGAACATACACGTGCGCCTCCTCGACCATAATGGAAGAGGAGTGCTTGCGGTGCACTAAGACCGCTTGAGATAGGGGTTTCAACGCCCCAAAACAGCAATGTACTGTTTCATGAGGATATTGTCATGACGCTTATGGTTTGGCAATCAAAGAAAAGGTAGTCAAAGAATGCCTATATCGTTAGCGGTACAAAAATAATTTTGGGTGGGCACACTATGGGTTAGCACCTTTGACTGGGTAGGCCGTTCTTGCTATAGTACAGCCATTGCAACACCATCCAATACAGGTAGCTATGGCTCTCAAGGAACAACAAAAAAGATTCTGCAAGGAATACGTCATAGACTGTAATGCTACGCAGGCCGCAATACGTGCTGGCTATGCAAAGCAGACAGCAAAGCAGCAAGGCTCTCGTCTGTTGACCAATGTTGACGTTAGCGCAGAAATTGAGCGTTTATCGGCGTCCGTACATAAAAAGCTGGAAATATCAGCCGAGAGAGTGTTACAGGAGCTTGCCGCAATTGCATTCGATGAAAAGAAGCATAAGACGGTGGATCGGCTCTCTGCCCTTGATAAGCTCGGCAAGCACCTCAAGCTATTCACAGAGCAGCATGAGCAGCTGCACAGCTTCAACGTGATGCCGACGGTAAAACTCGGCGGCAAGGAGCTTATCTTCGATGTGGGTACGCCCGCATCGCCGCTGAGGTAGGTATGAGATCAATTTATGAGGTGTATGGGTATTTTTCTGGGTATGTATGAAAATCGAACTGCGATAACATGCTTTATATCAGATGCTTATTCTTGCAATTCGTGAGCCCTCCTGGCACCATATTTTCAGATAGACGAAAAAGTGCGGCGGTTCAGCAGGCTCTGAGCCACTCAACCTCTGTTTTTAAAGCAATGCATCGCATTGGTGATGGGGCCGAGCCTGTTCCTCCGAGCCGCTTTGCGTACTTTACGCAGCGCGTATGCTGCTTAGGAAATTCTCCACTTCTTGGTTTAATGCCTCAGCTTGTTTTGAAAGTTCCTGCGAAGAAGAGAGCACCTGCTCTGAAGAGGACGCTGCCAACACAGACGATTGCGAAATAGTGCCGAGAATATCTCCGATAGCCTTCATTCCACTTGTCGTTTGCGTTGACT
>RFOF01000088.1 GCA_009926845.1 Alphaproteobacteria bacterium
AGCCGCCAGCAGCAACGGCACAAAAATCGAGGTTTGCGCGATGAATAGCCACCATTCTTGCGGTGCATCAAAGCCATAATTTAGCCATGCGCTTTTGGCAAAGAAATCAAGCCGCGGAATGATCGTGGCGATCGCCTTGAGCGCGTATTTCAGAACAAAAAACCATTTCTCGCCGATCATATGTGAGTCGGATGTGACAACAAAAAACGCCATCATGCGCGAAAGCACATAAAAACCCATGCAGGCGATGACCGAAGTGACCGCGCTGCGTAGAGTGAAGGCACTAAACAGCGCGATAGCGACCACGAGAAATGACTCCAGCAGCAAGCTCAGCGACCAGCCTGCAAAGCCGCTCCAGCTTTGCACGCCGATGATGCCGATGACCGCGATGATAGGAAGGCAAAGCAACAGTGCTACCAGCGCAAAGCCTAGCCAATAAGCTATTACCAAATTGGAGCGCGAAATGGGGCGCGAGAGAATGACGTCGATTTCTTTGGTGTCGAACGCACTGCGGATGTGAAAGCAGGTGAAGACGATGAGGCCGATCATCAGGATAATGCGTGACGCGCCCGAAGCGTAGGTCACCGTCATTTGGTTTTCTTCGAGGAAGGCGGTGCTGCCTAGCGTGGCCGAGATGGCGCTGGCAAACAGGATGCCGACCATCAGGCCGATAAAAAGCCAGTCACGAAGAGCCGTCAGCAGTATATAGCGAATATTGGTAAGCATAAGGATCTATTGATGCACAAGTGGAGCAAGAGGTGGGATAGTCGGCGCAGGAAACTCATTGATCTCTATCGCTGGTGGGGTGGTATTGATAGGTTCATTGATGCTTGGTGTGCCACTGGCAGCGGAAGGATGAGTATTTTCCACGGGTTGGTCGGGTGCGGGTTGCGGCGCAGGTTCTGCAGCTGATTCTGGCGCAGGCGCGCTGCCATCATTTTTAAACAGTGGGCGTGGGTCTTGTGTGAATTTATTGTAGAGATTTTTATCGGCTTCTACGGCGTTGCCATTGCTGCCCACAATAGTCGCTTTGATGAAAATGACGAGCTCTTTTGAAGTGTTATTTTTTTCTACGCTCTTAAACAGATTGCCAACAAACGGAACAGAGCTTGCACCCGGAATGCCCGTATCAGCATTGGAATTGTTGCTCTCCATGAGTCCACCAATAACCATCACTTGACCGCTTTTGACCTTCATAACGGAATCAAGCTCGCGCACCTGAACAACAGGCACCTGACTCTTGATATCAGATGTAATTCCTGCTGATGCAAGATTGATCTTAACGCTCGGGTCTTCGGTATATCCCAAAATGCGCGAAAGCGTTGGGCGAACACTGAGCGTCACCTCATTAGTTTCCTTGTTGATAGAGGGTTGGAGCGACAGCAAAATACCGATGGGAACGGTGTGAACTGTGGCGTTGGCGGTAACGCTGCCGGGAGTTTTGACATCACCATTACTATCAAGTGTCGGGTCTTTCACCGTGAATTTTAGATCAAAGAACACCAGATTGTCGGCAAAGGTCATCAGCGCTTGTTGGTTGTTCGTTGCGTGCAGACGCGGGCTGGAAAGTGTGCGCGTGGTGCCAAATTGTTCGGTCAGCGTGACGGCGGCGGCGAGATTCAGGGCATTATCCTGAAACGCGAGCGTAAACGGCGTCACGCCATTAGCAGGATTAGTGATAGGGAAGCTGGCAGAAGCCTGTACTAAATTTTTTCCATTAAATCGCTCCCATTGGATACCGCTGCGATATTCATCACTGAGCGACACTTCGACAATTTTAGCCTCGATGAGTACTTGCGCCGAAGCGTTGTCTTGAATCTTGTCGATGAAGCGTTTGAGAATGCGATGCTGCTTATCGGTTGCAGACACGGTGAGCGTTGAGGCCTGTTTGTTAAGGACGTAAAAAGCGGCGCCTGAGGCTGCCGAGGGTGCAACGGGCACCGCGCCCACTGGAACGGCGGCTGGTCGCGCGGCAGCAGGAGATGCGCTAGAAACTTTCCCAGCGGGCTCTGGCGTGGGCGGCGCTGGAGTTTGCGAAGCCATAACAGTTCCAGAAGTGCGTACAGAATCCTGATACGCTAGAATCTGCTTAATGCTTTCTTCAAATTGCGCCCAGAAGTCGCTAGCATTTTTTATGGTGATGTTTGATTTTGAGCCGCTGCCCACGCTGCTGCTCGTTGTTCCGCCACCACCCGCACTGCCAGTGGTGGTGTTGACGTCCATATTGCCGCTGCCGGTACGTTCAACGTTGAGCAAATCGAGCGAGTAAAGCTGGATATAAGGCGTGTCGCGCTCCACGCGCAGCACACCATTTTTTACACTGTAGCGTAGACCCGCCAAGTCGCAGATACGTTCCACTACTTCGTTAAACGGGCGGTCTTTTGCGCGAAAGCTGACGCCGCCAGTGATGCCGGCATCCACCTCAATATCGACATCAGCTAAGCGCGCGACTTCAATGAGCACATCCTTCAACGGCACATCTTCGGTGACGGCCACAGAGACTAATTTGCTTTCCGCAAGTTTCGGCGGCTCGGGCGCAGCTAAGATTTCTGCAAGCGCGGGAATCGGCGGCTCAGAAGGGTTTGCACCATCAGCGCTTTGTCCACCCGTTTTCTTCTGGAAGTCTTTATCGAGCAAATGCGTATAGTCGCTTCGATTGAGTCCAAGCGCCGGGTCGATGATATCCGTTTTTTGGGGGCCGAAAATACCTTCGCCAGCTGTGGAACAACTTGACGCCAGCAGCAAGCAAAAAATCATGGATAAATAACGGCTCGTGCGGCTCACGCGAAAAGACCCAAAAATGTCAAATTAGAACAGTTTATGATTACCCAAGTTTTGTGCTGCTGGCTACATATTTTTTCATATATTTTGTGTTAAATTCTAGTAGATAACCATATGGCTAGTTTTGTCTGTGCGGTTACGGCTGCATGCACAATGCCATAAAAAGGCGAATTCTTTGCACCATTTTCCAGCGCGCTATCGTGGTGTTCTTTTTCTTCTGCGCGAAATCTGGCGATGGACGCTTTAAGCTCCGCCTCATCATCACCGAGCTGCGCTTCCTGCTCAGCGTAGTGATTATCTATCACGCTTTCAACCGCCACCGTGCAGGCCATGGCTGCATCTTTTCCGAGTAGCGCCGTGCCTGCGCCCATCAAAAAACTACCCACATGCCACAGAGGCATAAGCGCTGTGGGCCGCACCCGCCGCTCCAACGCCATTTTAGAAAACGCATCCAGATGTTGCTGCTCCTGCTCGGCCATATGACGCAGCAAATCGCCTGAGCTGCTTTTTCCTAAAATGGCCAGTTGCCCGCGATAAATTTGCTTCGCGCCATATTCACCCGCATGGTTCACGCGGATCATGCGCTTGATTTTTTGTTCCTTTGTCAGGTCGCCGGGGAGGGTCATTTTTTTTGTCCCGTGTAAAAAATAAGCGCAGAGGCCGTGCCCGCGCCAAACGCCGCGATCGCGTTCCACGCGGCCATCGACAACCCCAAAATATGGATCATTGCCTGATCGCAAGCTACCAGCGGCGCGCCCATGATTTCTGCGCGAATTTCTTCAATCGTTTGCCCCGTTTTCCCGCTGCTGGTGCAGTCGCTGGGGCCGGGGAAAATTCCCATCTCCACGCCTGCGTGATAAAAAGCGATGCTGCCATCGACAAACAAAAGAGCGATGCACAGCAGCAGAATATTTTTTTGGATCTTTGGGCTTTTGATGACAAAAAAACCAAGCAATCCAAGCGCAATAATTGCCGCATAAGGGTAGCGTTGCAAAATGCACAAATGACAAGGGTGCAGATTAAACCCATATTGCCCGATGAGTGCGGTGGCCAGCATCGCCGCGCTAAAACCAGCGAGCGCAAGCAACAGGCGGGAGGTGGTGAAAAAGCGTGCGATTGATACGAGCATAAAGACTCCAGTGGTGATACGTCGCTATCATAAACCCCGCCTATCAAAACGCAAGCCCCCGCATAGGGGTTGACGCTAGGGCGAAATCTGGCATAAAGGGCTTCTTCCGCGTGAAGATGTGCCCCTGTGGTGGAATGGTAGACGCGCTCGACTCAAAATCCCATGAGTCCTTCGCGGATGATTCCATTCTGGGGTGTAATTTGAAGACTAAAATCAGATGGTTATAAAGACCTTCCGATTTTAGGAAAAACGAGTAAAAACTGTTCAGTCGGCACATAGTCGGCACGAGCAAAAAATAACGCCCCCGTGGTGGAATTGGTAGACGCGATGGATTCAAAATCCTTTTGGGTTTGGCAAAAAGTGAGGGAAATAAATGCTAGAAAACAGACGCTTGATTCAAGTTTGTGTTTTCTAGGAAAGAGTAAAAAAACGGCTCAGTCGGCACATAGTCGGCACGGGCTTAAAAATGCGCCCCTGTGGTGGAATTGGTAGACGCGCTGCACTCAAAATGCAGTATCTTCGGATGTGCCCGTTCGAGTCGGGCCAGGGGCACCACCTAATTTTAAGGAGTAGTATGGTTGAAGATTCTCAGAACGCCGAAGCGAAAAGCGACAAGCCTGTATATTTGCAGCCTGAGAACCAGTCCAAAAAATACGATGCCCTGTTTGTGGAGATCGACAAGGGCGATATAAAGCTCCCGATGTTCCAGCGCGAATTTGTTTGGGAGAAAGAGCAAACCGCCAAGCTGATAGACTCTATTATTAAGGGCTTCCCTATCGGCACTTTCATTTTCTGGAAAACGAAAGAAGAACTGCGCAGCTACAAGAACATTGGCAATCACCGGCTGCCGGAAACGCCGAAAGGCGATTATGCCCAGTACATACTTGACGGGCAACAGCGCATCACTTCCCTCTATGCCATTCGCAAAGGCATACGCATCACCAAGGACGGGAAAGAAATTGACTACCAGGACATTTACATCAACCTCGACTTCGACCCGAAAAACGATGAGCAAATTAGCGTCGTCGAAAAGGTTGAGGGCAAAAATTACATTTCGGTTCACCGCCTACTCAATGCCGATGTGACCGATTTGATGGATGAATACGATCGCGATACGCTGAAACGCGCCAGCGCCTTTAAGAATAAACTGACCAATTACGACTTTTCGACCATCACAATTAAGGACTACCCGATTGATGTTGCCTGCGAGGTCTTCTCTCGCATCAACACAGGTGGCAAATCACTAACGGTCTTTGAAATCATGGTTGCGAAAACCTATGACGAAAAGCTGGGCTTTGACCTTGCCGAGAAATACGAAGTGCTGCGCGACGGTTCGGACGATGAAAAGGAATCGCTCACCCAGGCGAAGTTTGAAACGCTGCCTGAATCTGTCATCATGCAATGCGTTGCTGCAATCACCGTGCGCGCCGTTAAGAGCAAAGATATTCTGAAAATGCCGCGCGCAACCTTCATCGAAAATTGGGAGCCTATGAAGGCATCGCTATTTTCAGCCATTGATTTTGTGCGCTCGGAATTACGTGTGCCAGTTTCCCAGCTCCTGCCATACCCGGCGGTGCTATTGCCGCTCACCTATTTCTTCAATGTGATGAAGAACAAAAAGCCGAACAATGAGCAAGTGCGCCTGCTTGAGCAATTTTTCTATTGGGTCGGGCTGACAGAGCGATACAGCTCTGCGACGGAATCTAAGCTGGCAGAAGATTTGAACAAAATGGATTTAATCGCCAAAGGCTCGATGCCTAATTACAATTCGCTGGAATTGATGATTGACCCTAAGGCTATCGAAACGACATTCTTTTCTGCCGGCAACTCGTACTGCAAATCCATTCTTTGCCTGCTCGCTTACCAGCAGCCAAAATCATTCGATACGAACGGGTTGGTGATCCTCGATAACAGCAATTTGAAAATAGCATCCAGCCGCAACTACCACCATTTTTTCCCGAAAGCCTATGTTGAGGAATCACATAAGGGCTTAGAGGCAAACCTGATTGCAAATATCACGCTGATCGACGGGTATTCCAATAAGCACCGTATCGGCAAGAAAGCGCCGACCGATTATCTGGCGAAGTTCAAAACCGATAATGCAGAACTCGCAGAAACGCTCAAAACTCACCTCATCAGGGATATGGAATCCTACGGCCTTGATGCCGACAATTATGAGATGTTCGTGAAGCGGCGGGCGAATGTGATTGCCACGGCTTTGAATGTGAAGCTGATGTCGATGACCTCCATGCAGGCTGAGGAAGCTCTAAAAGCCGCCTAATAGCCATTTATTTGGTGTTGTTGCTGATTATCTTGATAAAATCGACCACAGCCTTTTTCATAGAACCATTTGGCAATGTGGAGAATGCTTTGTTCAATTCAGCTTTTTGAGCATCATCCTGATATTGAAACGGCTCTGCAGGTGCTTCGGAAAAGCCTTTTAGAGCACTAGAAGAAATGTCATCGAGAAAATATGACGCATTTACTTTCAAGGTTTCGGCAATCTGCACGAGGCGGAAACAGCTGATGCTGTTTTCTCCCCTCTCGTATTTCTGAATTTGCTGATGCGATAGCTGATCCGCAAGAGCCTTGCCAAGCTCTTCTTGCGTTAATCCAATCTCATTACGCTTGGCACGCAGTCGCATACCAATATGAATATCGATTGCCTGCGGAGCGTTAGACATGACTTGTTTTGCTGACTTTCTCATAAGTGATACCTGTATAAAATACGTCAAATATAGACGTACTACATCTATATTCCCATTGTCGTATTGATAATTATACTAATTTATTGGATTTTCCGCTACGCGCAATCGCCATCATGATTAGCCTCTCGCAGTACGGCAACGACTGCGAGAATTATGAAGGCAAACATTTGCGGAAAAAGAATAAAGTTAGCGCGGATCGACAATGAATTCGATCAGGTGGAGCTTGCTGCTGCCCTGTCTGTAGATTACGGAATTGAGATTTCTCAAACCAGTATCTCCGAAATAGAACGCGGTGTTCGTGGACTTCGTGACTTTGAATTAGGCGCAATCAGCAAAGTCTTGAAAGTTAGCCCAGAATGGCTATTATTTGGTGAAAGTGGCGATATGCCATTGAAGCATTCTGACAACAGCTAGGCAAATATTGCCCGTATAGCTAGAATTTTGAATTGCAAATTCTATCAGAGGTTGCTATATTCACCCTCCCTTTATCGATTTTTTATGCAGCGATACAGGTATGAACCAACATACAGAGAGGAGGATTATTATGGCTAGCGTTACCGAACTAAAGACTCCAGAAGAAAACAGATTAAGCATGGCAGACCAGAATTTTCTAACATGGCTAGAAATGACATCCGCTCTTCCCCATGCACATATTCACGCGGTATTTGACGGCTTCAAAAAGAAGCTGACAAAATATCAAAAGCGCACTGGACAGCCAGTAGAGCAAATAAGCGTTCCCGAAATAATCGCGATGTTCATGGATCACGTGAATAAGATGGGCGGTCAATTTGGAACAAGCCGCTATATGAGCGTGATGTATGGTAACGGCAAAAGCGACGATGACTAATTTTGCGGATGCTCCAGCCGCCATTTAATATCACGCTGCTCTTTTTACCCGTAGGCGCGCTTCATGCTTAATTTTGCGCTCCTCTCGCTTTTTGGCTTTGCGTTCATTCGCAGCTTCTGGGCTGCAAAATTGTTCGTGCGCCGCCGTTGCTTCT
>RFOF01000089.1 GCA_009926845.1 Alphaproteobacteria bacterium
TGCATCGGTCATTAGGCGATCTCGAACGTGGCATCAACTTCAACCGCCACACCAAAGGGCAGCTCGGCCACACCGACCGCAAAGCGCGCATGTTTGCCCGCGTCACCCATCAGCGCGACCATGAAATCTGAAACGCCATTGGCCACTTTTGGCTGGTCGGTGAAGCCCTCGGCGGAAGCCACGAAAATGCCCATGCGCACGCATTTTTTCACGCGGGACAAATCGCCACCGCAGGCATGTTTGAGGCTCGCCAGAATGTTGATGCCGCAAAGTTTTGCGGTGCCTTGGCCCTGCTCGATGGAAAATTCGCGGCCGAGTTTGCCGATGTCTTGTGGTTTGCCGTCTTTCATCGGCAACGTACCCGAGATATAGACCAGGTTGCCGCTGATGGTGTATGGCACATAGTTAGCTGCCGGCAGCGCAAAGGCTGGCAGAGTGATGCCCATTTCGGTGAGTTTCTGTTCGATGGTGCTGGTCATGATGTGGCTCCGCTTCTTTGATGTGTGTAAAGGTAAAATTAACCATGCCCCATGTATCATGAGGGAAGAGTTTTGCAACTACGCAAAATAGTTTTTTAAAGAGGTCAAATCAACACATTGTTTTTTATGTATTTTTTAACGCACTCATTCCATTGCATAAAAAAAACGTAAAAAGCATCCGACTGTCAAAAATATGTAACAATCTTATGTTATAGTTAAGTTGTAGTGAGAAATCAGACAGCGTTTTATTAGGAAAAATGCGCTGCTTCGGAGAATAGGAAAATATGACGCCTACGCCAGAACACAATGTCACCGCAGAGAGCGCACGCATGGCGCGCTTTCTTCTACTGACGTTCTTGGTCTTTGCTGTGTATATCACTTCCGGATATGAGGCGTTTGCGGGGCTCAAGTCTGCCGTGAACACGGTCTACGACGCGGCTAAAGACATTGTTAAGGGTCTGGCGCATCTTGCTGTTTTTGCGCTCGGGGTCGCCGCCGTGTTTGGAAGAATCAGCGTCACGCAGGCACTTGTGGTGGCCACCGGCATCACTATCGCAGCAAACGCATCTGATCTCGCGGATGTTGTCACAGGAAGCATGAAAACCACAATTGATAATGTAGATGGGATCGCGGGCCAGATGACATCCGGGTTAGGCGTCATTGCTATTATTGGGCTTGGTATCGGGGCGATGTTCGGCCGCATCAGCATTACGCAAGCGCTTGTGCTTGCCATAGGTGTGGTTTTATTGGGTGGCTACGCAGATATAGCTGATGAAATTATTGCGCGTTAAATTAACAACTAACTACAACAAGGAGAATATTATGAATACACAAAATGAATTTATGGGGCGCCTAAATTACGCATGTATGTTGGCGTTGATGGCCACCGCCATCAGCCTGTTTGGCTCAGATGCTTTTGCGGCCGTTAGCGGACAAAAGGTGGTCGATATGATTAGCGGCGTCTGCTACAGCGCCACGCTCATTGTTTCATCTCTTGGCACCATAGCCATCATCGTCATCGGCATCACCGCGATGTTTGGCCGTATCACCTGGACGCAAGCCCTCGTGGTGGCCATCGGCATCGCACTCGCTAGCGGAGCTGCGGGCATATATACTGATTTAACAAGCAAATCGGTTCTTTGCGCTGCGTAGAATATTAAAACCCATTCTCCTTGTTAGGGAGGTGCTGCTTACGTTTGCTTTTAAAACCCCAGAGGTCACATGCTTCTTTCATTTAAAAAAAATGCCAGTGATTCACAAGCAGGGGCCGCAAACAAAGCAGCGCCTTCCGTTCCTTCTTACGCCGATTTCATCCCCTATTATTCGCATTACAATTCCCACACCTTGCTGACCAAAAACGGCGAGGTGATGCAGATCATCAAGATCGCCGCCGACGCCCGCGGTGTGGAATATGAGGGCAGCGATGCCATGGGGCTTACGCTGCGCGACGTGCTGCGCACCGCAATTATTGAGAACGTCAACGGCGCCGAATTTTCCATCTGGCTACATACGATACGTCGCCGCAAGCAGGTCAATTTCACCACCCGCTTTCAGGAAAAATTTGCCGCCTATGTTCACCGCTCGTGGGCTAAAAAACAAAAATGGAATCACCAATATTATAACGAGGTGTATCTAACCATTTTACATGAGGGGCAAGCAGCTCCTCTGACAGAAAAAGAAGCGCTGAAACAAGTGGTGCTCCCCATGAGCAACCGCGCCTATCGTAATGCTTATCTGGATAAGGCGGCGCAGCATTTAGACACGGTGGTTTCCGGCATCTTAGCACAACTACGCACCAACTACTCCGCCCAACTTTTGGGAACAGTTGAGCGATTGCCAACAGAAATCGATCCGCTAGCCACACGCCCGATATTTTATTCCGAGCCAATGGAATTTCTGGGCACGCTACTCAATTTACAAGCAGAGCCGCACCCGCTTCCTGATGCGGACATCAGTGTTGCTTTGCAAACGCATGACCTAACGTTTGGCTATAATGCCATGGAAACAAAGAATGTCGACGGCAAGCGTAAATTCGGGGCGCTGCTTACCCTGAAACGGTATAGTGAAATGGCACCGGAAATGGTGGATGTGGCACTGCAAGCCCCGCTGGAGTTGATTGTGTCACAATCGTTTCACTTCATCAGCGAAAAAGAAGCCCTGTGGGAGTATCGCAATCAACATGACATCTTCAGAATCAGCGGAGATGACTATTCCATCCGTGCTGCCGGCGTTGAAGAAATGCTGCAAAATGCAAATACACCACTGGCCTATGGCTCACAGCAAACCAGCATCATCGTCATTGCCGACGAATATAAATTACTCAATACTGAAGTGATCGATGCGCAGGCCGCTTTTGCTAAACTAGGGTTGATAACCGTGCGCGAAGATATCAAACTGGAAGAATGTTTTTGGTCGGCACTGCCAGGAAATTTTGTTTTCCTGCGTCGTGCAACACCTATCCTGACCCGCCAGATAGGTGGTTTCTGTCGCCTTAATCGCTTCCCGGGCGGGCGGGCCGTCGGCAATCATTGGGGTGACGCAGTAACACTGATGCCGACCATCGTCAACTCACCTTACTATTTCAATTTCCATTATCGCTATAGTGGCCATAGCGTGCTGTTTGATTACAACTCCTTCAACGACTCCAATGCAAATACATTGCTGCATTTCCTACTCAGTGAAACGCGCCAATATCTCGGCAAGCTCTTTGTATTTGATCGAGGCGCTTCGGCAGAGCTGCTCTTCGACAAGTTGGGCGGCCACTATCACTATTTTGCACGCAATCCTGATAAGCCAAAACGTAAGATTCTGCCGCTCAATCCTTTCTGGCTGGAAGACAGCCCGCGTAATCGTGGATTCCTGCTGGCGTGGTGCGGCGCGCTGGTCGAAGAGCAGATTGCACTCACCGAAACTCACAAGGAAACGCTGCGTCAGGCCATTGCGCAGGTCTATTGCAACCTGCCAGAAGGACGAAATTTGAGCCATCTGGTCGCGGAAGTTGCACGCAGCAATAACGAGTTGGCCGAGGCGTTTTCTCCTTGGTTAGAGCGCGGTGCTTTTGCCGATATTTTCTCAAGCGGCGCTGAACAATTCAACATATCAAAACCTATGCATGGTTTTGATATGGGGCCTATCGTTGAGCATCCTGAATCAATCATTCCCGTGGTGTCTTATCTGCTGCATCGTATTGTCACCACACTGGATGGAAAGCCCTCAATCATTGTTATGCGTGATGCGTGGGATTTGCTGGAAAACCCCTTCTTTGCCCCGAGGCTGGAAAGCTTGCTGGAGATGCTTGAACAAAGCAATGCCATAGTGATTTTCACCGCACGCAATCCGCAAGAGCGCGTGGGAACACATATATTCGACACCATCATGCGCCTTTGCCCAACGCAAATCTATCTACCCGATGATATTGCGGTGAACTACGAATCCGTCCCGCTCGGCCTCACGCCACAAGATGCGCGCATACTAACGCGAATGGACCGTCAGAAAGGCGAGTTTTTGCTCAAGCAAAAAAATGAAACCGTAGGGCTGCGCACCGATATGACGGGGTTGGATGACCTGCAAGCCATCTTTTCAAACAACATCAAAAACCTCATCGCCGCCGGAGGGGAATATGCCAGCCTCCCCGACAAATAATGCTGTGCGAGGGAGGCATTGATGCGCACGCCCGCCTCACTCTCCATTACCCGAGTTATCAGGTTGTCTATTCTTATCGCGCTTTTGCCAAGCGTGGCGTATGCCGCAGATGCCTGCATTGCCAGACACCCCAACTTTGATTCGTCAAGTTGCCCCTCCGGATACAACCATATTCTAGGGGCTATTTTATGCCAATTCATGTCAACCATCGACCTGGTAAAGGACTCTTTGCTCACTGCTTTTTATTGCAAAATGGGCCCCATCGCACAAATTCTTGGCAGTATTTACATCATGTTCTACGGCATCGAGCTCATGATAGGCTCTACAAAATTCAACACCAAGCACGCACTCGGCAGGCTCGCCAAAGTCATGATTGTGGTTTCGCTGATGACGCAAGGCTCGACCATCAACATGAATGTCGTGTATAACTTCTTTATCAGCCTCGCGCTCGAAGTTCCCGCCTATTTCATCGGCAGTGTTCCGGGAAGTGGCAATTTAAGTATTTCCGGATCAGGCACCCAAATACTAACAACCCTCTTTGGCTCCATCGATGGCGTGATTGGCAGTGCCATATCGAGCACAGAGCAGAAAATGTTTGGCATTGGGATTGAAAAATTTCTTGGGTTTGCCGCCGCCATGCTACTGGTTTCCACACAGGTTTCACAGATTGGCACGTTCATCTGGCAACTGGTTTCGGAAGTATTCATGCTTATCGTACAAACCATGGTCAACATCCTTCTCGGGCTCACAGTCATTGGATTTCTGGTTGCGCTTGGTCCGCTTTTTGTCGGCTTTTATCTCTTTGAACAGACCAAACATCTCTGCGAAAGCTGGATACGCCACCTGACTTCGTATTCGCTGCAAATTGTGTTTGTGCTCGCCGCCTTCACCTTGTGGGCTGGCGTGATCCAGCAATACAAGGATTTTTTTGGGCAGCTTGACAAAGCCATCGCCCCCTGGACAGGACAAATCAGCAAAGACCCCAATTTGACGGTGGACGAAAGTACATGGGCGGCATGCAAAGGTGAAATGACAAAAGGCGGCAATGGTGCCTTGCCCACCTTTGGTTGCAGTCAAGCGAATCAGCAGATGATCCCCGCCAACGCCATTTCTCAAGACAATACCGATTTTATGGGGTTTGCACTTTATTATCTGACCTCGCTCCTGTGCATAACCTATGGATTTGGCGCCCTCGTCAAACAGGCTCGCGGCATTGCACAACAAATTGCCGGTGGTGGTGTAGGCGGGGGGGCACTGGATGGCTTTGGTCTTGGCAATACGGGTAAATTTGGCGCAAAGGGTGACGCCAGCCAAGTACGTGGGGCGCAACGCCTGCGCGCCACTGCGGAAAGTGATGGCGCAAAAAAACCAGATGGTGAAGGCGGCGGCATTGCCAACGATATTCGCAATACCATCACCAAGAACATCGTAAACAGGCCCAAAGATGCGTCTGCCCCTAAAAAATAAGGCAACATACCATCACATTAACCCTTTCTTTATATTCATAGGCTAGATTGCTGTGATTATATTGTAAACTAACGCGATTTTCATGCCTGAGCCCGCCAACAACGCCACCGAATCCAGAAACTGGTACAAAGACAGGTATCAGCATTTGCTTGTTCAGCGAAAAATTCTGACGGTTATTACCCTGCTTTCGCTCTTATGCACACTAGGCACAGTGGTTGCCATTGCTCTGCTGGCCCCTCTGAAAAGCGTCGACCCTTTTGTCATTCAAGTCGACCAAAAAAGCGGCATCACCCAAACCGTTGACCCCATGAGCATCAAAGAGCTGACGGGCAATGAAGCAGTGAATGATTTTTTTCTAGTGCAATATATCCGCTCGCGCGAGACCTACAGCGTGACCGATCTGGCGCGAAATTATAACATTGTGCGCGTGATGTCTGATCCTGCAAAAGTCTATCCAGATTTTGTAGCGCAGGCCGATCCAAACAACCCGCGTAGCAACACTGCCCGCCTTGGGACTGGTGGATTGCGAACGGTTAAATTCAAGTCCATCACCTACATCAATCCACAATTGGTACAGGCGCGCCTGCTGATTGAGGAGCGCAACGACACCAATGTAGTACAGTCTCATAAAATTGCCTTGGTCGCTTTTGAATATATTAAGCTGAGCCTAACCAACGAGGAGCGCTATATCAACCCGATCGGTTTTCGCGTTACGGATTACCGCTTAGATGAGGATATTGTACAAAGATGATTCGCCAAATAGCCATAATCACAGGTTTATTTATAGTGGCAGCATCCTCCTGTGCATACGCCGAAGGATTCAGCACGCCAATGATTAGCAGGTCAACGGACAGCCGCATCAGCATCGTACCCTATGATGAAACCGACATCTACACCCTCTACACTAAAGTAGGCTATCAAAGCAGCATTCTATTTGGTGAGGACGAAGAAATTCAAACTATTTCCGTGGGTGATCGCAGCCCATGGCAGATTATCCCGTCTGGGTCACGCTTATTCATTCGCCCTATGGTTGAAGGCCTGTCAACCAACATGACGCTGATAACCAGTAAACATACCTATCAGTTTGACCTGAAGTCGGCATCAACAACTAACGGACAGGTGATTTATGTGATGAAGTTCACCTATGAAACTAAATCACCCACTTTCGTTGCCGCAACATCAAGCATGGCTTCGCCTACCGCATCGGCGCCCTCTACCCCATCTCCATTCACGCCACCTGCGATGCCGCGCTCATACGCTCCTGCATATACGCAATCGCCAAATACGGAAAAGCCGCGCCCCCAAAACGCCAATTATAACTATACCTATTCTGGCCCCGACAATCTCGCCCCCATACAAGTGTATGATGATGGCATTTCTACGTTCGTAAGCTCAAGAAACGTAGATGATCCTCTGCCTAAAACCTATGTTGTCGATGCTACGGGCAATGAACAGCCTGTCCCTAACCATCTGGTTGGTGACAAAATGGTAATTGATACTGTGGCGGGCACACTTGCTCTAAAAAGCAGCAAAGGTACTGTTCGTATTTACAATGAAACTCTTAATCCGCAATAGTTCATATGGCTGACGAAGAAAATCAAATCCCCCCATATTCTGATCCGGCCATTGAGAGCAGTGACGATTTTCCGCCTACTCAAGAGCAGGCTGAAGAGTATAATGCTGAGGAAAATATCGACGAAGAAATTTCGATGACACATAGCAGCCCCGGCATGAGTAATGGCCCAGGCAAGGTGATTGCATTTGGGGCAATTCTGCTCGTAGTCGCTGGCTATGTCCTTTTCTCACTGTTTTCAGGAAAACCCAAACCCGCCGATCCTATTGGTGCAAGGCCAGGCCCCGCTATTAACAGCACAGGAGGAGAAAAACTTCCGCCACCACCACCTGTGTCCTCTAACATCGGCGGCGGCACAAGCTTGGCTGT
>RFOF01000090.1 GCA_009926845.1 Alphaproteobacteria bacterium
GGCGATGATGTGCGTGAAGTGTCCGAGCGCGTTGGAACCATTGCCGCCACCGGCGAAGAGCTGACCGTATCTATCAATGAAATCAGTGGGCAGGTGCACAAATCCACCGCCACCACAGACGCTGCCAGTATTGAAGCGAGCAATGTGCGCAAAGTGGCACAAACACTGACCGAATCGGCACAAAAAGTCAGTGGCATTGTCGGGCTTATTAATAGTATTGCCTCTAAAATCAACCTGCTTTCGCTCAACGCCACCATCGAAGCGGCGCGTGCAGGTGAGGCAGGAAAAGGTTTTGCCGTGGTTGCCAGCGAGGTCAAGGCGCTTGCCAATCAAACCTCCGCCGCCACCGCTGAAATTGGAAGTCTGGTCACCGCCATTCAAGGCAGCAGCGAGCAAACGCTGACGGCCATCACGCAAATCACCGGAGTGATCGACCAGATGACGCAAGTTTCCAGCGCCATTGCCGCCGCCGTTGAAGAACAGGGCGTGGCCACCCGCGAGATCGTTGAAAACATTGTCAAAGCCTCCACGCGCATGAGCGATGTCACGCGCAACGCCTCCATGGTCACCACCACCGCTGAACAATCCGCCGCCGCGGCCATTCAAACACAGCAGGCTTCAGCGGATTTATCAAGGCAAGCCGAGGTGCTGCGTGGGGAAGTAGGCGGATTTCTTGGAAAATTGATTAAGGGTTAGGCCTAATGCCGGTTGTATTTTTGTCGATGCAGCTATAATCTGCGGGCAGATTTTAAGGACTGCCTTGTTTCATGTTCCCAAACCCCACCTTGCAACCCTCATTACGATGGGCGATGCACTGGCTAGCAAAGCCGGTGATGTTGCACATCATTTTACCGTATTTGATGCTGCTCATCGTCATCGGCACGGTGGCGCAAAAATACATCGGACTCTATGACAGCCAAAAGATATTTTTTTCCTCGTTTGTGCTGTGGGTTGGCGTTTTCCCACTGCCAGGTGGTCGGGCGGTCACGGCATTGATGCTACTGAGCTTGCTGGCGAAGCTGATTGTCGCCAGCCCATGGCGCAAACAGACATCGGGCATTTTCATCGCGCATCTGGGTGTGGCTTTGTTGCTTGTAGGGGGCTTGGTAACAGCGGCTAGCAGCAAAGAGGGCTATGTCGCACTTGCACCAGGTGAATCCACCTCGCACTTTTCGGATTATCATCAGCGCGTTCTGACGGTACATAAAAACAAGGAACTGCTGTGGCAAACGCCGCTGGTGGACATAAAAAAGAACGCTCTGCTGACAGATGCGCGCCTGCCCTTTTCGCTGCAGGTGAATGATATCTGCCGCAATTGCACGATGGCGATGCAAGAGCAAAAAGACCCCGCGCGCAAAGGCGTGGCGCAGAAGGTGCATCTGTCTGCGCTTGCGCCGCACATGGAAGATGAACGCAATTTTTCGGGCATAGAGATCAGCCTATCTGGTGCTGGCAAAGACAGTGATGGCATATATGTTTTGTTTGAACCGATGGAAAAGCAGCCAGAGGTAAAAAGAGGTGCTGACAACTATGCGATAAGGTTGGGTCGTGAAAGCTATGCATTGCCCTTTTCGCTGCAGCTTTTAGAGGCAAAAAAAGAAGTGCATCCTGGGACTGAAATGGCGCGCAGCTTTCGCTCTAAAGTAATGATAAACGACGGCAAACTGAATCAACAAGCGGTCATTACCATGAACCATCCCCTGCGGTACAAAGGTTACACGGTCTATCAAGCCTCGTTTAATGGCGACGCGCAAACGGAGGAAACAAAAAGCGTAAGCTTTGCCATTGTGCAAAATAGTGGCCGCGTTTTCCCCTATGTGGCAAGCGCTACGTTATGTATCGGCCTACTCATCCATTTATTTTTCCGGTTGCCTCCATTGATGACTCGGAGGCCGCATGCTGCGTAGACAATGTATTTTTTCTGCCATCATCGCCTGTCTGCTGTGGGCAGGCAGCGTGCGCGCCGATGTGTTTGATTATGGTGATTTTGCCCAAATTCCTGTTCAACATGAAGGGCGCATCAAGCCGCTGGGAACACTAGCACTGGCGCATGTGGAGCGTTTTTATGGCAAGGCGCATATAGGTGATATGCCTGCCGTCGCATGGCTTGCGCAGACGATGTTCGACCCATCAAAAGCTATCGAAAGTCCTGTGTTTTTGGTCAAGGATATGGACGCGCGGGCGATGCTCGAGCTGCCAGAAAAACCTGACCATCTATATAGTTTCGCTGAGATAACCCCCGCCATTGCTTCGCACCAAGCGTTGATAAGTTCATTACTACAGCTGCCCAGTCAGCAGCTTTCAGAAGGCCAGCGTGTGGTGGTGCAGCTGTATGATGACAGTGCGGCTTTCAGTCAGCTTGCGCTTTCCTGCACGTTGTTCTTGCCACTGTCAGGGGATGCCGCGGGCGCATCCTTCATGGATCAGGCCAAAAATTTGCCGCTGATGCAAAAACAATTACAAGATATTGTGCGCCGTAAAGGCACGCATTTGGAGCATTACAGCGCGGATGAAAAACGTCTCGCCGAGATCGCGCAACGATTGACCATGACGCTTCGTAGCACAGAAAACAACACACTCCTGCGTATACTGCCTCCGCAATGGTCTGCGGGTGATGAGTGGCTTTCGCCATGGGCGGTTTTCCACGCAGGGCAGGGTTCACCCAAGACAGCGCAGACAATTGGCTTGTGGCGCGATCTGGCGCTTGCGTATCAACAAAAGAACGCCGCGCAGTGGAAAAAATCATCTGCCGAGATTCTCAAAAACTCAGCTGACACGCAAGAGGTGCGCCCTTTCGCTTTGTCGCTGGAAACACTCTATTATCGCTGGCATCTGCTTGGAAAAAGCATGCTGCTCTACATGGCGGCCTTTGTGCTTTCCTTGTGGTGTGTGTCGGGTGCGCGTGCGTCATCTTTTCGCTCAATGGCTTTTGGCGCAGCAGCGGCAGCAGCGATTTTGCATGGCGTCAGCATTGCTGCGCGGGTTTATATTTTGCAGCGGCCACCGGTGGGAACGCTCTATGAATCCTTGTTGTTTGTCAGTTGGGTGGCGGTGGTGTTTGGCTTATTTTTAGAACGGCGCATGCAAAATCATGTCGGCTTGCTTGTGGCCACATTATCTGGCAGTGGTCTGCTTTTTGTCAGCCAGAGTTTCGGTAGCGAAGACACGATGAGTATGCTGATTGCCGTACTCAACACCAATTTTTGGCTCGCGACACATGTGCTCTGCATCACCATTGGTTATGGCTTTGGTATGGCCTCAGGCATCATCGCGCATATTTATCTCATCATGCGCTGTGCAGGTTCGCCTCATGAAAAGACGCAACAAACATTGCGCGGTGGTTTTGGCACCGCCCTCATCGCCTTGCTCTTTACGTCACTGGGAACCATTCTCGGTGGCATTTGGGCCGATCAATCGTGGGGGCGTTTCTGGGGGTGGGACCCGAAAGAAAATGGCGCGCTGGTCATCTGCCTGTGGCTCATCTGGCTTTTGCACGGGCGCATCAGCGCGCGGCTCGGCGAGCGTGGATTTGTAGTAGGCATGGCCTTGCTCAACGTGGTGATTTCGCTGTCGTGGCTGGGGGTCAATTTGCTTTCCACCGGCCTGCATTCTTATGGCTTTACCGACAAGGCAGCGCTGTCGCTCGGGTTATTTTGTTTCGCAGAGATAGCATTTGCAGCGGTCACCTATGGCATAATGTGGCGGAGGGACAATGCGCGAGCATAAAAAATGGCTCATCGTTTTGCTCATCGCAGTGACAACAATCGCGTTCATGCTGGATGATCAGACACATGTAAACAAGGAAGAAGATATAACTGATTCCAGTGAGCAGAATTCATTCGCAGCCACCGCGCCGGATGTAACTTTTTATTTGCTTGATGGCGGCAAGTTGCCGCTGCGTTCTTTGGTGGGTCATAAGGTGCTTTTGCATTTCTGGGCATCGTGGTGTGTGCCGTGCCGTGCCGAATTTTCCGGTCTGCTCGAGCAGCTGCAAAAAGAAGAGGCAGGGACCGTGTTACTTGCCGTATCAGGCGATGCCAAGGTGGAAGACGCGCAGCGTTTCCTCGCGCCTTATAAACTGAAATACCCAGCGCTTTTTGCTGGTGGTCAAATAAAGCTCGCAATCGACCCAGAGCACAAAATCATTGAAGGCGTGTTTCAGACATTCAAGTATCCCGAAACCATCATTATCGCGCCAGACCTCACCATGCGCCAGAAAATTGTCGGGGAGTATAAACCTGAAGGGCAAACGCGCTAAGCCTGTTTGCGCAGTGCTTGTTGTGGGGATGGCGACTGGCTACTTGGTGCGATGGAGATGATTTCCGCGCTGTAGAAGCGTTGGCGCAGGCGGGCAATAACGCCAGCAAACATGTCCTCAAACGCAGCCTTCACGCCTACAAAACACACCAGTGCGTAGGTTGCAAAGGCAACATTGATAAGGCCGAAGATAGCTTTGGTTTCATAGCCCTGTGCATATTGGTAAACGCTTGAACCAAAGAACGCCACTGGCATCATCACCGCTACAAAAGAATAAAGCGCTGGCGCAGAGGTGCGGCCAGGAATTTTTGGCGTGCGGCTGAAGGGAATTTTTTTGCCAGTCAAAATCTGCTCAAAGGATTTGAACACCCCGCCCACCACCACAGGGAACAACATCAAATTCATCGCGCAGATGCGAAGTAAGTCGGACGCTTTGTAGCCAGTATTCCTCAAATCGCGGATGAGCAGGGCAGAGAAAGGAACGATTGACCAGAACATGAACGCGCTAGAGGAGGCGCTATTAAAAGGATAGAACATGATGCACAACGCGGCGAGACAGCCGGTGCTGGTCGATGCGAGATAGTGGAAGCGCATGAACAGCTCCTTGGCGAGGCCAAGGTTCTTTGGCGACTTTGCCACATAACGGAAGAGTTTTGGCAAGATAATGAGGCCGCCATTGCTCCAGCGGCGACGCTGGATGAGTAGCGAGCCAAAATCTGGCGGATTGGCCGAGAACGTCATGCGTTCTGGGTAGTTAAACAGCTTCCAGCCTTTGTTGATAAGGTCGATGGTCGATTCAGTGTCTTCAATGACGGTGCGGTCTTGGATGTAAATGGTAACAGTGTGGCCATTTTCTTCGCGGGTTTCTTTGATCTCTTCGAGCGCGCTGCGGCGGAGCATCGCGTTGGCGCCCACCCAGAAGCTCGCGCCCCAATAGGTGTAGCCCTGATGGGTGCGGAACTGCACGTCAATCGTCGCGCCAGCGGTGCGCTCAAGGCCTTCGGGTGCGCCTTGGAAAGATGAGCAAGGGGACTGTATAACGGCCAGTTTTTCGTTGCCTTTGGTTTCCATCATGTCGATTAGGCGCAGCACATATTCCGAGAGCATGAGGCTGTCGGCGTCGATAGTGTCGATATAATCCGCGTGTGGGATGGTGAAGTCTGCATGTTCTGCTGTGGCTTCAACCAGATGCCAAACATCGGGTGCAACTTCTACTTCTTTCCACGATTTGCCAACAACAGAAATGTAAGCATTGAGGTTCATCGCCTTGTTGGCTTCATGGCAGAGATTAGCGTATTTTTTGCGCTCGAAGCTCGAGAAATTGACGGTAAACAGGCCTACGATGCGTGCATATTGCTGGGTGAGATATTCTACGGAGGCAAGGTCAGCATCACCCACGCGGGCACGCAAAGTAGCCGCCAGTTCGCGGTGTTTCTGCGCAGGCTCATGCAGAATGCGTTGCACAAAAAAGCGATCAGCAAAAGGAATGGTCGCCAGTGTTTTTTCACCGATAAAGTCAGCGGCAACATTATCCAGCCATGCTGCGACATCATCATAGAGGCCAGCGAGGCGAGCCATTTCATTTTCGGCGCGCAAATAGCCGCTAGCTGCGCGCTGCTGGAATGCTTCCATTTCGCTGCGATAGATAGCCGCTGGCGCATCAAACATCGCCTGCAATTCACCCGCAATTTTACGTGTGTCTTCGAGTTTCAAAATATCTTCCAACGTTTTGGGGCGATAAGGGTCATCGACCAGCAGCACCACATTTTTCGTTGGATATTCAGACAAAGCCGCCGACATCATGGTCTGCCAGTTGACGGTGCGCTCTTCTTTGTACGAAGGAATGATAACGGAAAGTTTTGGCGCATCATCGCGAGTATACATTTCATCGAGTTTTGCGCGCGCGGTTGGCACAAATTCTTCGCGGCGCTTATAGTGGCCGATGAGGCACACATGATAGAGCACGTTGCCATAGGACATGAAGAACATCGCGACCGCAAATAGGCCGGTTTCCAGCATCAAACGTGTGTTGCCAGCGGCGTGCGCTTGATAAGCGGAGACAGCGAGCGAAACAAATAAACCCAGCAAAAGCGCCATGGTGGCAGCAAGGCTGATCTTGGCAAATTTGGCTTCGCGAGCGTTATTCAGTGGTTCTTGCATGGTGGGTAGCTTCCTCAAAAAGTGCAGTATTTCGTATTTGCACTCTGAGGCTTCGCCCGATTAACTTCAAATTAAGTTTATGTAATGTAGGGGTAACGACGATTAATGTTCGCCGCCAATGCAGCCAGACCGCCAGATAACGCCGATGAACACGCCCTTGGCGCGCGGCAGAACGATAAGCGCGAGCACGAGCGCAAGCAGCGGCCAAACGATCATCGACACCCAGTCCGGCCATGTGTTGTCGGTGGCGGTAAAAAGCAAAATCGGCGCGAGAATATGCCCTACGATGATGATGGTCAGCCACGCTGGCCCGTCATCCGCGCGAATATGGCCGAGCGCTTCACCGCAGTGGGCGCAGGTTTGCACGGGTTTCAGATAGCGGGAAAAAAGTTTGCCATGGCCGCAGGCAGGGCAACGCCCAACAAGCCCGCGAAGGATGGTCAGAAGCAGATCTTGTTTAGCGGGGGGAGGTGTCATTTTGCTCTATTTCAGTCATTGCGAGGAGCCGAAGGCGACGTGGCAATCCAGAATGTTATTCCGACCGACCGTAGGGAGCGGAGGAATCGTAAAGATCCCTCGACAAGCTCGGGATGACAGTTTTTACGGCTGCCAGGGTTCATAATCCGACGTTGAAGGCGCACGGTTGCCGCCCTTTTGCAGGTGGCCCGAGGGCAAATAGGCGTGTTTCGTGCCGGTCATGTTGGGGATGGAGGCCAGCTCCCAGTCATAGGGGCGGCGCTTGGCGGGCGGATTTTCCTGCGTGTAGTGCAGCCAGCCGTGCCACTCAGCGGGCACTTTCGATGGCTCGGCCTTGCCATTATAAATGACCCAGCGCTTGGCGCGGCGACCCTTCGCCTTTTTCTCGATAAAATAGCAATTGCCAAACGGGTCTTGGCCGACCTGCTTGCCATGAAAATAGGAAAATAAACGCGTGGTGATGGTCATAATTTGCTCCGTTGCTCATGAACCTAGCGAAGCGCTGTCAATTTTTCAAGGGCTACTTCAAAAACTCACTTCCGGTGTGTCATTTTTCTTGCCATTTTAGACTTTCAACCGGTTGACTGCCATGGGTGAGGTAACGATACGGAAGGACCAGCGAGATTCCAAGACCG
>RFOF01000010.1 GCA_009926845.1 Alphaproteobacteria bacterium
CGCCTGTCCACCATTGTCAGCGCCGACATCATCTATGTCATTGAGGGTGGCTGCGTCATTGAAAGCGGCACCCACGACAGCTTAATTGCCGCAGGTGGCAAATATGCCCAGCTTTATGCCAAGAATTTTGACATGGCGGGCTGATGAACATCGGGAAGCGCCTGCTCAAACATCCACGCACCATCACGCTTTTTAGCCATGTGCTGGCAGGATATATTCGGCTGGTGTTCGCCACTTCACGCAAAACCTATCTCATCGAGGAGACAGCCACGCCCTATCTCAGCGGTGAAAAAAATGCGGTGTTTTCCTTCTGGCATGGGCGAATGATGTTGCTACCTGCTGCCTGCCCACCGCTTCGCAAAATGCACGTGCTCATCTCGCTGCATCGCGATGGCGTACTCATTTCCCAGGTCATTGGGCATTTTGGACAGGCAACCGTTGCGGGCTCTTCCAGCCGAGGCGGCGAAACTGCTGTGCGCGAAATGCTGCGGATTCTTGAAACGGGTGACAATGTCAGCATCACGCCTGATGGGCCGCGCGGCCCTAACCAAACGGTCACCACGGGCGGCGTCGTCACAGTGGCAAAGCTCGCACAAAAACCTATCATTCCTGTCACGTTTTCAGCCAAAAAATCCATCCGCCTTGGCAGCTGGGATAAGTTCATGGTAGCGCTGCCCTTTGGCCACATCATTTTTTGCGCAGGCGCGCCAATTGTGCTAGATAAGGATGCAGATGAAATGCTTTTGCGAACGCAAGTGGAACAGGCAATGAACATTCTTGTCGATAAAGCCGATGAGGCAGCCAAATGATAAAGCTCTATCGATTGCTGACGTTTTTGCTCACACCGTTGGTTTTCGTGTGGCTGTGGTTGCGGCTTATCAAAGGCAAAGAGGATCGCGTGCGCCTGCACGAACGCTTCGGCATCACCAATGTTCCTCGCCCTGATGGCCTGCTCATCTGGCTACATGCCGCTAGCGTCGGCGAGGCCAATTCGCTACTGACATTCATCACCCGTGTGCGCGAGCGATTTCCCGATGTGCATCTGCTCATCACCACCGGCACGGTGACCTCGGCAGCGCTGATGAAAAAGCGCCTGCCCGCTGGCGTCATTCACCAATATGTGCCGGTGGATACGCCTGATGCCACGATGAATTTCATCCGCCACTGGAAGCCGGATATTGCGTTTTGGGTCGAGTCAGAGCTGTGGCCGAACCTTATCTATGCCGCGAAATATTATTATTGTTTCATGGGCATCATCAACGGGCGCATGTCAGAAAAATCCTTTGAGATGTGGCAGCGTTTCCCGTCACTCATCAGCTATATGCTTGGCACGTTCAGTATCGTTTTCCCGCAGACAGAAAAGGACAGCGAACGATTCATGGGGCTCGGCGTCAAACCCAAAAATCTCTTCATGGCAGGCAATCTGAAATATGACGGCGCGCCGCTTTCGTTCAATGAAAATGAGCTGTTCCAGCTAACAGACACGCTGAGCAGCCGCCCGCGCTGGCTAGCTGCCAGCACGCATCCGGGCGAAGAGGAAATGGTCGCCGAAACACATAAGCTGCTGGGGGCCACGCGCCCTGACCTGCTAACCATCATCGTGCCGCGCCATGCGGGTCGCGGTGCGCAAATTGCCACCATGCTCGCGAAGCATGGCAAGGTTGCACTGCGCTCGAAAAAAGAAAAGATTACGCCCGACACACAGTTCTATATTGCCGATACGATGGGCGAACTCGGGTTGCTCTATCGCGCCAGCGAAGTAGTGTTCATGGGCGGCTCGCTCGTGCCGCACGGTGGGCAAAACCCGCTGGAACCTGCGCGACTTTCCTGCGCGGTGGCCGTTGGGCCCTATACAGAGAATTTCGCCGATATGTATCAGGAGATGGAGCTGGTCGGCGCGTGTTTGCGCGTGGGCGCACCGCAGCAGCTGGCGCTGCAAATTGACGCGCTGCTGAGTGACGCCACCCGCCGCGCTTCCATCCAAGCCACCGTGCGCCAGTGGATAGAGAAAAAAGGTGGAACGACCACCGCGTTGCTCGATATTCTAGCGCCTATTTTTGAGGCAACTCCTGCATGAAAACGCCTTCCTTCTGGGCTACTAAAAACCCAATTGCTTTGTTGCTTTTTCCCCTTAGCAAGCTCTATGCAAAAGGCCGGAAGCTGCATGTGCGCTTTGCGCGCCCAATGCAGGCCTATATTCCGGTTATTTGCGTGGGCAATGCGGTCGCGGGCGGCGCAGGAAAAACCCCCGCAGCGCTCGCCATTGGCGCGCTTCTAAAAGCCAGAAATGCGAAAGCCGTCTATCTTTCGCGTGGCTATGGCGGCAAGCTCAAAGGGCCTGTCTTTGTGAATTTAGGCGAGCATAAATCCCACGACGTGGGCGATGAGCCGTTGCTTCTTTCCCATGTGCTTCCCACCATCGTTTCCAAAGACAGAAAAAAAGGGGCGATCTTCGCGGAAGACGCAAAAGCCAAAATTATCGTCATGGATGATGGTTTTCAAAACCCAACGCTGCTCAAAGATTTTTCCTTTCTGGTCATCGATGCAGCCAGCGGTTTTGGCAATGGATTTTTGCTCCCCGCTGGTCCACTTCGCGAGCCTGAGCAAGATGCGCTTGACCGCGCTGACGCGGTCATTTTAGTGGGCGATGGCGACAAAACACCACCGCTGCCGAATGACCTGCCCGTTTTGCGCGCGCGCATCATCCCGAGCGTCAAAACGTCGCTGGCGGAGCAAAAAGTATTCGCCTTTTGCGGCATCGCCAACCCTGAAAAATTCTATGCCACCGTGGAATCACTCGGCGCAGAAATTATCGGACGCAAAAACTACGCCGACCACGCGCCCTACTCCGACAAAGAGATCGTTATTCTCTCCTCTAACGCCAGACTGCAAGGCGCGCTTCTGGTGACGACGCGCAAAGACGCGGTGCGTATTCACTCCGACCTGCAACCACTGCTTACCATCGTGGATATTGAACTGGTATTCGACGAGCCAGAAAAAGTCACCCAGCTGTTTGAGGCAGTGCTGGCATGAACAAGGATAGAAAATATCGCTTCGAAGGGGTTTTAGTGCGCGGCCTGTTCGCTTTTTCGCGCGCGCTGCCGTTGGATGTGGCCTCATGGCTGGGCGGCAGGCTGGCTGAGATTTTTGGGCCGATCATCTCCTACAAAGCTCACGGCATCGCGGAAAAAAATCTGGCAATGATTTTTCCCGATATGCCAAAAAAAGAGCGTGAAAAAATCCGTGAAAAAATGTGGAACAATCTGGGGCGCACCGCCGCCGAGTTGCCGCATCTGCCAAGTGAAAAACTTTTTGCGTGCATGAAGGTCAGCGGCACGGAAAATGCTCTTGCCGCAGGTCAGCCGATGATCTTTTTTTCCGGCCATTTTGGCAACTGGGAGCTGACCTATCCCATCGCCCAGAATGCGGGCATTGAAACAGCGCTCATCTACCGCCACGCCAACAACAAATACGTCGATGATATCATCACCGGCATCCGCGCCAGCCGCTGCGCCAGCCAGTTTCCCAAAGGCCCGCGCGGCGCAGTAAAAATGGCGCACGCGCTCAAAAAAGGCTATTCACTGGCCATGCTGGTGGATCAAAAAATGAATGACGGCATTTCCGTTCCGTTCTTTGGCCTACCGGCGATGACCGCGCCAGCGGTAGCCATCCTCGCGCTGCGCTATGACCTGCCCATTATCCCCGCCCGCATCGTGCGCACTGGCGGCGCGCATTTTGAAGGAACGGTTTTCCCGCCACTGGCTTATGAAAAAACCGGCGATGACGAAAAAGACATCCTGACCATCATGACCGTCATCAACAAAATGTTAGAAGGCTGGATACGCGAAAACCCCGAACAATGGTTCTGGGTGCACCGCCGCTGGCCGAAGGATGTTACGGCCTGACGGTAACGGTTCCGTCGGCAAAAGTCACTTCAAGCGCGGTGTTTTTCTGTGCCTGGGCAGCGCTGGTGACCAGCGCGCCACCTTCCCCGCGCACGAGCGCAAAGCCACGCGCCAGCACCTTTTGGTAATTCACGCTTTCCAGCAGGGAGGCAAAGGCCTCCAGCTTTTCTTTTTTTTGCGACAACGAGCGAGTTATCGCCGCGTTCATGCGGCTGGAAAGTTCGGTGGTTTTTTGCGCAGTGCGCGACACTTCGGCAAGCAGCGCCTGTGGGCGAAGACCAGCAGTCAGCACCGCGAGCTGCTGCTCTTTGCGCGCCACTAACATCGGCAGCGCCGCATTCAAGCGCTCGCTCCAATCATCCAGCTTTTGCGTGGCGATGTTCAGCAGTTCCGCCGGACGCGGAAGGCCACGCGCAAGGCCGATGAGCTTCTCGCTGCTGCGAGCGAGCGTTTGCACCATCGCAGCACTCAGGCGCGCATCAAGCTGTTTAATTCCAAGCTGCAACTCGGCGCGAACGGGAACGGCCATTTCCGCCGCAGCAGTAGGCGTTGGCGCGCGTTGGTCAGAGGCAAAATCGATCAGCGTGGTGTCGGTTTCATGTCCCACGGCGGAAATAAGCGGAATGGTGGAATTTGCCGCCGCGCGCACAACAATCTCTTCGTTAAACGCCCACAGATCTTCAATCGAACCACCACCACGAGCAACAATGAGCACATCCGGTCGCTGCGCGCCCGCAAGCGCATTAAATCCATTAATCGCGGCAGCGATTTGCTCAGCCGCGCCCTCGCCCTGCACCTTGACCGGCCAGACGAGCACATGCAGTGGGAATCTGTCCTCGATGCGGTGCAAAATATCGCGGATGACCGCCCCAGTGGGCGACGTTACCACCCCGACCACACGCGGCAAAAACGGTATTTTTTTCTTGCGCTCGGCGGCGAATAATCCTTCGGCTGCCAGCGCGGCTTTTCTTTTCTCCAAAATGGCCATGAGCGCGCCTGCACCGGCAGGCTCCATCTGGTCGATGACGATTTGATAGGACGAACGCCCGGGATAGGTCGTCATTTTGCCACGCGCGACGACTTCCAGCCCGTCTTCTGGCTTGAACGCCAGCTTGCCCGCCGTGCCCTTCCAGCAGATGGCATCGATAACGGCGTTGTCGTCTTTCAGGCGGAAATAGACATGGCCGGAGCTGGCCACCTTCCAGCCGGAAATTTCGCCACGCAGGCGGATCTGGCCAAAATGGTCTTCCACCATGCGTTTGAGGCTTTGGGAAACCTCGCTGATGGAGTAAATCGGCTGATTGTGGTTGAGATTTGGGGCGGCTTCTGTCATAGGGTCAGGCTAGCATAATTTCGAGGATACACAATGAACAACGTATTGGTTATTGGTTCGGGCGGGCGCGAGCATGCGCTCTCCTGGCGTTTGAAACAATCTCCGTCGGTGGCCAAAGTATTTTGCTCGCCGGGCAATGGCGGGATTGCGCAAGATGTGGAATGCGTAGCGCTTGCCACACATGATGACATTGTAGAATTCTGCAAAAAAGAAAATATCGCCCTCGTGGTCATCGGCGCCGAGCAGCCGCTGGTCGATGGGCTGGTCGATAAGCTGGAAGCAGCGAACATCCCTGCCTTTGGCCCGCGCGCGAACGCGGCCAAGCTCGAAGGTTCAAAAGGCTTCATGAAAGACATCTGCAAAAAATATAACATCCCAACGGCTGCTTATGGTTTTTTCTCTGATGCACAAAGCGCAAAAGAATTCGTTGCAGGCCGCGCCTGCCCTATCGTCATCAAGGCGGATGGTCTTGCGGCGGGCAAAGGCGTAGTGATTGCGCAGGATAAAGTTGAGGCAGAAACTGCCATCGACGAAATGTTTTCCGGAAAGATTGCGGGCGGCGAGCGCGTGGTCATCGAGGAATTTTTAGAAGGCGAGGAGGTCAGTTTCTTCGCACTGACCGACGGCACCAACGCCATTGAATTTGGCTATGCGCAGGACCACAAGCGCGTCGGTGACGGAGACAAAGGCCCGAACACCGGCGGCATGGGAACGTATGCCCCACCACCAGTGATGACAGATGCGCTGCGCGCGCAAACGATGAAAGAGATTATCCTGCCGACGGTCGCCGCCATGGCCAAAGAAGGTGCGCCATTTTCTGGCGTGTTGTTCGCAGGCCTGATGCTGAGCAAAACTGGGCCAAAACTGCTGGAATATAACGTGCGCTTTGGCGACCCAGAAACGCAAAGCCTGATGATGCGTTTTGATGGCGACCTCTATCCCGTGCTCCTTGCCTGCGCTGCAGGCGGGCTGGACAAAGTGAACATCTCATTCCGAAAAGAAGCCGCAATGTGCGTGGTGATGGCCACGAAAGGCTACCCGGGTGATTATGCCAAAGGCAGCGAAATTCGCGGGCTGGAAAAAGCCGACGCGCTGCCAAACGTCAAAGTGTTTCACGCGGGAACCAAGCGTGAGGGCGATAAAATTGTCGCTGTTGGCGGGCGTGTACTCGGTGTGACGGCACTTGGTGAAACGATTGCGGAGGCACAAAAAAACGCCTATAAAGCAGTGGACGCTATCGACTGGCCAGAAGGTTTTTGCCGCCGCGACATCGGCTGGCGCGCTATCAAATAAGAGGAGAAAAATATGCACCCGACTGAACAAGCCAAAGGTATCATGCGCATTCTTAAAGCATTTGGTTATGCTATCTCTGGCCTGAAAGCCGCCTGCGCATCCGAGAGTGCCTTTCGCATCGAGCTGGTCGTCTGCGCGATTTTCATCCCCATCGCTTTTTTGCTTCCAGTCTATGGGGTAGAACGCGCCGCGCTCATCGGCTCGCTGCTGCTCGTGTTGATTGTAGAGCTGCTGAACTCGGCGGTTGAGTCCACCATCGACCGCATTTCCGAGGAACAAAATCCACTCTCTGGCAAAGCCAAAGACCTTTCCAGCGCTGCGGTTCTGGTTTCCATCGTCAACGCAGCCATCGTCTGGGCAGTTATTTTGGTAGGGTAGAGCCCTCCTCAACCATATACCGCTTCATCAGCGGAAGCTGGGTGAGGGTGAAAAGAATCGTGCAGGTCATCATGCCGAACACTTTAAAATTGACCCAGAAATCGGTGGTGAAATTGCGCCAGATAAACTCGTTGAGCGCCGCCAGAAAAATAAAATAAAAACCCCAGCGCGCAGAAAGTTTCATCCAACCTTCATCAGCCAATTGCAAGGCCTCGCCAAGCAAATATTTGAGCATTGGCTTTTTGAGCATCACTCCACCCAGCAAGATTGCTGCAAACAACAAATTGAGCACAGTGGGTTTTATTTTGATGTAGAATTCATCGTGCAGCAGCAGGGTAATGCCACCAAAGATCGCCACCATAGCCCCTGAGAAAAGCGGCATGAACGGCACACGTTTATGCCTTACATACATATAGATAAGCGATAATGCGGTGGCAGCGATAAGTACGGATGTGGCCACCAACAATCCATAGAATTTATTGGTAGCAAAAAAACAGATGAGCGGCCCAAAATCACACAAGAAAGGCGTCTTATGCGGTGTTTTTGGTGCGGAGTTTTGAGAATTTTTTGTCATTTTTCAGTTTTTTCATGATATATTAATATGTTGCCAGTAGACTACCTATGCTATAAATTACCCAGAACTGTTTACAATAAAAAAAGGACGTCCGTTGGAAACTTCTGTTTTAATTGTCGAAGACGAAGTCGCAATCGTTACCCTACTGCGTTACAATCTTGAGCGCGAGGGTTTCCGCGTTTACTCAACCGGTGACGGCGAAGAAGCCGTGGCGATGGTCAAAGACTGCAAACCCGATATCGTGGTGCTCGACTGGATGCTGCCATCTATGTCCGGCGTGGATATCTGCAAACAGCTGCGCTGGAGCCCTGAAACCAAAACCGTCCCCATCATCATGCTTTCCGCGCGCGGCGAAGAGTCTGACCGCATTCGCGGCCTAAACGCAGGCGCTGATGACTATATCGTAAAGCCCTTCTCTCCTGCCGAACTGGTCGCGCGTATTCGCGCCGTGTTCCGCCGCTTCCGCCCGGCGCTTTCTGAAAAAACACTCGGTTTTGCCGGCATCAAAATGGATGTCGCCGCTCACAAGATCACCCGCGATAATGTCGAGGTGCATTTGTCACCGACCGAATTTTCGCTGCTGCGCTATTTCCTTGAACATCCCAACCGCGTTTTCTCGCGCGAGCAGCTGCTCGACGCTGTCTGGGGGCATGATATCTATGTTGAGCTGCGCACGGTGGACGTGCATGTGCGCCGTTTGCGTAAAGGCCTTGATTATGATGGCAAACAACCAGACCTTATCCGCACTATCCGCTCCGCCGGTTATGCCATGAGTGAAGCCGCCAGCGACGGCACCATTGAAGAAGACCTGGGCGACGAGCTTAAGGAATAAGCTTAAGTAACGCTTCCCTGCTTAGGGAATAATCACTTTCTTCCCACGCGTTTTCGAGCTGGCTGAGCGCCTTGCCAAGGGCCTTTCCCTCTGCCATGCCTAGCGCCATTAAATCCTCACCACACACCGGAAATTTGGGGATTTGCCAATTGGCCGCAAGCTCCAGCGCCGCTTGATGCTCTGGCCATGCGCCGCTGGCCGCTGCCAGATACACCACATCCATAAACATAAATGCGCCAACACGCCGCAAAAGCACTTTTTGCGCAGGGAGAGTTAGTGACTCAGGTGGAATAGAAGAATGCCACGCCGCTAGGCGGTTCTTTTGCTCACCAGAAAGTTTCCAGCGCGTGGCCAGCGGCGAGACATCATCTGGCGCAACCAGCGCTGCCAGTTTCAGCAGCGGCGATGCGGCTTGGTTTAGCTCCTCTAATCGTTCAAGGCGCTGGGTATCTACCGCAGTGGGGAACACGTTCGCCCCCACAACTTGCATCAAGGCGATGGTTTTGTGGGTTTGTTGCGCGCTAAATAGTTTCAGCATTTCATGGCTGATGCGCTCGCCAGACAGGGCTTGCAGTCCAGCGGTATTTTCACTGATTGCAGCCAGCGCAGCGCCATCGGGGGCTCCCCTACCATAATGTGCATGGAAGCGGAAAAACCGCAGTATGCGCAGATAATCCTCAGCTATGCGCTCACCCGCATCACCAATGAAACGTACCACGCCAGCGCGCGCATCTTCCTGCCCGCCGAAATAATCAAACAGCTCACCGCTGGGCGAAAAATAAAGCGCGTTCATGGTAAAATCGCGCCGCTGCGCGTCTTCTTTCCAATCGTCAGTGAACGCCACCACCGCATGACGTCCATCGGTGGAAATATCTTTTCTGAGCGTAGTAATCTCAAATGGTTTTTTGTCCACCAGTGCAGTCACCGTTCCATGCGCAAGACCGGTGGGAATCGCGCGGATATTGGCAGCTTCCAACAATGCTATCACCGCCTCTGGCGTAGCGGGCGTGGCTGCGTCCACCTCAACCACTTCGCGACCCAGCAAACTATCGCGCACCGCGCCACCGACAAACCTTATGTCCACACGCGCCGCGTCAAAAGCTGCAATCAGCGTTTTAGTTTCAGGCCAATGGAGCCAAGGATAGGTCATAGCGGCAACCGGATAAGAACGCGCAGGCCGCCCGCAGGTGAGGTGCCAAGCGTGATGCTGCCGCCATGGGCGAGGACGATGTCACGGGCGATGGAAAGGCCAAGGCCAACGCCGCCGGTTTTTATATTGCGCGAGGCTTCCAGCCGCGAGAATGGGCGGAACACTTCTTCGCGCTTGTCCTCGGGAATACCTGTGCCCGCATCGTCAATCGTGATTTCACACGCATTAGAAATCGCGCTTAAATTCACCGTGCATTCCTTGCCATAGCGCAGCGCATTGTCGATGAGGTTGTGCAGCATACGCCGGAAACCACTGACGCGCACATCCATCTGCACCTCGGCCGCCGAGGCGAGCTTTACCGCTGATTTTAGGCGTTGATAATCTTCCACCACATCGCGCAGTAAATCGGTCAAACTAATGCGCACCGCCTCTTCGCGCCCCTCGCCGCGGGCAAAATCGAGATATTCGGCAATCATATGTTCCATCTGCTGCACGTCATCGGAAAGTTCCTTTGCCGCCTCGCCATCGCCCAGCATTGCTAGCTGCAATTTCATCCGCGTCAGCGGCGTGCGCAGGTCGTGTGAGATGCCTGCGAGCATCTCGGTGCGAGTGCGCAGTTGGCGGCTGATACGTTCGCGCATGATGACGAATGCGCGGGCAGCCTTGCGCACCTCGGTTGCACCATGCGGGCGAAAACCCGGCGTATCTACCCCACGGCCAAAATTATCCGCGGCCTCGGCGAGGCTTCGAATCGGGCGAATTTGATTGCGCAGGAACAGCACCGCGATGAACAAAAGAACGCTTGATGCGCCAATCATCCACAGAAAAAAGATAAGCGTGGTGCGGCTTTCAAGGCGTTTGACGCGAGCCTTTAATTTAAGAACTTCTGCAGGCAGTTTGATGCGGATCTCGATCAGCTCGCCACCGCCAATTCGCCGTAGCGTGTAGGGTTCGGTCATCTTGGCGCGTAGCCGATTTTGAAATTCAGGAAACTCCGTCGTGGCATAGGAAGGCTTGAAACTATCAGCAGGCTCGAAGGCGACATCCATCTCGTTGGCTGCCTCAAAATCGATGGCCATATTATTTCGTTGAGAGGTCGGTGTTCGCTCTATTTGTTTTACAAAGAAGGTGATTTCCCCCGCCAGATTGCTCGCCAAATAGCCTTTAACCGTTTCCCAGTGACGGTCAAAGAACACATAGGTCAGCACCATCTGGATAAGCACGGTCGGCAAAATGAGAATCAGCAACGCACGGCCAAACAGGCTTTTGGGCAGGAAATCTTTAGGCGCTGTTCTCATAACGGCGCCCTCCCCGCATAGAGCACATAGCCAGCGCCGCGCACGGTTTGCAGATGCAGTGTTTTTCCATCATCGCCAATTTTTTTGCGCAAACGCGTCACCTGCACATCAACACTGCGCTCGCTAACCCCGCCAGGCATTTGCTTGGAAAGCTCTTCGCGGCTGACGGGTTTGCCCGCATTTTCCGCCAGTATCTTCAGCAGTGATGACTCGCTGGAGGTCAGCGCCACTGGCTCGGCGCCAAGGCGAAGCTGCGCCGTTTCCATATCAAAAATATAATCACCAAACGTCACTTGCGTGGGTTCTTTTTTCAGCTCTTTGGCAAGTGCGCTGCGGCGAAGAATGGTCGCCAATCGCAGCACTAATTCCTTCGGTTCGAAGGGCTTGACCAGATAATCCTCCGCGCCTTTTTCCAGCCCCAAAATTCTATCTTCTACCTCGCCCATGGCAGATAGCATCAGCGTCGGCGGGGCGGTGTCACCAAGCGAGGCGAGCATCTGGGCGCCGGTTTCGCCGGGCATCATCATGTCTAGCACCATCGCATCAAACGAAAACCACGCGAGCCGCCTGCGTGCCTGCGCCGCATCTGAAGCTTCGCTGACCATAAACCCCTGCTCGCGCAAAAACTTCTTCAGCAGCGCACGCAGCCGATCATCATCATCCACCACCAATATATGTGCTTTGTCGATCATCATCTCTTTCGTCTGAGCAAAATATAGTAAGCGCCACTGCCGCCATGTTGCAGCGCCGCCGTCTCCAGCGCAAGCACAAAAGGACGCAAGCCCGGCTCATCCAGCCACGCGGGAAGCAGGCTTTGCAGCACTGCACCCTTGCCAGTGATAACGAGCAAGCAGCGCCTGCCCATCGTATAATGCGCATGCACGAAGCCAGAAAGCGCCATATGCGCTTGCTCGCGGCTCATGCCATGCAGGTCGAGTGCGGCGTCGATGGGGTATTTGCCCTTGCGGAATTTATCGGCGGTGTTTCGGTCGATCCCCGCATAAGCCCCAAGCGTAACTGGATGGGAATGCGCACTTGGAAATTGCACATTCTCGTTCCAGATACGCGGGCGGACAGAGATTTTCGCAGGCGATGGCGGCAAAACGCGCTTCTTCGCAGCAATCGGCGCAGCATCTTCAGCAGCTTTTTGCCAAAGACGCATTTCTTCTTCATCCAGAATTCGTTTCATAATCTCGCTAGGCCGCCTGCAAAAAACAAAGTTCTCGAGAACCACCCCGCTAGTGTACACTTCGTACATGCGGAGTGGAAGCGCAGAGAACAGAGTGTTTGCTCGGCATAGTGGAGATTACTTCAGTTGCGAAGCGGCCTCTTTTGGCACAAGCAGGTTATAGGTTCCGCGGCCTTTCATGTAGCCCGCCATATATTCTGCGGTTTCACCCACACCAAAGAAAATATCCGCGCGCACGGGCCCACGAATCGCCCCACCGGTGTCTTGCGCCACCATCGTGCGGTTAAACTCGCTTTCTGGTGCAGTTTGCGATGCAGGGAGTGTTGTTTCCATAAACACCGGCAAACCATAGGGAATATATTTGCTGTCGATGGCGATGGAGCGACGCGGCGTTAGAACTACACCCACAGCCCCCACAGCACCTTCTCTGTCCATCGCCTTGAAAAAGACATACGAAGGGTTGCGTGACATCAGCTCAATAGCCTTTGTTGGATTGTCATAAAGCCATTGGCGGATGGTAAAGAAATTGATCTTGTCTTTGGGAAGCAGGTTTTCATCGCCCATGATCTTGCCGAGCGACTGATATTCATAGCCGTTTTGCCCCGCATAGCCCACATGCATCACGCTGTCATCATTTAAGCGAATGCGGCCACTGCCTTGAATCTGCATGAAGAACAGCATTACCGGATCATCCACCCACGCCAACTCCAACCCGCGATTTTTCAGCGCACCTTTTTGAATTTGCGCGTGTGTGTAGTAAGGTTTTTTTATGTCGGCAGGAAGGGCATACACTGGATATTTAAAGGCCTTGGTTTTGTGGCGAGAGCCATAAAGCATCGGCTCGTAATAGCCGGTGAACAGGCCTTTTTCTTTGCCGTTGTTATTGATGCGAAACGGTGTGAAGCGCTTTTCAAAAAATTGACGAGCGGTTGCGCTATTGCCAGATAGCGCCGCTTTTTCACCATCGGCGCACAGCGAGCGCCATGTCGCTTTTGAAATTTCAATGTCGCTACCCTTGGCATCACGCGGTTTGCGCGCGAGCACCGGACAGCTGATGTTGAATGTTTTAAGCGCGGCCAGATGGTCATCCTGATGCCAGCCTTCAAGCTGGTCAAAAGTCACTTCGCGTGCACCAAAACGGTCTGATTCGCCCATGAACGAGCAGGCGGTGGAAAGAAACAGAAGGGAGAGCGCCGCAACGCGGCGAAAGGCAAAATGCATAAGTCTTACGTCTCAATAATTTTCCAGTTAGGACTTTTTGATGTCACATCGCGCTCGAACACCCATTCGTCTTGAACGTGATGAACATCTGACGCATCGCCGCCGACAATGGCGCCGCTGCTGTCACGCACGACGGTCACCTGTTCGCTTTCAAGTCTCATGGTGATTTTGGCAATGTTATTTTCAAGGCTCACGGCCGCAATGTCGGTTGCTTTAACAGAAAGCAGCGTCGTTTCGTGCTTTTCATCTTCGCTGCTGCGCGCATCAATTTCGCCGCAGAACCCATCATAAAGCGAGTCCGACAAGAGCATTTTTAGCGTTGGCTTATCACCCTTAGCAAACGCATCAAACACCATTTCGAACGCACGCGTTGCACCGTCGGCAAAAGCAGTCGCGGTAAATTGCGGGTCACGTTCTTTCATCGCCGCAATCACCGACAATTTTTGCTCATCCGTAATGGTCGCTAACAATGGATCAAAATCCTCGCGCGGCTTTTGCTTTAGTGCATGCTGATCAAGCTGAATCACCGTATCGCGAACCTCATGAATTTCTTTTGGTTCAGCTGGCCGCAGGTCTTTTTTGAAAAATTCAGGGCCATCGCCTTCATTTTTGGCGCCAAGAACACTGCGCAGCCGCAGGAGAATAAACCCTGCAACAAGCGCCAAAATAAGAATATCAGCGTAGGGAATGCCGTCGGACATGTTTTTTAATCCTATTTAAAAATTCTGATGACCATAACGTACCGATTGTATATGGTCGCGCCACCATAAATAATTTTTTCAACTGAAGGAAACAAATAATGTCAATCGAGACCACTTCTGAATCTGCACCCGCTGGCTTTGCTCTCAAAGGACAATATGTCAAAGACCTGTCGTTTGAAAATCCGCTCGCGCCACAAAGTCTTTTTGGCAATAACGAAAAGCCCACCATCGAAGTGAGCGTCGACATCAAAGTGCAAAAATTGCAAGACGATGTGCACGAAATGACATTACACCTCGCCTCACGCGCTACCGCTGAACAAAAAACTATGTTCCTAGTCGATCTGGCCTATGCTGGCGTGTTCCAGCTGACGAACATTCCAGCTGATCGCATCGAGCAAGTGATTCTAGTCGATTGCGCGTTTGTACTTTTCCCGTTTGCGCGCCGTATTATCGCGGATGTAACGCGTGATGGTGGCTTCCCACCACTGATGCTAGACCCAATCGATTTTCACTCATTATTCATGCAGGCACGAGCGCAGGCGGAGTCAGCCGCATAATATGCTATAAAATCAGCAGGTTGGCACAAACCTGTTGCAATCTAGCATCAGTTGCATATTTTTGTGTGGGTTTAACAATTTTTTTGCCCCTTAAAATCATACAATATATTGTTTTAAATAAAAAAAATGATGCCTCCTCCGGCAGGGCAAAAAAACAAAATAGCCGTTGCGCTCCAAGGGGTTTTGAATTATTGTCCCAAATCAGATTGTTATGCCTAAGGCTCCCAGTTTAATTTCACTTTCTCAACATTAGATATAAGGATTGTTTTCATGATGAATCTTAAAAAAGCCTCCCTGTTGGCTGCCGTCAGCGTGATGCTTGTGCCAGCCGCTGCTTCTGCAAACGGTGGTTATAAAGACGTAGTAAAAAGCACCGGCGGCGATGTTGTTCGCAGCACCAACGGTAACTGCGTGATCACCAAGTGGGATGCAAACTATGAAGAATGCGGCCTGTCTAAACGCGACATCACCGGCAAACTGCTGACCAAAGAACTGCGCACGGTTTATTTCGATTTCAACAAATCAACTCTGAGCAAAGCTGAAACCAAAGAACTTAACGAAGTAAGCAAGATCGTTGCTGCTTCTAAAGAAGTAGAAAGCGTTGACATCATTGGTTATGCTGACTCTATCGGCTCTTCCAGCTACAACCAGAAGCTGTCTGCTAAACGCGCAGCAACGGTTAAATCCTATCTCTCTAAAAAAGGCCTAAAAACCAACAAAGTAAAAGTTGAAGGCCTCGGCGAAGGCTCCAAAGCTAAATGCGATCACTTGGCCACAAAAGGCAAAGCTTCTAAAGAGCTTATCTCTTGCCTCGCTGAAGACCGCCGCGTTGAGATCCGTCTCAACGGTGTTGCAAACTAGTCTTCACCAAGCACAATACGAAAAAGGGCTTCGAGAAATCGAGGCCCTTTTTTTGTGTTACTGTTGTATAAAATCGTTTATGAAAAATGATGAACACTAACCACACAAAAAATAATATGACAAAAATCATTGATGGAAAAGCGTTCGCCGCGGCCTTACGCGCGGATATTGCAACGCGTGTTGCCGCACTGAAAGCCGAAAAGAATATCACCCCTGGCCTAGCGGTGGTGTTGGTGGGAAATGACCCCGCGAGCGAGGTCTATGTGCGCTCCAAAGGCAAGCAAACGGTCGAAGCGGGCATGAATTCCTATGAGTTCAAACTGCCAGAAACCACGACTGAGGCGGAGCTGCTGGCAAAGGTTGCCGAGCTGAACCTTGATGCCAAAGTGCATGGCATTCTCGTGCAACTGCCACTGCCAAAACACATCAACGAAGATGCCGTCATCAATGCAATCAGCCCCGAAAAAGACGTGGATGGCTTCCACGTCATCAACGCGGGCAAACTCGCCACTGGCCAGAAGGGGCTCGTGCCCTGCACGCCACTGGGCAGTCTGATGTTGCTGAAGGATACGCTGGGTGATTTGTCCGGCAAACATGCCGTGGTCATTGGCCGCTCCAACATCGTGGGGAAACCCATGGCGCAGCTGCTGCTGCGTGAAAGCTGCACAGTGACCATCGCCCATTCCAAAACCGCTGACCTGCCTGCCTTGCTCAAAACCGCCGACATCGTGGTGGCCGCCGTTGGCAGGCCGCTGATGGTGAAGGGTGAATGGCTGAAAAAAGGCGCAACGGTGATTGACGTGGGCATCAACCGCATCGACGCGGGCGATGGCAAAACCAAGTTAGTGGGTGATGTGGACTTCAATAGCTGCCAAGGCATTGCAGGCGCCATCACCCCCGTGCCTGGTGGCGTAGGGCCAATGACCATCGCCTGCCTGCTGGAAAACACCCTGCAAGCGGCTAGTGCCTAAGAGCTACACTTGGAGAATTACGCAGCAAGCCCTCTGGAATCATCGTCGCTGCGGCGCGGGTAGCAACGCTCTTTCCGGTGTATTGCACCATTTTGACGTCTTTAATGGCGCTATATTCTTCTGCGTGCGCTTCGATTTCTTTTTTTGCCTCGCCAATCAGCGCAGCGCCGACCGGCTTTCTACCAAAATCACCGCCGATTAAATATACTTTGGTTTTTGCGGCTTCTTTCTTATCTGCCGCTGACCATTCATGCTTTTGCTCGACATCATGCACATCTTCTTTGGCGATGGCCAACATTGTGCGCGCCATATATTTGCCTGCAAATTGAAGGGCTTCTGCAAGCGTAGGTTCTGCGATATTTCTACCACCTCCATTTTTGACATCTTGCGCTGTCAGCCCAGCCAACGCATTGATGACTGGCGCACGGAACAGATCTTCGGCACGCACATATCCATCTTCTTTTTCCACCAGCGTGATTTCCGCCATTTTTTCAGACAAGCTTTCATTTTGTTGCCTGATTTTGGGATTAATGGCCTTAACCTGATCATGCAAAAATTCTAGATCCTTCTTATCCACTTTTATCCATAATTTGCTGGCGTGGCCGTCGGTTTTGAAATCACTTAATCTGCCCCTTCCATCAGTTTGCGCAATCGCGTGGCCAACACCTGTGCCAATGCCAAAATCCGCTACGGTGACCTTGCGCATTTTGCTCACATCAAAAACTTTGCCATTTTGGTCTCTGAGCTCTCCGGCGCTGTTTGAAACAATGGCATCTATCATCCCTGCCAACATTGCGCTGCCATCATTATTGACGATGATCGAGGGAAGACTAGGAGCACCCCCCCTCTGTTTCTCGAGCGCCGCAACATATTCTTCTTGCAAATTGACCCCATCGAGATCGTTGCCACCGCCTGGCAATGGGTTGCCTATATTCGTGCTTGTTCCTGGGCGGATACAGCCCTTTGCATCAAAACGCCCTGGGCTGCCGATTCCGATAGCTTTCACCTTGTATCGCTTCCCGCCTTGATGCGCCGCCCAGTCAAGGGCTTCAACCATTATATCCCGAACCTGCTCAATGTGCTGCTCACGCCCACGCGAGGTAGCGCGACCTTTCTGCTCATCTTTTTCTGTGGTCCACACGGGTTGGTTGGCAATTTTTCCACCTGTCACCTCATAAAGTGCGGCACCGATACTCTGTCCGCCAATATCCATCCCCAGCACGAGGGAAGTTGAAGAAGCTTTAGGTCTTTCGTGGGGGCTTCTCCTAGAAGATATTAATTTTGGTATCGTTGTCCGCATTGTCTTGCCCTTCACAATAGATTTATAATCTCGCCCATTATTAAGGATTTTTTAATCACTCGCAAGTGAATTTAGCGTTGTTTCAGCTTCGCCCGATAGGCGGCGACGTTGGCGTTGTGCTCGGCAAGGGTGGTGGCAAAGTTGTGCCCGCCAGTGCCAGTGGCCACAAAATAAAGCTCTTTGGTTTGGGGAGGATTCAGCACGGCCTCTAGCGCTGCGCGGCCAAAATTGGCAATGGGCGCAGGCGGGAGCGCAGGAATCACATAGGTGTTATATTCCGTGGCGCTGCGCAAATCAGAGAGTGTCAGCGAGCGCTCCATCGGTTTTCCTAATTGTTTTTCAATGCCATAGGCCACTGTGGGGTCAGATTGTAGCGGCATGCCAAGGCGCAGGCGGTTGATAAACACCGCCGCCACGCGCCCGCGCTCGGATGCGACGCCCGTTTCTTTTTCAACGATAGAGGCCAGTGTTGCCGCCTGCTCAGGCTTGGTAAAAGGCAGGTCTGGCGCACGCTTCGACCACAGCTCATTCATGGTTTGGCGCATCCCATTTTGCATGCGGCCAATCACTTCTGCGCGTGAATCACCATAGGTGAAATGGTAGGTCTCCGGCAGCAGGCTTCCCTCTTCAATCCCTTGCGGCACATCGCCCTCTAGCAGCGGTTCTTTGGCCAGCAACTCCACCACTTCGCGCACGGAAAACCCCTCCGGCAGGGTAACCTTATGCACGACCACGCGACCTTCAGCAATCATATCCATCACCAGTTTGGGCGTGATGGTGGCAGAAAAATCATATTCACCGGCTTTGAATTTTCGCGCATCACCCACGGCCACCGCCATGACCTTAAACAGCAGCGGGTGGCGAATCACCCCCTCATCTGCCATTTTGTCGACAATGGCTTCAAAACCCATGCCGCGTTTGAAGAGCACCGCCTTGGGCTCAGACAGCGGGCCCGGCGCATCATAATAATAAGCGGCATAGGCGAGCATACTGAGGCAAAGCCCTGTAATTACAGCAAAAAGCTTAGCAATAATCCTCATAACCACTCCCAATCGCTAAAGCGGGCAGCTTGCCCGATGCGTTCATTCTGCTCGTTTATCACGTTCCAGAGGGTACAGTTTCGAATCCGGAATCGTTTTCCGGTCGCCGTGATACGCACGCCCTGATAGTCGTCAACATAACCATTCTTTTGTGCTTTTTCCAGCAAACGTTCGCGCTCTTCTCTTGCGTCAGGTTCTGCCGACAGGCGCGAAGGAAGCCCCGTGAAGGTATCAAAATCCATTTCCCATAGTTTTTGCGCCGCGAGGTTGGCGTAGCAGAAAATGGGGTCGGGCTGAACACCGTGCGAAACGAGCACGAAGGGAGCGTGATATAACTCCCTCTCCCATTGGGAGAGGGTAGGGGTGAGGGCTGCGTCTCCATTGCCCTCACCCGGTGCTACGCACCACCCTCTCCCAGCGGGAGAGGGAATAAGAGCGCGCCCTGTCCAGCGCTGATAGCTGTGCGCCAGATGCTGCAGATACTCTGGCGGAAGCAAACTAGATCTTCTTTAAAATGAGCGAAGCGTTGGTGCCACCAAAGCCAAACGAGTTGGACAGCGCCGCATTGATAACACGCGGTTTCGCGGTGTGGGCCACGAGGTCAAGGTCGCAACCTTCGGATGGGTCATCGAGGTTGAGCGTGGGTGGCGCCACCTGATGATGAATAGCAAGGATGGAGAAAATAGCTTCGACCGCGCCGGCAGCCCCAAGCAAATGCCCGATAGAAGATTTGGTAGACGACATGGAAAGTTTGTAGGCATGCGCACCAAACAGGTTCTTGACCGCTTGCAACTCCAGCTCGTCGCCCAGCGGGGTGGAGGTGCCGTGCGCGTTGATATAGTCAATGTCTTCAGGGTTCATTTTCGCGTTGCGCAGCGCGGCCTTCATCGCGCGGTTCGCGCCATCATGTTCAGGGGCTGGCGCCGTGATGTGATAGGCATCGCCAGACAGGCCATAGCCCGCCACTTCGGCGTAAATTTTTGCGCCGCGCGCTTTCGCATGTTCATATTCTTCGAGCACAACCACGCCCGCGCCCTCACCCATGACAAAGCCATCGCGGCCCTTGTCCCATGGGCGCGAAGCCTTGGTCGGTGTGTCGTTATAGCCGGTGGACAGCGCGCGCGCGGCGGCAAAACCGGCCAAGCCAATGCGGCTGATTGTGGATTCTGCGCCGCCAGCCACCATGATGTCGGCATCGCCGAACATGATAAGGCGGGATGCATCGCCAATAGCGTGCGCGCCGGTGGAGCAAGCGGTGACCACCGAGTGGTTCGGGCCTTTAAAGCCATATTTAATAGAGACTTGGCCAGAGGCAAGGTTAATAAGGCAGGCGGGAATGAAGAAGGGGCTCACGCGTCGCGGGCCTTTTTCCTTCATCAGCAGCACGGTTTCTTCGATAACGTTCAACCCACCAATGCCCGAGCCAATCATCACGCCCGTGCGCAGCGCAGTTTCTTCATCGAGCTTATCAATGCCAGCATCAACCACGGCTTGGGATGCCGCACCAATAGCAAAATGGATGAACTCCCCCATTTTTTTCTGCTCTTTTGGCTCGATATAATCATCGGCGTTGAAAGCGTTTGGCATGTCGCCACGCGGCACTTGACCCGCTACACGCGCCGGAATATCCGACACGTCACAATGGGTGATGGCGCCAAGCCCTGAACGGGAAGAAACGATACCATCCCACGAAGCAGAAACCCCACAACCAAGCGGACTAACCAAGCCAAGACCGGTGACTACGACACGTCTCATGATAAATAACTATCTTACAAAAACTTAAGCAGCTTTTGCTTGTTGCTGGATATAGCTGGTAGCATCCTGCAGGGTGAGGATCTTTTCAGCAGCATCATCAGGAATTTCGATGTTGAATTCTTCTTCAAATGCCATGACCAACTCAACGGTGTCGAGGCTGTCTGCACCCAGATCGTCAATGAAGCTCGCTTCTGGAACAGCTTTGCCTTCATCTACGCCGAGATGTTCAACAACAATTTTTTTCACGCGTTCAGCAATATCACTCATGATGTCTATCCTTATATTGTTTTCAAATAACCGCCGCCTCTGGATTCTAAACGAGGCAACAAAAATAATCGTACACGATTGAACGGGCGACAATAGAGATGTCGTTCAAAACGTCAAGTAGTTCGTTTAGCTAGCACAGCCCCCCAAGCAGTGTCTAGCAAAAAGGTGCCGTGCTTTAGGCATCTGGCTTTAGCAAAAATCAAAAAACCTTTATATTACAGATATATTTATAATTTAATTCCTGCGCTAAAACCTAAAATCCAAATGATCCAACCTCCCTTGTTGTCACAAAAGATTCTTATTTCTTTGTTTGAGAAAGCGCCATTTTAGTGTAGTATGACTCTTAGCTACTTGTGACTTCGGTCGGGTAGTCTTTTTTGCATTCTGTCATTTCGGCAGGGTGTGGTTTCAATTTTAGTAAAAAGGGTACTTCTATGAATACTCAACTTTCCGCTACTTGGCAGGCTTGCCTGCTTGTTATGCTTACTGTGCTTGTTGCTATGGTTCCTGACCTGGCGGCGGCAGGTAACGACACCCCAATGGGTAACGTACTTTGCACCGTAAAAGACTGGTTCACTGGTAACACCGGTAAAGGTCTTGCTACCATCGCTATCACCGTTATCGGTATCGGCGCACTCCTGGGTAAAGTCTCCTGGGGTATGGCGATCATCGTAGGTATCGGTGTTGCTATCGTGTTCGGCGCAGCTGGCATCGTAGATGCGATGAACGCGGGTGCTGCAGGAACTTCCGTTGGCGCTGCATCAGGCTGCACGACCAACGCTTAATCACTTTAGCGTTTCTAAAAAAAGGCCTGCTGGGAAACCAGCAGGCCTTTTTTGTTTTTGCGCCTGTGCGCAGGCGTGCTATAACGAGCGCATGAAAACATTTTCTAGCCATTTACAAAACCTCCCCGCTTTTGTGCTTCGTATTATCGTGGGCATCATCGCATTCATCATTTTTATCTATTATCCGCTGGGTATGTTCATCGTCCACAAGGTCGATGACAGCGCCACTTTTGCGGCTGGAAATTTTGAAGTAAAAAATGGCAGCGCCAGCACCGCCATCGCCATTGCCCTCCTCGACCGCGAAATAAACGGCCATCATTGGACGCCGAGCGATCCGTTTTTTTACCCCGGCGCAGCACTCACTCGCATGCCTGCTTTTCAGCGCGGCGTCATCACTGGGCTGTCGCGTTTTGCTGTTTCCCTCTCTGACCAAATAGCCCGCACGCGCGGCTCTAGCCAGATTGACCCCGACCTGCAAAACGCCGTCGGCCTCCTCAAATATTCACCTAATGTGTGGATGTTCAACCCCGATGTTTCATGGCTGCCGACCGCCTCAAGCGCGAAACAATATCAAAGCGCAATTAAATCACTCGCCGCGTATAATGAGCGCCTCGCAGGCGGAAAAGCCACGTTCGAGCGCCGCGCCGACAATTTGATGCAAACGCTCGATGGTATGGCCTCTGACCTTGGCTCGGCCTCTTCTGCGCTGGAAACACATATTGAAACCCGCTCGTCCCTTGCCTTTGGCGCATCGGCAGATCTGTATTATTACAACAAGGGCCTGCTCTATGCCAACTATCTGCTGCTGCGCGAAATGGAAAAAGATTTTGCCGATGTGATCAAAGAAAAGCAGCTGCAAAATGCATGGGCGCAAATGATTTCAACGCTGAACCAAGGCATGAGCCTTGGCAATTTCCTCGTCATCAACGCCGCTCCCGACAGCCAATTCTTCCCGAACCACCTGGCATCACAGGGCTTCTTTATCCTGCGTGTTCGCACCCAACTACGCGAAGTGACGAATATTTTGTTGAAGTAATGCGGGCAATGAATGCGGTTTCTCACCGCCAAAAACGCTAGGCGCGTTTACGCTTAATCGATAAAAGTGAAAAAAATAAAGCGATAAAACTGATGAGGGCGACGCTTCCATACACAATCCCTGCCTGCTGAAAATAGACAGCTCCGCTAGCTTCATCAAAACAACGCCCCTCCTCATTAAAACAAGGCAGCCATCGCCAATAAAAGACGTAATAAGACCATCCCGCCCATAGTGTGAGCATAGACGATACCGCGACAAAGAAGAGCCTGAAATATTTTTTCATTATCATTGCAACGAAGCCGTTTAAATGGTGCCCCTGGTCGGACTCGAACCAACACGCCTTGCGGCACTCGATTTTGAGTCAGACACGGAAGCACCCTGTTAGTTCACTATAAATCCACATAAATTCCTATAATGCAAGATTTTTCAAAGTGTTCCGTTGGAGGGGGTATTACTACAAGTCCACATCGTTCAAGAGAGATTTTTACCCACCGTGCCGACTATGTGCCTACCAGCAGACGAATAAGAGTTTCTATGTCCAATTCTGTTCGCACAAGATTTTTGCACTAATGCGTCTACTAGTTTCACTTTTTCATGTTTTCTCGACGCTCCTCCAAGTTCACTGCCACGTCATCTTTTTTCTGCAAAATGTCGTTTATCTTCGCACCAACCGCATCGGAAATTTTCTTCCGATGCGAATCAACAAGGTGAGAATAGCGCTTTGTGGTCTGCGGTGTCAAATGTCCTAAGAGCTGACTGCTAACGATTAAGCCCGTTCCACCCGTGAATGGCCATGTAGATACCGATCAGCAAAATCAGGCCAGATGAGAAATACGGGGCTTTACGGACGAAGGTTCCAAACCACGGATAGCGGCTTGTAGCATGGCGCACGCTTAATGCGGCAGCAGCACCCACCGTCACCAGCGTGATTGCCAGACCAATGCTGAAACACAACACAAGAGCTGCGCCCAACGTGACTTCTTTAAGCTGCAAACATAATAGCAGAACCGTTATTGCCGCAGGGCATGGGATAAGGCCACCCGTTAGCCCAAACAGTACGATCTGCCATGTGGTCACGTTCTGGTCGGCGAAACGGCGGCGAATATCATTTGCGTGCGCCAATTCGTGAGCGTCTCTATAGCCCCCCGTTGAAACGTCCAAGCCTTTAAGCTCTTCGTGCAAATGGTCATGGCCGTGTGCGTGTTCTACAAACGGAATATCATAATCATGGTGATGATCGCCATGCCCTAAACGGACACGCGCCATGAATTCGTGTGGCTCTGGAATTTCTTCAACCGATTCAAGATAGCCATTCTTTTCTACAAACGAGAATGTCTGGCGGGTTCCATCTGGCCTTTCTGTCTCCAGCGATACCTGATGCGCGTGCCAAGGATGGCCGCTTTCCGTATGTAATCGCCAACGCGGAGGAACGCCATCTTCAAACACACTGACCGCCAAAATGCCGTGGCCTGTATCAATGCGGTGTGTGTCACCGTGATCGTGATGATGGTCTTCCATTTTAGCACGCTTATTGTCCCTGCGCGTGCGTGCTAGCATCCACAACGCAACGGCAATAATAATGGCGGCGGAGGCTAACTGGAAATAAGGCTCGGTGGTTTCAGCATCCATGCCTTTCCAGAAATACATACCGCCCAGAGCGATTGCCCACACCACCATCGTGTGAGAAATAGTGGCCGCCACACCTAGCAAAATAGCCTGTTTGACCGTGCCGCGTATGGCAACGATAAACGCCGCCATCATGGTTTTGGAATGCCCAGGCTCCAACCCGTGTAATGCGCCCAGCAGAATAGCACTTGGAATAAAGAGCCACGCATGACCCGTGCCTTGTTGTAATAATTCTGCGAATGGAGTCATGATGAACCTATAAAAACTTTGTTATTTGTTTGAATTCTTCAATATCGGAAGAAGCCGTCTTTTTGCTGGATGGTTTTTCCAGCGCATGTTCCAAGCAATGGTCGATGTGATCTTGTATGAGCGTGCGCTTGGCCTGTGTAATTGCTTTCTCGACTGCATGTAATTGCTGCGCGATTTCTACGCAGGGCTTTCCATCATCAATCATCTGGATGATGCTGCGTAAATGACCATCAGCCCGTTTTAATCGACGGGCAATATCGTCATGGTGATGATGAGGGTGTTGACTTTTCATATGAATTATCATATCCCCCTAGGGAGGATAAGTCAATACACACGGTTATGCCAATAAAACACTTTAACACTGCGACATTCTTCCGCACTGTCATCGCCAGCTTCATGCTGCTTGCGATGGTTCTTGGCACGCTTCCCGTTTCCCATACCGCTACCCATGCAGGTCATCACCATCATGATGAAACCAGCTTTTTGCTTGAGATTTCTGATAAAGCCGATGATGACTGCAACGAAGATTCCACCCATCAGCATGTCAGCGCGAATGAGCATGGGGTTGGTTTTCTTGCCACTGCTACGGCTTGGCAACACAGGTTATCCATGACGGAACGCTTGCCTCTGTTTGCACAGACGCACTCCGCTCAGGATTTTCTCTACGAACATGAGCGTCCTCCGCGTGAATACCGCTTCATTTAACTAAGCGTTTATTCTCCAATTAATACAAACGAGGACTCACTATGTCTTACATTAAAAAACGAGGCGTGCGTTGGCTAACACCAACAAACGTCTTTCTACTCTTTGCCACAATATGCGGTTTTACGGCCTTCCTTCCAATGGATGCTTTTGCTCACGGCGTAACAGCTGGCGACAAGGGCTACATCTCGGAAATATCTGGCGTTCATATCTTGCCCTTCATCTATCTAGGAGCAAAACATATGATGACCGGATACGATCACCTACTGTTTTTGTTCGGTGTCATTTTCTTCCTGTACCGCCTGAAAGACGTAGGAATTTACGTTACGCTTTTTGCTGTTGGCCACGTTATCACGTTGCTTTCGGGCGTGTTGATGGAAATCAGCATAAGCGCGTATATTATTGATGCCATTATTGGTTTCTCAGTGGTGTACAAAGCATTGGATAACATGGGCGCATTCCAGCGTTGGTTTGGATTCCAGCCAAACACAAAGGCTGCAACATTCATCTTCGGGCTATTCCACGGCTTTGGTCTTGCCACCAAAATCTTGGATTATGAGCTGCCGAAAGATGGGCTGTTGGCTAATCTCATCTCGTTCAATGTCGGTGTAGAAATTGGGCAAATACTGGCCTTAGCAGGCATCCTGATCGCCATTACTTACTGGCGTAAATCAGGGGGCTTCATGCGCCATGCATATAGCGCGAATGCCATCATGATGATGCTGGGCTTCCTACTCATGGGATACCAGATCACTGGCTACATCGTATCGTAACAAACACACATCACATATATAAAAGGAAACAACTATGTATAACGCTAATATCCCCGACGACAGAGAGCTTCCATCCACGAAGAAGCTCGTCAAATCAACCATTATTGCTGCCGCAGTCGCATCTGCTTTGCTTGTGACGGTCGTCATGCCAGCTGAATATGGCATTGACCCCACAGGCATAGGTAAGGTGACTGGCCTCAAAACAATGGGCGAAATTAAGATGTCGCTTGCTGAAGAAGCTGCTCGTGAAAAAATGACTGCTGCTGATGTGGCTAAACTGGCTTCATCCGCGCAGCCTCTTTCTCAGGTTGCCAAGCTACAGCCCGTTAGTGCCGCAGAAGCAGCGACACCAGTTGAACAGCCATCTGCGCCTGTTGCAGCAAAAGAACGTAGTGATGAAACGAAAGTCACGCTTGCACCGGATCAAGGCACTGAAGTTAAGGTGACGCTCAAAAAAGGTGAAAAAGTCCATTATGAGTGGACTAGCACAGGCAAGGTGAACTTTGATAATCATGCCGATTCTAAAGAGCTAAACATAGACTATCACGGCTATGGCAAAGGCGTTGGGCAGGCTAGTGACAAAGGCGTTATAGAAGCCGCCTTTGATGGTCATCATGGCTGGTTCTGGCGCAACCGCACCAAAGAAACAGTCACTTTAACGCTAAAAACCACTGGTGCTTACACCGACATCAACCGCATGAAATAGGGAGATACCCATGAAAGATTTAATCAAACAATTAGGTGGCATAAAATCTATTGCGATTGGTGCTGCTGTGCTGGTCGTCGTGGTTGTTTTAATCATGGCTTTAGGTTCGGCAGGTGGTGAACACGGCCATACGCATTAACCTAAATGGATGGAATACTGCCATTAACATCACTGTTCTTTTCTGCATTGCTGGCGGCAACCATCATTCCCGCCCAGTCAGAAGCGGTACTCGTAGGATTGCACCTAACAGGCGATTATGACGAAGTGTTATTGGTGGTAGTGGCAACGCTGGGTAACGTGCTGGGAGCCTGCATCAACTGGGTTCTTGGCCGTTACCTCGCGCACTTCAAACACCGCCGTTGGTTTCCAGTAAAGGAAGCCGCACTCGATAAAGCAGCGCGAACTTATCAACGCTTCGGCGTTTGGACGCTACTGCTTTCGTGGGTTCCCATCATCGGTGATCCGCTGACGTTGATTGCAGGTGTATTAAGAACGAACTTTTTTCTGTTCGTCATTTTGGTAACAATCGGCAAGCTGGCGCGGTATGTCACCATTGTTGTCATGCTGTAAAAACATGGGTGCGATGTATTTACAATTTTCTGCGATGCCCTATGCTTGATATATTCTAAAACAACTAAACTATACCCCTATCGTCTGAAGCGTTGAGAGTTTTTTAACGTAAGTGTGCGTAAGTGTCTAGGATGTCTGGCACATTATTATCATCTGAAGTTCGCGCAC
>RFOF01000091.1 GCA_009926845.1 Alphaproteobacteria bacterium
ATGATAACGCTGCTGCTGTGTTTTTTCATCATCTTCGTTTCCGTTTCCGAACCGAAAAAAGACAAGTTTGCCAGCATCACCCAAGGCATGGCGGAAAAGTTCGGCGCGGTCGATTTATCCACGCCGTTTCATGGTTTAATGCGGGAAATGCGCGGCGCGGTCGAACGCCACCAAGCGCTCAAAGACGTGGCCATCGAAGGTGGAGACAAGGGTGTGGAAATGGAAATTTCCGCCATCAAATTTTTCCAAAAAGGCTCGGTGGAGCTGGTGCCCGAGAACATTCCCCTGCTCACCGAAATTAGCGACGCCATCAAAAAATCTGATTTTGTGAAATTCAAAATCGCGGTCGAAGGCCACACAGACAACACCACCAACGCCCTCGCCGTTTATCCCTCGAACTGGGAATTTTCCGCCGCCCGCGCCGCGCGCATGGTGCGGTTTTTCATCGAAAGCGGCGTGAAACCAGAGCAGATAAAAGCGGTGGGCTATGGCGACAGCCAGCCCAAAGTCCCGAACCTCGACCCTCAGGGCAAACCCATCCCTGCCAACCAGGAGCGCAACCAGCGCCTCATCATCCGCATGGAGCGGGCAGGCTAACTTCTTAACCCCAAAATGCGGCAGATGGCGGCGCTTAAATCGGCGCGGTTGAGCGTATAAAAATGTAAGTGGTCGCAACCAAATTCCACCAGGCGGCGGCATTGCTCCGCCGCCACCGTGACCGCCACCAGATTGCGCGTGGCGGGGTCAGCGTCCAGCCCGTCGAACAATGTTTCCAGCCACGCGGGCACGCTCGCGCCACACATAGCGCTGAATTTTTTGACCTGCGCCACATTGCCCACCGGGAGTATGCCCGGCACGATGGGGATGGTGATTCCCGCCGCGCGCACGCGTTCGACAAGGCGGAAATAATGCTCAACATCGAAGAAATATTGGGTGATCGCGCGGGTGGCACCGGAATCAATTTTTTGTTTTAAATACTCAATATCGGCGTCAAAACTTGGTGATTCCGGATGTTTTTCAGGGAAGGCCGCCACCGAAATGTCAAAATCCCCGATTTTCTTGAGCCCAGCCACCAGCTCGCTGGAGTAGCGATAGCCTTCAGGATACGGCACATACGCGCCCCCCGTCGGTGAGTCGCCACGCAGTGCCACGATATGCCGAACGCCCGCGTCCCAATAGGCGCGCGCCACCTCGTCCACCTCAGCACGACTTGCATCCACGCAGGTCAAGTGCGCGGCGGGCTTGAGCTTCGTTTCGCCTATGATACGCCCCACCGTGTAGTGCGTGCGTTCGCGGGTGCTGCCACCTGCCCCATAAGTCACTGAAACAAAAGACGGATTCAGCGGCGCCAGTTGCGTAATGGACTGCCAGAGTTTCTGCTCCATCTCCGGTGTTTTGGGCGGAAAGAACTCAAAAGAAACCGCGGGTGGCGGGGAAGTGAAATGCTGGCTAAGAACGGTCACGTAATTTTCCTGTCAGGGCTGTGATTTATATACAACAGCAGTGCAATATCATAATATTATGGGCTTTTACCATCATTTTTATATTGGTTGTGTGCACGCAGCCATGTAGATTTTGCCATCGTCATTTATAATGCTTTAACTTTGAGCCCTTTATACTGGGGCTTAGGTCAAAGTCTAATTTAGGAATATACTATGTCATCCGAAGTTTCGCGCCGTCTCTCTCTTGTTGCCGCTATTTTCCTCGCTCTCAGCCTTTTTTCCGGTTGCAGCACCGCTCCTAAAGCTGGCGCAGATAAAGCTGATAAATATGCTGATGCTAGCGATAATGACCCGCTGGAGCCGCTGAACCGTGGCATCTTCGGCTTCAACCGCTACGCTGACCAATTGGTTGTGCGTCCTGCTGCCTCCATTTACCGCGGTGTCGTACCTGAGTATGGCCGCACGCACATTTCTAATGCGCTGGACAACCTCTATTCTCCCGTTTATCTAGGCAACTCTATTCTACAGCTGGATGGCTCGAACAGCATGGCTATTTTGTGGCGCTTCCTCATCAACTCCACCTTCGGTGTTGCTGGCCTTTTCGATGCCGCCGGCGAGATTGGCCTGAAAGCGCGTGACGCAGACTTCGGTGAAACCCTTGCCTTCTATGGTGCAGACACAGGCGCTTACCTCGTTCTGCCACTGCTTGGGCCGTCTAACGTTCGCGATGGCGTTGGCCGCGTGGGCGATATGTTGCTAAATCCTGTAAGCTACATCGATCAAGGCGATGGTGCTTCGCTTGCTCAGGGGGCGGCAATGGGCCTTGATTTCCGCGCACGTAATATGGAACTCATCGATGGCCTGTATCGTGACTCGGTAGACCCTTATGCTATGTTCCGCAGCGCGTTTGCACAAAGACGTGCGGATCATATCCGTCGAGGCAAGATTGCGCGCGACAAGTCAGCGGCCAATGCACAGGTGAAATCCCCTGAAATGTGCCATAAAGAAAAAGCCAAATGAGTGGGTACGCCGCATGAAGTCTCTCATCTCTACCGTTCTTGCGCTTGCTCTTTTTGCATTAGCGCCGTCTGCTGCTAAGGCGCTACCTGAAAGAATATGAACAGTTCCTTGTGCAAACCTATGCGAGCCGCTTCACCGAATACACCAGCGGCAGCTTTAAAATTACCAGTACGCGCGACGATGGCGATGGTGAGTTTTTTGTCAGCATGGAAGTATCCACCGGCGAGCCAAATAGCGAACCCGTATTCGTTGATTATCGCGTACGTGAAGCCTCTGGCAAAAACAAATTCGCCGTGTTCGACATCATCGTTGAAGGCGTAAGCATGATCACTACGCAACGCTCAGAGTTTGCCTCGGTCATCACCAATCACGACGTAGACTACCTCATCTCGCAAATGGCGAGCAAAGCAATAGCAGCCCCCGCGATCGGAGCTAAAAAAAACTAATATCCTCTAGTGTATCAATGGCGATGGCGTAATGCTCGCCGCCTTGGCCACTTTTTCCTGCCAGATGTGCATTTTTTCGGGGTCGGTTTCTGTGCGTTTTTCAATGGGTGCAGTGCTTGCTTTAATGGCTTGTCCCTGCGCTTTGGCCCACGGATTTTCGCGCATCTGCGCCACACGATCTTCCAATTCTTTTCTTACATCACGGTCTTTAAGCGCCAGAATATTGGGCTGCCCGAGAAAATCAGCAACTTGATCGATAAGCGTTGGCTGCAATTTCTTCGGCTGCTGAATGATCAGATCCGCAGCAAGCGCAATGACGCTATCATCAACGCTTCGATCGCTGACCACGCCGTCACCATGGCCCTTTGAGGAGATGGCGAGTAAAATTTCCGCGATCACATTGGTCACAATAAAGCCCACCCGCCACTTCACTGCTTTACGTCGCTCACTATCGCCGCTTTTCCAGGCAACGCCCGTACTCCAAGCATGGCACATGGTGCTAACCAAATACCCGCCGCCAGCAATAGAAAGCGGATGTTCCTGCATCCATTGCCACATCGCAGCAACACCCGTTTTTTTCGGCGCATCCGGATCATGTGCCTTTTCGGTGACCAGCGCGCCAAAAGCTCCCGATGCCGTGGTCATGAGGCCCAACCCCACATCGCCCCAGCCTTCTTTACGCATAGCACTTATGGCCTTGGCTTGCGCTGCTTCCTGTAAGGCATGCCCCGTAAGTGTGCTGCCTCGCCCGACTAATTTTTCTGCCGCTTCCTTAAAAGCATTCGCCGTCGGTTTTCCAAGCACCTTTCCTTTATATGCCGCTATCGCAATCAATGCACCGGCAAGGCCGGTAAACATATTGAACATTTCCGATGGATATTGACGCAAATAATCATCAGTTTTCTTCAACGTTGATTTATTATGTTCCGCAATAATACTGTTGACGGCGCAATCATTGGGAATGCCTGTTTGCTGCGAGCGCATATAGGCAGCCATTTTCTTGGAAATATCTTTTATCTGAAGGTCAGATTGATCTTTGCGCGCTAATATCAAGGTTGATGCGGTACCAAGCGCGTACGCCATAGCAGCAGCAATATCGAGCTTACTGCTATCTTTATATCCATACATTGCGAAACAAACATCGCCACCCAAAAATGTCATTCCGCTTGCCAGCAAGCTGCGTTTCTTGACCTTGTCCATAAAGCCGGTTTTTTCGCCAAGTTCTTTGATAACGCGTGGTGCGCCAACCACGCTGCCTTTTTCTTCCAGCAGTTTTAGCAATGATTGTTCCTTGCCGATGCCGCGCACTTCAAGCACCGGCCTGCCATTTTCAAACGAAGGAATGCATTGCAAACCTTCATCCGCCAGATGGCACATCGCAGCATAAAGCAACTTCGGATCCGCGCCTTCCGCCGCCGTCAGATAGGCGCGCAGAGAGCCGCCGTCGGACTTCACGAACGACACTTCGCGCACGATAGATGAATTAGGATACGTGTATATGTTCACCAACTAGCCTTGCTTACAGACGGATTTCTACTCCCTCAGTATAGCAGCTAATTATGACAATTGGATGACAAAATTTAAAAAAGCGTAAATTTGTTAAAACGCCGCTTAAGCTTCACGATTAATTATTTCATTCAATGCCTTAGCGCTGTTTCTGATTTTACTATTGCGATATCCATAAAAAATATAAATCAAAATACCAATGACAAAATAGAATTTCAGCGTCAAAAGCATTCCCTTTAGTCCCCACATTAGATAGCCGCAGCAGAGAATCCCCAGCCATGGCGTCACCTTCGGATAGGGCACAGAAAAGGGGCGTTTCATCTCAGGAGCCGTGCGCCGCAGATAAAACACACTGAAGCAAATAATGCAAAATGCAGCCAATGTTCCAAGCGACACCAGATCGCCCAAAATGCTAATCGGTGTCATCCCCGCCGCCACCGAAACTATAACACCCACTAAGATTGTATTGATCCAAGGCGTCTTGAATTTGGGATGGATTTTACTGAATACAGGTGGAATTAAACCATCTTTCGACATGGTGTAGAAAATGCGCGTCTGACCATAAAGTAGAACCATCATCACCGAGGTAAGCCCCGCGATAGCGCCTATTTTCACAATAAACGAAAGCCACGGCAGATGAATAGCATCCACCGCCACCGCGATAGGATCGGGAACCGCCAAGGTGGTATAGGGAACAATGCCGGTTAGAACGGCTGCAACCGCCATATAAATGATGGTGCAAATAACCAGCGAGCCCAAAATACCAATCGGAATATCGCGTTGGGGGTTTTTGGCTTCCTGCGCCGCGGTGGAAACCGCTTCAAACCCGACATAGGCAAAAAATATGATGCCTGCCGCACGGAAAATACCGCCCCAACCATATTTATCATCGCCGCCCGGAACAGCTTCTGGAATAAACGGATGCCAGTTGTCGGGATTCACATAAAACGCGCCGACAGCAATAAACAATAAAATAACGGCCACTTTGATAAACACGATTACATTGTTAAAGCTGGCCGATTCTTTTACACCAAAAATCAACAACACACTCATCATCGCCACGCCAAGCATCGCAGGCAGGTTGAATTGGTTGGTGAATATCATTTCCTTGGACTCATTTAAGACAATCGTCGATTTGGTTAAATATTCAGGTATCACTATCCCGAAATTACCCAAAAAACTGACGACATAACCCGACCAGCCCACCGCCACAGTTGACGCTGCAAGCCCATATTCAAGCAGCAAAAGCCACCCCATTATCCACGCGAAAATCTCGCCCAGGCTGGCATAGGCATAAGAATAGGCGCTACCGGAAACAGGAAGCATAGAGGCCAGTTCCGCGTAGCAAAGACCGGCAAATGCGCAGCAAAGACCTGCCAAAATAAAAGAGATAATGATAGCTGGGCCAGCGTGTTCTGCGGCGGCTTGTCCGGTCATCACGAAAATCCCCGCGCCGATGATGCAGCCAATGCCAAGGCTCACAAGATTGGCCGCAGAAAGCGAGCGCTTGAGTTCACCACTTTCAGATTCTGCTTGTATCTGATTGATGGACTTTTTGATCATGAATTTAGCAAAAGACATGGTGGGTTCTCCCTGTTTTTTTATTTTTGACCCTACTGTCTTAGCAATTCAGGGAGAAAATGCAAAGGCTTAATTAATAGGCGCGCATGCGGAAGCCAGCCACGCCTGCTCAGCAGCAGAAAGTGCAGGCGAAAGCTCAGCGAGCACCCATGCGTGATAGTCGTTCAGCCATTTTTTTTCAGCGGGCGTGAGTAGCGCTGGCTCAACAAGACGGGTATCCATCGGCGCGCAGGTCAGCGTATCGAACCCAAGGAATTTTTTCGCCTCGCCCTGCTCGCGCTCCGCCACCGCCACTAGATTTTCAATGCGGATGCCATATGCGCCGGTTTTATAATAGCCCGGCTCGTTGGAAACTATCATGCCAGCGGCGAGCGCCACGTCGCCCCCGCGTTTGCTGATGCGCTGCGGCCCTTCATGCACACCGAGGAACTGGCCAACACCGTGCCCCGTTCCGTGGTCGTAGTCCAACCCCACTTCCCACAGCGCGTGGCGAGCGAGCGCGTCCAGTTGCGAACCGGCAGTGCCGACCGGAAAGCGCGCGGTGGCAATAGCGATATGGCCTTTGAGGACGCGCGTAAAACGGTCTTTATGCTCGGCGCTTGGCGCGCCGATGGCCACCGTGCGGGTGATGTCGGTCGTGCCATCACGATATTGCCCGCCAGAATCAAGCAAAAAGAGTTCACCCGTTTGCAGCGTGCGGTTGCTCTCGTCGGTGGCGCGATAATGTACGATGGCGCCATGTGGCCCACTGCCAGCAATGGTCGGAAAGCTGGCCCCTCGGAAATATTTTTGCTCTTGGCGGAAACCAAGTAGCTTGTCGGCCACCTCAATTTCGGTCACGTTTTTTTGCCCATCAAGCCAGCACAGCAGCTTTGCCACCGCCGCCCCATCGCGGATGTGCGCCGCGCGGATACCTGCGAGCTCCACATTGTTTTTGCAGGCCTTTGGCAGGGTGCAAGGGTCGGTCGCTTCTATTACCACACCGCCCGTATCGGCCACCACCTGCGCGAACCACACAGGCGCGGACGATGAATCAAGCATGATCTTCGCGCCTTCGGACGCCAGCGTGCGAATGTCCGATTCGAGCTGGATTGGCTCGCGCACTTTCACGCCCGCGCCCAGATGTTTCTTCACCTCATCGCTCACGCGCCACGGGCCGATATACAGCCGCACGCCGCCTTCCTTGTCGATGATGGCCGTCATCAGCGCCACCGGCGTATTTTCTACGTCGCCGCCGCGCACATTCAGCAACCAGCACACGCTTTCAGGCGAAGTCAGGATGCAGGCCAGCGCCCCCTCTTCTTTTATTTTTGCCGCGATCTTTTTGCGCTTTTCATCGGAAGACTCACCCGAAAATTCCACCCCATGCACGAAAAGTTCAGACGCGGGCGGCGCGGGTCTGTCCACCCAAATTTCATCCACCAGATTTTTCACCGGCTTGAGCGCGATGTTCTTTTTGGCAAGCACCGCCGTC
>RFOF01000092.1 GCA_009926845.1 Alphaproteobacteria bacterium
CGATAGCGTCACCGAAGATTCCGTCATCATTGATGTCGGCGGCGTGGGCTATGTGGCCTTTTGCAGCCCGCGCACGCTGGCGGCATTAGAGGTGGGCGCAGCCGCTGAACTGACCATCGAAACCCACGTTCGCGAAGACCATATTCACCTGTATGGGTTTTCCGATGCTATTGAGCGCGACTGGTTCCGCCTTCTGGCCACCGTGCAGGGTGTGGGCAACAAAACGGCGCTGACCATCCTCGGCGCATACTCGCCTGCGCAGCTCGTGCACGCCATCATCGCCAAAGACATCGCCGCGTTCAAAGCCATCAGCGGCATCGGCCCAAAACTGGCTGAACGCATCGTGACCGAGCTGAAAGACAAGGTGCTCAAGATGCCAGTGGATGGTGGATCGTGGATGGTGGATGGTGAAAAGAAAAAAGATAAATCACGAACCACGAACCACGAACCACGAACCACTTTTACCGAAGACGCTATCTCGGCGCTGGTCAACCTTGGCTACTCACGCAGCGAGGCATACACCGCCGCAATGAAAGCGGGAGAAGACGGCGACGCATCGCTCGATGGATTAATTAAAAACAGCCTTAAACAATTGGCGCGCAAATGAGTTTTTTTATGTGTCATTCCGACCGAGCAAAGCGAGTGGAGGAATCTTTAAGATCCCTCGACAAGCTCGGGATGACGAGGAAAAAAAATGACCGAAGCTGAGCGCATCACCACCGCAGAATTAAACGACGACGACGCGCTGGGAACGGCGCTGCGCCCACTTTCGCTAGCAGATTTTACTGGCCAGCCGGAGGTGCGCTCAAATCTCGACGTGTTCATCAAAGCTGCGCGTGGGCGCAGCGACAGTCTCGACCATGTGCTGCTTTATGGCCCTCCCGGGCTTGGAAAAACGACACTCGCGCAAATTATCGCCAAGGAAATGGGGGTTGGCTTTCGTCCTACTTCCGGACCTATCCTCACCAAGGCAGGAGATTTGGCAGCAGTGCTTACGAATTTACAAGCGGGCGATGTTCTATTCGTCGATGAGATACACCGCCTGAACCCGGCGGTGGAGGAGATTCTCTATCCGGCGATGGAGGACTACAAGCTCGACCTGATGATCGGCGAAGGCCCCGCCGCACGCACCGTGCGCATTGACCTGCCGCGCTTTACGCTGGTGGGTGCCACCACGCGATTGGGGCTGATTACGGGCCCGCTGCGTGATCGTTTTGGCATCCCGCTGCGCCTGCGTTTTTATGATACGAAAGATTTGCAGGGTGTGGTGGAACGCGCGGCAAGCCTGCTGAATATAGGCGTTTCCAAAGATGGTTCGCACGAAATTGCCCGCCGCTCGCGCGGAACGCCGCGCATTGCGCTGCGCCTGTTGCGTCGTGTGCGCGACTTTGCCCATGCGGAGGATAAAAACATCATCGACAAAAAACTCGCGGATAATGCGCTGCTGCGATTAGAGGTGGATGAAGCAGGGCTGGATTCCGCCGATCACCGCTATTTGCGCTATATCGCTGACCATTATCAGGGCGGGCCAGTGGGCGTGGAAACCATTTCCGCTGGCCTCTCCGAGCAGCGCGACGCAATCGAAGAAACCATTGAGCCGTATCTGCTGCAGATAGGTTTTATTCAACGCACTCCGCGTGGGCGCATGCTGACGCAAAGCTGCTTCAAACATCTAGGGCTCAAGCCACCTGCGCAAATTGCCACCTTGCCGCTGTTGGATGATGAGGAATAATTTTTATGGAAACATTTTTTCTTACCATTGGTGGAATAGTCCTTATGTTTGGGATTTATAAATTTATTTTTGGTGGTAGCAAAACACACCAAGATTCTACTCCACCTAATCATTATGATTATTGGGAATGACATCGCACGCACACACCTTCCCCATCCGCGTTTACTATGAAGATACCGACCTGGCGGGCATCGTCTATTACGCGAATTATCTGAAATTCGCCGAGCGAGCGCGCACCGAGGCACTCCGCGTGGCGGGTATCGAGCAATCTGATCTCATGCGCGAGGAAGGTGTCGGCTTTGTGGTGCGCCGTTGCAACGTTGATTTTTTAAAGCCTGCGCGCATGGATGACCTCTTGACAATTGAGACCCGACTGGAGGATATAGGCAAGGTCAGTATCCGTATGCAACAGACGATCAAAAACGGCGATGAAACGCTGGTGGAGATCGATGTGAAATTGGCGGTGGTTGGGCGTGATATGGGCCTTATTCCGCTGCCGCCACGCATTCGAAACGCAATGAAAAAATTATTTAAACACTAACCTGTCGAAATTTGGGGTGACATTATGGTTGATTATAGTACGGCTTCTGCAACGTCCACCGCCGTTTCCGGCGTTAATTCTGCAACGCTGGCGGGCTCTGCGGGAATGCATGATTTTTCCATGTTGGGTATGTTTCTTCAGGCCGACTGGGTAGTGAAGATTGTGATGATGTTGCTGCTTTTTGCCTCGTTCTGGTGCTGGGCCATCATCGCGGAAAAATATTTTTTGTTCCGCAGCATCAAGCAAAAGGCCGCCAAATTCGAACAGGATTTCTGGTCGAGCGAAGCACTGGATAAATTTTATGAAAAAACCAAAAAACGCGCCAATCACCCGATGGCGGTTATTTTCGTGGCGGCGATGGAAGAGTGGTTCCACTCCAAAACCGGCACCTCACAAGCCATCGGCGGCATGAAACTTTCCATGCGCGAGCGCATCGTGCAGGTGATGATGGTGGCGCGTAACCGCGAAACCGAACATCTCGAAAGCGGCCTCGGCTTTTTGGCCACCGTTGGCTCGTCCGCGCCGTTCGTCGGCTTGTTTGGCACCGTGTGGGGCATCATGAACAGCTTCCACGCCATCACCATATCGAAGAACACCTCGCTAGTGGCCGTAGCGCCTGGTATCGCGGAGGCCTTGTTCGCGACCGCCATTGGCTTGTTCGCGGCGATTCCGGCAGTTATTGCCTACAACAAATTCTCCAATGACCTCGGGCGTTTTGAAGGCAAGCTGGAAGATTTTAGCACCGAGTTCGACACCATTCTCTCTCGCCAGTTGGAGGGCTAACCGTGGCATTTAGTGTAGGTGGCGGCTCCAAAGCCAGCAATCGGCGCAGCGTTCGCGCACGCGCATTCTCCGAAATCAACGTCACGCCGATGGTGGACGTGATGCTCGTGTTGCTCATCATCTTCATGGTGGCAGCACCGATGATGACCTCGGGCGTGAATGTCGACCTGCCGACCAGCAGCGCATCACCCGTGGCTGGACAAGATGAGCCTCTGTCTATCTCCATCACCAAAGAGGGTGACATCTATATCCAGAAAACAAAGGTCGAGCTGAAGAACCTGCAGAAAAAACTCAAAGCCGTCACTTCGGAGAAAAAAGATACGCGCATTTTCGTACGTGGTGACAAGGTGGTGGATTATGGCCGCATCATGCAGGTGGTTGGCGAAATAAATGCTGCCGGTTTTGGCAAGGTCGCCCTGATCACCGAAACAGGTGATTCTGCCGCTGATAAAGGGAAATAAACTGTGCGCCACGAACGCAAAGAGGGGCTCATCATTTCAGGATTTCTGCATCTTTTGATGCTGCTCCTCATGATATTTGGCTTGCCTTCGTGGCTCTCGCCCGAACAACCACCCGAACCGCAGGCCATCTCGGTTGAAATTTTGCCCATAACTGAAGTCAGCAACATCAAGCCGTCGGAAAAACCACCCGCGCCTGATGAAAAAAAAGACGCGCCGCCAGAGCCTGAAAAACCCAAGCCCCCTACCCCGCCGGTAAAGATGAGTGAGCCACCACCGCCACCGAAGGAAGAACTCGCCCCACCAAAGGACGAGAAAAAACCTGCGGAAGTCAAAAAGGAAGAGCCAAAAAAAGAAGAGCCCAAGAACAAACCCAAGGATGAAGACCTTGCGGCGATCTTGAAGGCTGTCAAAAATACGGTCACAAAAGAGCAGGAAAAAGAAAAACCCAAAGACGAAAAGAAAAAACCGGACACCAGCTCGCAGGCGCAGAGCCGCTCAACCAATTATGACGCGAGCATGCCGCTTTCCATGAGCGAAAAAGATGCACTTCGAAGCCAGTTTGCAAAATGTTGGAGTGTGCCCGCTGGCGCGAAAGATGCACATGAATTATCCGTGTTGGTGGAAATTGAAATTGCCCTTGATGGAACAGTGACAAAAGTTGAACTAGCGCCTTCATCGAAAGCACGTTATAGTAGCGATGCTTTTTATCGGGCCGCAGCCGATAGCGCCATCCGCGCCGTTCGCCAATGCAGCCCGTTGAAAGATTTGCCACCCGACAAATACAATACATGGCACAATACTGAAGTGAATTTTGACCCCAGAGAGATGTTGTTTTAAATTATGAAAAAAATATTTTTTGCCCTCGCGGCCCTCGCTTTGTTTGCTTCCTCATCTGCCAACGCAGCGCTACGGATTGATGTTACTAAAGGCAATGTTGAGCCGATGCCCATCGCCATTCCTGCGTTGCCATCAGCAGGCGGCGGAAGTTCTGGTGTTGGCGCCGACATTATGCGTGTTGTTGCGGCTGATTTAGAGCGTTCCGGACTGTTTCGCCCGCTTGATCCTCAATCATTCATTGAAAATGTTGCACCCAATTCGGTTGCTCCCCGATTTGTTGACTGGCGTCAAATCAGCGCTGCGGCACTGGTTACCGGCAGCATTACCGAAGAAGGTGGTGACAAGTTAAAAGTGTCATTTCGCCTATGGGATGTCTATGGCGAGGAACAAATTGCCGGCAAAGAATATAATACCTTTCGTGGCAACTGGCGTCGCATCGCGCACATCATGGCCGATGAAATTTATAAACGCCTGACCGGTGAATCCGGCTATTTTGATTCGCGGATTGTATATGTCGCGGAAAGTGGCCCTGATTTGCGCCGCGTTAAGCGTCTTGCTATCATGGATCAAGACGGCGAAAACCACAAATTCCTCACTGACGGCAAAGCCTTGGTACTCACCCCACGCTTCTCGCCTAACTCGCAGGAAATTCTCTATATGTCTTATGCTGGACGTCAGCCGCGCGTTTTTCTTCGCGATCTACAGACCGGCCGTGAAGAATCGCTCGGCACATTTGATGGCATGTCATTTGCCCCTCGCTTCTCTAACGATGGCAACTCCATCGTGATGTCGGTGGCCGCTAATGGCGTGACGCAAATATACAAAATGGATCTTCGTTCTCGCAAATTGAGTAAACTCACCAACGGCAACAGCATCGACACGTCGCCAAGCTACTCGCCCGATGGCAACCGTATAGTGTTCAACTCAGACCGCGGCGGCTCCCAACAGCTTTATGTGATGAGCGCCGACGGCAGCAACCCTCAACGTATCAGCTTTGGGGATGGGCGCTATGGTACACCTGTTTGGTCGCCCCGCGCTGACCTTATTGCCTTTACCAAAATGAAAAGTGGGCGCTTTTATATAGGTGTAATGCGCCCCGATGGCAGCGGCGAGCGGCTGCTGACTGAAAGCTATCTGGACGAAGGCCCAAGCTGGTCGCCCAATGGCCGCGTCATCACTTTCCATCGCCAATTCCCTACCTCACGTGGGAAACAAGGCGCGACAAGGGTTTATACCGTCGACGTGACTGGCTACAACCTGCGCGAGGTCGTCACACCAATGGATGCATCTGACCCCGCATGGTCGCCACTGTTGCCGTTATAACACAGACGATTAAAATCATGACTCAGTCGCGCTCGCGCGCGAAAATGTGGATTGATTTATAGCCGTTTTACGCTAACTGATTGTGCATGACCACATGCGTTGTGGGCTCATCGAAATACTTTAAATTTTTTGTTTTAGGAGTCGTATATGAATCTGTTTACCAAAACTCTGGCACTGGTTGCCGCTACGTTTATTCTGTCTGCTTGTGATAGCACCCCAGGCGGTTCTGGCAATGGCACCGGTGGTCAATATGGTTCCGGCGGCCCAGGCACCGGCTCGGGTGAACTTGCCCAGGGCGTTTCTGACCGTGTTTTTTTCGAGTATGATAGCTCATCCATCTCCTCTGAAGGTCAAAAAACCCTCGCGGCCCAAGCTGCTTGGCTGAAAGCTAACTCTGGCGTGAACGTAACCGTTGAAGGCCATTGCGATGAACGCGGCACCCGTGAATACAACATTGCACTCGGTGAACGTCGTGCTTCCTCTACCAAAAAATACCTCACTGGCCTCGGTGTGGCTTCCTCGCGCATCAACACCATCAGCTATGGCAAAGAACGCCCAGCTGTTATCGGCGAAGATGAATCCGCTTGGAGCCAGAACCGTCGCGGTGTAACCATCATCTCTACCAAATAATCTAGCGATGATATAAGAATGATTCGCCCCGCTCCCTTTTACTAGGGCAGCGGGGCGAAGTTTTTTTAGGCAAATATACTTGCACTGGCGATGTAATTTCTTATACTGCAGCCACTTATTCACCATTAATGTTGAAACCCATGAAGCCACTTCATTTCCTTCCTTCGCTACTGGTTATTTTTGCACTTACCTGCTGCCCATTCTATGCTCGTGCAAACGATGGCGACGCTGACCCCAGTGAGATGAACAATGCACAGATGGACGTACGCATCAATGCATTGGAGGAGCAGATTCGCGCGCTCAATGGTCGTCTCGAAGAAAGTCAATTTCAAAACCGGAAGCTGGCGGAAGACCTTGAAAAATTCCGCAAGGATACCGAGTTTCGTTTCAGTGACATTGCGCAACCTCAACCACCTGCCGCCCCTGTGGTCGAGCCCACTGCACCTGCTTCCGTAGTTCCACAATCCCCTCCCGCCAACGCAACGGAAGTGCGCAAGCCATTGGTGGGAAGCAAAGTTGAAGTGCGTGATGCTTCCACGGGAACTACCGTTTCGCAGTCGTTAGGAACTCCCGCTAAAGACTCGCCCAAGGCTGATGATGCCTTAGCTGCGCAACCACAATTTGCTAATGCCCGTGACCATTATAACTATGCGTTCCGCCTATTGAACCAAACAAAATATGATGAGGCTTCAGCAGGTTTTAAAACCTTCCTCAAAAAATATCCGAAAGATCCATTAGCTGGAAATGCTAACTATTGGCTGGGTGAAACCTTCTATATCAAGAAGGATTATGCTAATGCCGCAGATAATTTCCGTCAGGGGTTTGAAGCATCCCCAAGTGGCCCAAAAGCCGCAGATAACCTGCTAAAATTGGCGATGTCGCTTGATGCTTTGAAACAAAGCAAGCAAGCGTGTGCCGTGCTTGGTCAAGTAGTCAGCAAGTTTGGCAAAACCGCTGCCAACGCGGCGCACAAAGCTGAAACTGAGCAAAAACGCATTGGCTGCCAATAACGCATCCGTGAGCCCGGTCAGTGCGGCGGAATTTGCCGCTTGGCTTGAGGCTTGCTGCGTATTCCCCCCCTCTCCTCACCTTGCCGTGGCCACCTCTGGTGGCGCAGATAGCTTAGCGCTATT
>RFOF01000093.1 GCA_009926845.1 Alphaproteobacteria bacterium
CCGAGCCTCGTCTTCGAACATCCAGCGCACGAACTTTTCCTTTCGCCAGTCGCCACCGTCGATGATGCGCATGGCAAATGGCAACGGCGAGTGCGTCCGCCGCGTCGGCTTTTTTAGCGTTGCTGGCGGGCAGCAGCGTTTTTACCATCATCGCGATTTGTGTTTTGTCGGCGTGGCCGCTGCCGACGACACTTTTTTTGACGAGGTTGGCGCTGTATTCGTAGGCGCTCAGGCCAGCGAGCGAAAGCGTCAGAAGTATCGCTCCGCGCGCCTGACCGAGCTTGAGCGTTGATGCACCGTTCATGTTCACGAAGGTTTCTTCAACGGCTGCTTCATCGGGGTTATGTTTGCCTATGGCGGCAACAAGGCCTGCGTTGATTTCTTTCAGGCGGGCGGAAAGTGGTGCGTCTTTTGCCGAGGTGATGACACCGCAATCAATGAAGGAAAGGTGGTTGGCATTGCTGGCAATAATGCCCCAGCCAGTGTGCGTCAGGCCAGGGTCAATGCCGATGATGATCGTCATGCGATTGTCATCCCGAGCTTGTCGAGGGATCTATTACCCATTAAAAAGATACTTCGACTACGCTGCGCTTCGCTCAGGATGACAGAAAAAGTTGTCATGCGCTGAGTTTTTCGGCCAGTGCTTCGGAGATTTCAAAATTGGAGAAAACTTCCTGCACGTCGTCGTTGTCTTCCAGAACATCGATGAGTTTGAGCAGCGAAGTGGCATGTTCATCGCTGACGGAAACGGTGTTTTTCGGCAGCCATGTGAACTTGGCGGACTGCGCCGCGCCAAATTTTTTCTCCAGCGCATCACGCACACCGATAAATCCTTCGATGCTGGTGGTGATGGAGTGCTGCTCGCCATCTGTTTCGCAATTGTCGGCGCCCGCTTCCAACGAGGCTTCGAACATGGCTTCCTCACCGGCTGTAGGTAGCGGATAGACAATGAAACCCACATGGTCGAACATGAAGCTTACGCTGCCCGTTTCGCCAAGGTTGCCGCCATATTTAAGGAAAGCGGAACGCATTTCCGGCGCGGTGCGATTCAAATTGTCGGTGAGCGCCTGCACGATAAGCGCGGTGCCGCCCGGGCCATAGCCTTCGTAGCGGATGGGTTTGTAGTTTTCGCTTTCGTTGCCTGCGCCGCTGCCACGCTTGATGGCTGCTTCGATGCGGTCGCGCGGCATGTTTTCTTCGCGTGCCCATTGAACAGCGGCGCGAAGGCGGGGGTTGGTGGCAGGGTCACCGCTACCGCCTTTGCAGGCGGCGATGATTTCGCGCTGCACCTTGGTGAGAATTTTACCTTTTTTGGCATCTTGCGCGCCTTTGCGGCGCATGACGTTCTTAAAATGGGAATGGCCAGCCATTGTCTGCTCGTCGCTGTTTATTTTTTGTCGGTAGACGTGCGAACAAAAATATCCACGCGATCGGGCTCGCCGCCTGGGTTCTTATCGCCTTCAGCCAGCACGTTGATGCGCAGCGGAGCAATGCCCTGATCGATGAGCGCACCACGAACCGACAGCGCGCGCGAGAGCGAAACACGGCGCGATGTGCTGGCCTGTTCGCCAAGGCTGGAAGCATACGCAATAAGCGTCACGCGTTCATCTGCATTAGTTTTAAGACGCGTGATGACTTCGTTCAAATTATCTTTGATAGAGAGTGGAACAGCGGTTTCAGTTGGCTTAAATACGATACGAAGCGCCGGACGAGAAGATTCGGTCGCCGCCTCTGGTTTTGGCAGTTCAGGTTTAGCAGCAACAGGAGCTACAGGCGCAGACGGAGCTTTTACTGCGGCAACGGGTGGCGGAGGAGGAGACGGAGATTTTTGCGCTGCTGCAGGAACAGGCTTTTCTTCCATTGGGATGAGCGGCTCAGCATTATCGGCCGCCGCCGTAGGCGCGGATGGAGCAGGTGGAGCTTTCACTTCTGCAACTGGTGGTGGGGGCGGAGATTTAGCTTCAGCTACGGGCGCAGGGGAAACTGGCGTTGCTGGAAGTTTTGCAGCTTCGGCCTGTGCTTTAGCAGCATTTTCTTTAGCAATGCGCTCTTGCTCAAGGCGCTGATTTTCCGCCTGTTCGCGCTCTATACGCGCTTTTTCAAGAGCGTCTTTTGCTTCCTGCTCTTTTTGCAGACGATTTTTCTCATCTGCGGCTTTGCGGGCTTTTGCTTTGCGCGCTTCCTGAACTGATTTAGGAGCTTTATCGCTATGAGTCTTTCTCAGTTGTGATTCGCTAAGCGGCCTCCCCTCTGCGCCTTTGCGCCAGATGAGCGAGGTAGTGACGCCAGTGGCAGGATCGGTGGTGACAACCGCAACGGGTGCAGGTTCAACGGCAGGAGTACTCATCGCAGTGGGCGCAACAGCCGGCGCAGGTGTTATTGGTTTTCTGACTGCAGCCTTACCAACGGGATGCCCATCTGGCCCTGCTTGCCATGTGCCATTAGAGGGCGGCGAATAGCCATCCGATGCAACAACGAGTGAGGGGGTCGCAAGAGCAATAGCGCTACTGGTAACGAGCGCCCAAACGAGACGATTTTTAAACGACATAGATGCGCCTTATGAATTTAGGAGTAACGAACAGTGAATTAAGGCGAAAACGGTGAAATACGCAACTGAAATTTATGCAGCTTGCGAAATAACTTTCTGGAGTTGTCCGTGCAGAAGGCCATTGCTGGCTAAAATGTTGCCGGTATAGGCATTTACACTCTTTCCGCCGAGGTCGGTGAGAACGCCGCCAGCTTCAGTAACCATCAGCATCCCAGCGGCAATATCCCAAGGTTGGATGGTGTAATACCAGCAGCTATCGACGCGTCCGGCGGCCAGATAGGCCAAATCGAGCGCTGCCGCGCCCAAATAACGCAGTGAAGTGCTCATTTTCGAGGTGGCGTTATAGAGCGCGCGAGCCTCAGGTGTTGTGGTCTGCGATGGGCGGAGATTGCCGGTTACCAACATCGCATCTTCCAGATTGTCGCGCCTGGAAACATAGAGCTTGCGGTTGTTGACCTGCGCGCCTTTGCCTTTTTCAGCGGTGAAAAGCTCGTTGTGGATGGGGTCGAAGATGACGCCCGCAATTGTCTCACGGTCGCCATTGCGGTGCAGTTTTTCCGCGGCAATGGAGATGCAGAAATAGGGGATGTTGTGGATGAAGTTGCTCGTGCCATCCAGCGGGTCGATGATCCAGCGATATTCATTGTCGGAGCCTGCAATTTCGCCTGCTTCTTCCATCAAAAACCCAAACCCAGGGCGGGCGATGGAAAGTTCTTTTTGCAGTAATTTTTCCGTGCGCATGTCCGATTTGGTCACGAAATTCGCCGTGCCTTTTTTAGAGATGTGCAGCTGGTCAACCTCACCAAAATCACGCACTAAACCTTTGCCCGCCTTGATGGCTGCGGCAGACATAACGTTGATAAGTGCGGAGGTGGTCATGATTAGCTTGCCTTCGCGCGTTCGATATATTCGAGCGTGTTGGTGTCGACCACGATGGTCTCGCCTGATGGAATAAACGGAGGAACCATCACGCGCACGCCATTTTCAAGGATAGCGGGTTTATACGAGGAAGACGCCGTCTGGCCTTTAACCACCGGGTCGGCTTCCACGATTTTCATCGTCACTTTACCGGGCATCGCCACCGAAATTGGCTTGCCTTCATAGGTTTCCACCTGAACAGTCATGCCGTCTTGTAAGAAAGCAACCGCAGGGCCAATGAGCTCTTTAGACAGGGTGAATTGCTCATAGCTTTCATTATCCATGAAATTCAGCTCTTCGCCATCAGCGAAAAGGAAGTTGCATTGGCGCTGCTCGAGCGAAACGCGCTCGATTTTTTCGTCCGATGCAAAGCGCGGATTGTTCTTGTTGCCGGTTTTGAGGTCTTTAAGTTCAACCTGGTTGAACGAGCGAAGGTTGCCCGGCGTGCGGATCTCGTGTTTTACCACCAGCCAGAGCTTGTCCTGCCATTCAATCACCATGCCCATGCGCACTGCGCCACCATCAATTTTCATTTTCTGTTCTCCTTTGTGTGTCATCCTGAGCGAAGGCCTGTGGCCGTAGTCGAAGGATCTTAAAGATTCCTCGACTACGCTCGGAATGACAATTTTATTGCCTCATTAAATTCTTTGACGGCTGCAGCTGGTCCCTCGGGGTGTTCCCACACGGCGGTTATCACCGCGATGAAATCCGCTCCCGTGCGCGCCAGCTGGCCGCAATTGCTGGGCTTCATACCACCGATGGCCACGCAGGGCAAGACCATATATTCCTGCCACCAGCTGAGAATCTCCGCCGTTGGCGTCCCATATTTAGCCAGCGCCTCGGCACTTTTGCTTTTGGTTTCAAAAAATGCGCCAAAAGCCACATAGTCCGCGCCTGCTTCGCCCGCTTCCATCGCCATATGCTTAGAATCGTGACACGAAACACCGATCACCACATCGTCGCCCAACAGTGCGCGCACACTGGCCACATCGCCATCATCCTGCCCCAGATGCACGCCATCAGCGCCACATTTTTTGGCCAGATCCGCGCGGTCATTGAGTATGAACGCCGCCTCATGCTTGTGGCAAATGGGGATGAGCGATTTGGCCGCTTTCAAAATGTCATCATCGGATGCGCCCTTGAGCCGCAGCTGAAAACTGCCGACATCACCACCCGAAAACGCCTCCTCAAGTTGCTCACAAAAACGCGGCAGGTCAATGACCGGAGGAGAAATGAGGTAGAGGCGGGTAGTGTGTTCCATGTTGCAACTTGACTCTTTTTAGTGGGTAACGTGTATATACATGGTAAACATTTTAAAACTAGGGTAATTTTTATGTCAGGGAATCAAGAAGCCAAAGTGCCTATGAGCATAACAGATTTACTAGGAACAAAGGCTGTAGGAGAATCATTCAAAGATACAGTTGCAGATGCCCGTATATTTTTAGGTCATATCTGTACGCCAGCAGCTAAAGAGTTGGGATTGTTATTAGCTGATCAAGTCAGGGAATGGAAGTCACAAAATGCCTTAAGTACTATAAGCAAAACCGCAGAGATATACAGAAAAGCTGGTTTTGTGAATGAACATGCTCACCCACGGCTTGTACATTATGCACTTGAAAATGCGTCGTGGACTGATGATGATTTAGTTCAAGGGTTATGGGCGGGGCTTATCACATCTTCATGTACGCTAGATGGAAAAGATGATTATAACTTGTTGTTTATGAAAATTCTTTCAAGCATCACCGTTTCACAAGCAAAAATCATCCAGTATATATCTCAGTCATCAAGCAAAGCTGTTCACAAGGCTGGATGGATTGGTGCAAAGGATGAATTGCACCTCTCTCTAGAGGAAGTATGTAAGATTAGCGGTGTCCAAGATTTTCACCGTGTTGACTTTGAGCTGGATCATTTGCGTTCTATAGAATTCCTGCCCTTTAACGATGGCGGATTTACCCCCGATACAACTGTAGCTAATCTTACCCCAACAGGGCTGTGCTTACAGTTCTACGTTCGTTGCCAAGGATATGTTGGCTCACCCGTAGAGTATTTTGGTCTATCTACAGATGAGCCAATTATAGACTAAAGCTCGCCTTTATACACCTTGATGATGCCGTCGAGCATTTTGAGGGCTTCTTCGCGTGGGCGCTGGAAGGTGTTGCGGCCAATGATGGAGCCGTTCGCGCCGCCATCACGCAGACCGCGCACTTCGTCGAGCAATTCTTTTTCGCCCTTGGCGTTGCCACCGGAGAACACCACGATGCGACGGCCAGCAAAGCAAGCCTGACGCACATGCGCGATGCGTTCAGCCAGCGTGCCAATAGCGATTTTTTCCGCTTCATAGACTTTTTTGGATTCCGCGTTGCCAAGTACATCCGTCGGAGGTTTCACTTTGATGATGTGTGCGCCGAGCAGGGCGGCCATGTGCGCCGCATACGCGCAGACATCCACAGCAGTTTCCGCGTCTTTATTGTCGATGCCCATGCCGCGTGGATACGACCAGATGACCACGGCAAGGCCTGCTTCTTTGGCTTCTTGCGCCATTTCGCGGATTTCTTCCATCATGTCGAATACAACATCCGAACCCGGATAAATGGTAAAGCCAATCGCCGAGCAGCCAAGACGTAGCGCGTCTGCCACCGAGCCGGTGATGGCTTGGTCGGGGAAGCTGTCTTTGGGGGCGAGCGAGTTGGAGCTGTTGACCTTCAGGATGGTTGGGATTTGTCCAGCGAACGTATCCGCGCCCGCTTCGAGCATGCCCAGCGGCGCGGCATAAGCCGACAGGCCAGCATCGATAGCAAGCTGATAGTGATAGTGCGGGTCATACGCATCGGGATTCTTTGCAAAGCTGCGCGCTGGGCCATGTTCAAACCCCTGATCCACGGGCAAAATGACCAAACGGCCAGTGCCACCGAGGCGACCTTGCATCAAAATGCGGGCGAGGTTGGCCTTCGTGCCGGGGCAATCGGATTCATAATTTGCCAGGATTTTTTTGACTTTTGGGGTGATTTTCATGAGTTAGGCTCCTTGTGTATCCCCGCGCTTGTCGCGGGGTCTGGTTGTTGATTGAGTTTTTATGATGTCGCTGACCGGACCCCGCCATTCGGCGGGGCTGATGTGAGGATTTCAACACCCGGCATGGGTTTGCCTTCAAGCCATTCGAGGAATGCGCCGCCGCCCGTGGTTAAATAGCTAAATTGCGCGGCAAGGCCTGCGTGGTTCAGTGCGGCGAGCGTGTCGCCACCACCGGCGATGCTGCGGATGGTGCCTTTGTGGGTGAGGGACGCGATAACGCGGGCGAGCGCCACGGTGGAGATATCAAATGGGCTGGTTTCAAACGCGCCGAGCGGCCCATTCCACACCACCGTTTTGCACGCAGAAAGTTTTTTCGCAAACAGCTCCAGCGATGCAGGGCCAACGTCCACCGCGATACCCCCATGGGGTATATTGGTAACATCCACAATAATGCAGGGGGCTTGCGCGGCAAAGGCGCTGGCGCTCACCACATCCACAGGCAACACTATCTCGCAGTTGTTCTTTTTTGCGGCTTCTAAAATGTCGAGCGCGGTTTGCTTCAGGTCGGGTTCATGCAGCGATGCGCCAACATTGTGGCCTTGCGCAAACAGGAAGGTGTTGGCCATGGCGCCACCGATAACCATCACGTCCATCAGCTTCGTGAGGTTTTGGAGCAGCGCCAATTTAGTGGAGACTTTTGCGCCGCCGACGACCGCTGCCA
>RFOF01000094.1 GCA_009926845.1 Alphaproteobacteria bacterium
AAGCCCCCCTGTGCGTCGGGCGTTGCCCAGCTGTTTATTTCGTCCTGGAATTCTGCCGCTGTTGGAAGGCGAAATCCAGTCGGACAAGGATTGTTGGTGCCGCCGACTCCTTGCCACAAGAGGTCGTTCAACGGACTACGCCAGTCGGTACTGCTTGTCGTAATAAAATTACCATGCGCGGGCTGATCGACGCTGCTCACTGTGGATGTCATCATAGACTTCGTAAACGGCATCCAGCACCAATCCGATTAGTTTCTTGCCTGACCGCCTCGGCCACTCTGTCCATTTTTCCAGCTCATCAATCGGAATGCCAGTAATGCTGACTTGGTAGGCAACTTCCCAGAATGTGATGCCGCGCTCTTTGTCGATATGGCGTTTCATTAAAGCCTGACGGATGCGAGAATATCTGCGTTGCGCATCGATGCGCCCTTCGGCAAACCCAGAAAATCTGCCAGAGCCGCCAGTGCGGGGCAATCCATCCATTAGGGTTGCGATCGCCCGCGGAATCATGCCGCCATAATAGCAATCGGAATAAAGTTGCTCGCCGGCTTTGTGTTGGTCTTCGCTGATAAGAGCATAGGCTTTGCAGTAATCCAGTGTCGTTTGAGTAATGTTGCGAACACGTTTACGGCCTTTGTTTTGGTCAGCGTAATTGCCCTCCGCATCCACAAACTCGACTTTCAGGACGTGATGATTTTCCAGCTCTGGCGAACCAAGGTCAGATTCAAAGCCATGTTTTGGGAGTTTGCGGTTAATTTTCTTGTGAGTAATGGCAAGAAAATCCGCTTGTTTTTTAGGGTCATGCGGTTTTTTCATGGGCTTTTTCCGTTTGGTGGTTAGTAATTTCACGCAGGGTTTGCAGCATCCGCTCCGCCATGTCAGGGCTCAGATGTTGCTCGTTGACCGCTTCCTGAATTTTCTTTTCGGTGCGGAGCAAATGCTCGGCTTGGAATTCCTCAGGTGAAAGTGGCGTGTAGGTTCTGCCACTGATCTGCGCCATCATTGCTTCGACTTCGAGTGAGTTCAGTGCCTGCTGCTCCAGCTCAACCAAGGTAATTGGCGGGGGTAATTTCGGCGGCTCATTGGCAACCGCCAGCAAACGTTCAAGTCGGAAAAGCAGTTGCTTACGCTCGCGCAAGTCATCCGCAACCAGAGCTTTCAGCCTCCCAGGACGCGGAAAGAAATCACAGCGCGGATCTGGGTCATTCCGATAAATGGCGCAGGCTTTTTGCAATAAGTCGGGTGGAAACTCCGCAAGGTCGGTCAAGGCATCGTGAATCATGATTTTGAAATCGCGGGAATCACGATGGCCCATTGGACACCAGACCGAAAGCCGCTTGAGTTCAAAGCCAGCTTCTGCAGGCGTAGCGGGAATTGCCAGTGCTCGGACGTGTTCTACTGCGTCGATCAGCTCGATGTAGCGTTCACTGTTTCTGGCAACGACTGGCACAGGACGAATTTGTCGGCTCTGGTAACCCTCGGCACGGCGATGGTCTATGGCGCCAGTAGCGGTGAGCGGATGCTTGCAGAGCCAATCAATCTCGTTCGCGCTCGTGTACGACTTCAACCAAGGCTTCAGTGAAAGCGTCATGACCGCTGCGCGCGCGGGGCGCATATTGTCGGCTTGCATCAGTTTTGGTTCCGTCATGGTTGACCTCCGTTATTGGGTTTTGTTGGTAGAATGTTCGGTCTTTCACCGCGTCGGGAATGGCCGTGCGGAAATATGCCAAGCTGCCGATGGGGTGCTTGCCTTTGCGGTGATGGGAATGCAGCTGCTTGAGAAAAACCTGCCGGCACAGCTCACGATCAGCTCCGGCCGCGATGAATTGTGCGGCAATCATTGCGTCTTCGCCATGCGGCCAAGGTCGCGCAAGCTGTTCGCCAAACACTTCAACTATTGCTTCGTCAAAAGCCCTGATAATTTCTACAGGGGTCGTGCGCGGGCGCGTGACCTCATCATCTCTCTTTTCTGGCTTCGGTTTTGGTTGGGGTTCAGGTTCAGGGGGAGCAAAGTCCTGCACACTGCCGCCTACCGTATCGGATAGGGTATCTGATACGGTATATTGTTGAGGATTTCCGCCATCTTTTGATGTGACCTCTGATTTTGGATATACGGTATCTGATACGGTATGAGATAGGGTATCCGATACAGTATCCGATAGGGTATGTTGCTTGCCGATGTCTTTTGCGGATACGGTATAATCGCCCACGCATAGTTTTTTATAGAGCGCATCCCATTCAGCATTCCAAAAATTATCATCTTTGATGGAAAAGCGATTTTTCTGATGTTGAAGAGCTCGCCATAGCGCAGGGAATATTTTATGTGAGCGCATGGTGTTATTGATGAGCTGGACGCACATCTTGCCGACGCGGGAATTTTCGATGGGATTATGCTCAAGATAGCGCGGCATGAGCAGATAGTGAGTTTCATCGTCGTAAATAATGAATCCCGCTTCGATAAGCCCTGTCAGTGCTGATTGGGCTTTGTCCTTGTCCCAGCGCAGATCCGTTTCAATGTAGCCAATGGGCAAGCGGAAGCAGCCAATGGCATTGCTATGCTCACCAGTTAAGCAATATAGCGCCAGTAGTTTTGGCGCATCTTGCAATCCTCTGATTTTTTCGTCTTCCCAAAAGGCTATTTTAACCTTGCCGTAGGTTCGCATAGTGCCCCCTCCGTTAGGTTAGGTGTTAGCCAGGCTCTTTGCCGGGACGTTAAAAGTTGAACAATTTGTGCCAGTGTCACTGGTGGAGCTGCGCAGCCATTTTTGCTCCACGTCCAGCACGCCGTTTTCGCCTTGCAGCGGGTAGCGGATGATGGCTTTCTTGCTGGCCTGCACCTTCATATAAATTGGCGGCTTACCCTCAAATCGCCATTTTTCGAGAGCCTTGAGGGTTATTTTCCAGCGTTCGGATAATTGGTCTGGTGTCAGGTAGGTTTCACCATAACCTTGCCGTTTAAGTTGCTCACGGACACTTTCAGATATGAAGGTTTCCAGTTCCTGTTTGTTTCGCATAATCTACCTCCCACATATTTTTTCAGGTTCAGAAGGTTGATCTGCCTCAGCTGCTTCTTCACGCTCTGATAAGAAACGCTCCAGCTCGGCCAGCTTTCCGTAATCGGGGGAAAGCTCTTTGCGAATCCAGCGGATATAATCGAGGACAGGGATATCCACCTCACTGCACGCGCCAGAGATTGTCAGTTCACAGCCGTGAATACGTTTTTCTAGGGTGTGAAACTTCTCGGCTTCGAGGTTGGTAAGGATTTCATCCATTTGACCTATGGTGAAAATTAGCCCGCTGTGATGACCATTTACCCAGCGGGAAAATGTCGATGGGGCGATTTTTGCCCTTCGACATAGCTCATCTATGCTAATGCCGACAAAGCGGGCGCGGCGTTTTAGGCTTGCATAGACTTCTTTTTCAAGGCGGGTGACGTTTTTAGGGGTGTGGTTGGTTGTGGTAGTGCGCATAGTTTATCCTTGTAGGTTTGTTAGCTGGTATATTGCAAAGATGCTAACCAAGCTACAAATAGTCAAGTATAAACTTGCAGCGTTAATGAAGTTGTAGTATTCTGTGGGGGAACATCGGAAGCGATGGTGAAAACTTTTTTTATTACGGACTTAGCAAAGACGCAAAATGACACAACTTGATACAAAGAAACTGCGACACGCACAAAAGAGCTGGCTGGATGATATTCAGTCGCGCTTTGGAGATAATTTTCTGCAAATGACGGAAGCCTGCAACCTGCTGGCGGATAAGTATAGCGGCAAGCCAGTGGGCAAGGAAACCCTGCGCCAGTTCTATAATGATGCGCAAACTCGCCCAGGCGACCGCACGCTTTCAGAGCGAGTAGTTTTCCTGCTGTATAAAGCCTATGGTCTGGAACCCGGCTTTGCCACCAACCTGATTTACAATATGGACGAGGACAAGGCTAAAATCAGCCAGCACGCCAAGCTCTGCAAGCAATACATAACTGATTTATCTTTGGCGAAAGGTATCTATCGTGTTGATTTAGGACGCAATGCAGGCATTGACGAAACCACGATCAGCCGCCTTTTTAATGACAAAAAGCCGCAGGGCTTGCAGATGAAGCAGCTGGAAAAGCTGCGCAGTTATTACAAGTATAATTTTTCGCCGAGGTTTCAGGCCTTCCTTTCCCAAAAAGGCAGTTCCGATGGAGTGCCGATCGTTGGCTACTTCTCGCTCAAGAACGGTCAGGTGCTTCTTTATGCTGAGGAAGATAGAAAGACCATTGAGGCGCCAGCGGGCATTGACGAGAAGCACGGCCGTGCCGTTGAGATGAAAGGCCCAACCGTTCATCCGTATGCAAAAGATGGAATCGTAGTTTTCTATAATGAATTAAAGCAAGGCGTGCCAGATGATTGCCTTGATGCCACCTGCATTGTCACCTTTCCAGATGGAAGAGTGAGCCTGCGCCTTGTGGAGCGCAGTCATCAGCGCGGCAAGTATCGCCTACATTCTTTGCTGGATGGAAGCGTTGAAGAAAGTGCGCTTTCTAATGCGGCAAAGTTGGCTGTAACGATTCAGCCCTAATCCCCTTACTCCCCTAAGCTCTTGAGTGTGCGCGGCTTTGCGTGGCGATTTTTCGCGCGCGGAGGTCGATTTCGCTTGACGTATTTTAGCATACCTGCAATGTTACAAGTAGCTAACAAAGCTACTGTGTAAATGATATGAAGCTACCACAACCACCAAAAGACCACGAGGCTAACTATGACGAGAGGGAAACACTCATTTTCCAATGAGGATAACTGTGCCGATGCACCACTGCATTTCGGCAAATTAGAGATACGAGGTCGGCACGTTATTGCTGACGATGAAATTCTGCACGAGTTGAACGGACAACGGCAGCGTTTCAGCGAAGAACCAGAAGGAGGCTTCTATGCCGCAACTTTGGTTTAATGCTTGGGAAAAAACTACGAAGCACCCAGTTACGGGCAAGCCCAGCCGTGAGGTCAGAATTGAGAGCGAGGCTTGCGCTTCCTATGACGATGCGATGCAGGAACTGGATGATTACGCTCATGGTTGGCGCAAGCACGGCTTTCAATACTTTGGCGCATACTGCCACGAGATAGATGCCACCGGCAAAACCGCCTCCATCACGTTCCACGAAGATCTGATGGATGAGCTCGACAGTTGGAACGAAGAACGCGAGCGCGATGCGAGGGAATACCGCTCCGCCGCAACATTATCAGCACATCAATTATGCAATGTTGGGAGGTCTGGATGGTAACCGCCGTACAAACACACTTTGTCACCCGCCCGCGGCTGGCTGACATTTACCCATTATCCACCGTCCTTGATTGCCCAGAGTGTGGCGGTGAGATGGTTCTGCGTGAGAGCCATAAATACAATCGTCCGTTTTATGGCTGCATCAACTTCCCCGCCTGTCGCGCTACACACGGAGCGCATCCTGATGGAAAGCCGCTGGGCATTCCCGCGGATGCAGAAACAAAGCGGTGGCGAATTGCCGCGCACAATGCGCTCGATCCGCTGTGGGGGCGTGATGAGGAAAACCTACACGCGCAAATCCGCAAGCGATATCGAAACGCTGTTTATTCATGGCTTGGTGAACGGCTTGGCATCGAGAATATCAAGGAACACTGTCATATTGGCTTGTTCGGTATTGAGCGTTGCCAACAGGTAATCGCTGTTTGCCAAGGCGCAAACAGGCAGAACATTTTGGCTTGGCATAACGAAAGGATGCCTAAACCAAAAAAGAAAAGGCATAGGAGGCCGCCGCGCTATGCCCACTACTAAACCAATCGTCATCAGGTCATCGAGCCTGCCTTCATACGCTGATTGTGCTCGTCGCACGGGGGCAAAGCTGCTTTGGGAAGAATTGGCTGCGCAGGGCTACACGTTTAGGGAAACATCGCAAGGAGTTGGTGCTGCGCTTGGCACAAGCACCCATGAAGCCGCCAACTTTTCGCTGTCGCAAAAAATCAAAGACGGTTCACTCGGCAATGCGTCCGAGGCAATGGATATGGCGTTTGAAACCTTCCACACGATTCAAAACATGGAAGGCATTGTTTATGATTCCACCACGCCGACCTATGACCGCGCCGAGCTACAGCTCAAAACACTGGTGAATATTTACCGCCTGAAAGTTGCCCCAGGCATTCAGCCTGTTGAAGTAGAAATCAGGCTGGAAGCCAATATCGGTGATGGCTATGTGCTGTCAGGAAAATTCGATGTTCGTGAACTGGTTACTATCCGTGACCTAAAAACTGGTGCAGCGAGCCGCGCCCATATCTCGCAATACGGCGCATACGGAATGCTGTGCATGGCACATGGCCGCACGGTTGAAAGCATCATTGAAGATTATCTGCCGCGCAAGCGCGAGCCAGAACCAGAAACCTATCATTATGACGTGGACGTGGCGATGAACGCCGCGCGCGGCATCCTGAAAGGACTCAAGCGTGATGTGGCGGAATACCGAGAAACAGGTGACCCCACGTCATTTATCGCCAACCCGCAGTCAATGCTTTGTTCTGACCGATTCTGCCCAGTGTGGGGAACAGAGTTTTGCCGCGAACATAAAAACAACGGAGAGTAAAAATGGAAAAGAACCTAACGATTTTCGACCTGCTGAATAAACCAGCAACGAAGAAGGCGCTGGAAAAAGTAGTGCCTGAATATATGACGCCCGACAGGATGCTGAATCTGGCGGTGAACTGCCTCGATAAAAGCCCTGATTTGAAGCATTGCGAACCTGAAACAGTGCTTGGTGCATTTATGGCAGCAGCATCACTTGGCTTGGAGCCGAACACGCCGCTCCAGCAGGCTTTCCTTATCCCGCGCAAGCGCAACTTCAAGGACAAGGAAACGAACACTTGGAAAACAAAAATGGAATGCACGTTCCAGATTGGCAACCGAGGATTTCTCTATCTGTCCTACCAATCGCCAAGCATTTTTGCGATAACCACGAACGTCATCTACCGCGGTGAATCCTTTAAGTATGACAGTGGGCAAGCGTTTTTGACGCATGAGCCGTCCTTA
>RFOF01000095.1 GCA_009926845.1 Alphaproteobacteria bacterium
CGATATCTGTAAAAAACTGGGCGCGGATTATGTCATTAATTATCAAAAGCAGGATTTTGCCGCCATCGTCGCGGAGCATACCGACCATCAAGGGGTCGAGCTGATTATGGATATGGTCGGCGGCGATTATTTCGCCAAAAATATTGATTGCTTGGCGATGGATGGGCGGCTGATTGAAATCGCCTATTTGCGCGGGGCAAAGGTGGAAATGAATATCGACACCATCATGAATAAACGGTTGACCATCACCGGATCGAAATTGCGCCCCTTGCCGATGGAACGTAAAACGCGTTTGGCCAATCAATTGCATCGGCTGTTATGGCCAATGCTGGAATCTGGGCGGGTTAAACCAGTCGTGGACAAGGTTTTTCCGTTCCGTGAGGCAGCGGCGGCGCATAAATATTTGGAATCCGGGCAACATGTGGGCAAAATTATCCTTAAATTTTAATGATTTAGCGCGATAAAAGACGCTTTATTTTTGCCCGCGTTTCAGCTATAGTGTGGCCACAGCCGTAATGACGAATAGGACGTATGGCGGTCTTTGTGAAAACAAAGCCATAGCACCGTATTACATAATTTTTCGGGTTCTTTGTGACCCGCATTGCATAAAGGAGAATGCCAATGGCCAATTTATTAATGCCAAAAGCCACCGCCGTTTGGCTGGTTGAAAACACCGCTCTCAGCTTCGAGCAGATCGCTGATTTTTGCGGCATGCATCCCTTGGAAATTCATGGCATTGCCGATGGTGATGTCTCCGGTGGCATCCGTGGCCTTGACCCGATTGCAAACGGCCAGCTTTCGGCTGATGAAATTGCGGCTTGCGAAAAAGACCCCGAGCGCAAACTCGAAATCCTCGGCACGGCTAAACAATATATCTCCAGCAAAACCAAAGGCAGCCGCTATACGCCGGTGGCGCGCCGTCAGGACAAACCAGACGCTATCGCCTGGCTCATCAAGTATTTTCCACAAATGACCGACGGACAAATTGGCAAGCTGGTGGGCACTACAAAAAACACCATCGCTGCTATCCGTGGCAAAACCCACTGGAACACCGCGAACATCAAACCACGCGACCCTGTTTTGCTCGGCCTGTGCACGCAGACGCATCTGGACGCCGCCACCGCGCAATATAAAGTGGCGGGTGATGAGGCGGTCGGGTAATCGGGTGATCAGGTTATTTTGTTTACCCTGACCACCCGATTATCCGCCAATCCTGTTGCATCAAAGCAACACACGCAGGAAAAGAACATACCATATATACGCCATTTTCAGTGGCTTGCGCGCTATATGTAGCCCCCTACCTATTCAAAAATATAGTATAATGCGATTTAAGTAACGGTTTCGTAACTATTTCCTGCTAGGATTATCTCTTGTGATTGCTTTTGACATTGCCAATATGAGTGAGGCACTATGGGGCAATGTTTAAGTGAGACATTACAATTAAACTACAAGTCGTAACAACCTTTAGGAGTATCTATGAATACCATTCAGACACAGACTTCCGACAAGCGCCAGGGCTTTACCCTGCTCGAGTTGTCGATTGTACTTGTTATCATCGGCCTCATCGTCGGCGGCGTGCTCGTCGGTCAGGATCTTATCAAAGCGGCGGAAATTCGCGCTACCGTCAGCCAATATGAAAAATACAATACCGCACTCAACACCTTCCGCACGAAATATAACGGCGTCCCAGGGGATTTGCTTTATACGCAAGCTTCCGCTTTCGGCCTGTTCGCCTTTACCGATGGAACACAAGGTGAAGGAGATGGTAACGGCGTATTAGAAGCCGCAGGTGCCAGCGATGCGGCGCAGATTGGCGAGCCCCTTGCTTTCTGGCGTCATGTTTCAGAAGCTGGGCTTATTGATGGTTCTTACGGTAATGGCACAAAAATCGATACAGGGACAGGCGCGGCGACTGGTTCTACCGCTGTAGCTGATTTTTTCCCCTCTTCTAAAGTCGGCGGCGGCGTTTTTTGGGCGGCTGGCTCTGCTAGTGGTCAGAATTACTACCTGCTTTCGACCATTACCGCAATAAGCGGGACGGATGCTACTTATAAAACGGCAAATGCTTCGTTGCCCCCAACCACCGCCTATAACATCGACATCAAGGTGGATGACGGCCTGCCCAACACTGGCAGTACGCAAACGCGTGGTACGGTAACAGATAAGGCTATTTTTGGCGACCTCGCAACCTCTAATGCTGCGCCAAGTGCAACAAGTGCATCTACCTCTGCTTGTACGGTTGGAGCAGCTGCTTCCAACACGGCCAACACCTATAACCGCTCCGCATCTGCAGGTGGCCTCACGCCAAACTGCGCACTGCGTCTGCGCTTTAACTAAGACCTCTAACTCCTAAATCATTGGGCTGCTGGGAAACCAGCAGCCCTTTTTTTATTCCGTTTTCCCCTTGTCATACCAGCGAAAGCTGGTATCCAGTTGTCATTATTATTCGTCATCCCCGCGTAGGCGGGGATCCACTCGCTTCGTAATAATTATATTGTATTGCGAATAGATTCCCGCCTACGCGGGAATGACGACATCACACTAAGGAGAAGCCCATGCAAGCCGCCGCAAAAACCACCGCCCCTGCCCTCACCTTCACAGGCAACCTCACCGCCGAATATCAGGCAATTTTAACACCCGAGGTTCAGGCGTTTGTGGCGGAACTCGCCGAAAAATTCACCGCTCGTCGCAATGATTTATTGGCCAAGCGCGTAGTGCGTCAGGCGCGTATCGACGCGGGCGAGCTGCCCGATTTCCGCAGCGACACCAAAGCCATCCGCGATGCTGAGTGGAAAGTGGCCCCGATTCCACCGGCACTCCAAGACCGCCGTGTAGAGATCACCGGCCCGGTCGAGCGCAAGATGATCATCAACGCGCTGAACTGCGGCGCTAAAGTGTTCATGGCCGACTTCGAAGATTCACTGACGCCAAGCTGGACCTCCATCATGGATGGCCAGATCAACCTGCGCGACTACGCTGACGGCACCATCTCCTACACCAGCCCCGAGGGCAAAGAATATAAGCTGAACGAAACACTGGCCACCCTCATCGTCCGCCCGCGCGGCTGGCATCTGGATGAAAAACACGTACTGCTGAACGGCACGCCGATCCCCGGCGCGCTGCTGGATTTTGGCGTTTATTTCATGACCAATTCCAAAAAACTCCTCGCACGCAACCTTGGGCCATACTTCTATCTGCCTAAACTCGAAAGCGCTGAAGAAGCGGCCCTCTGGGCCGATATTTTTGCGTTTTCGGAAGAGCGTTTGGGGCTAGCCAAAGGCACCATTAAGGCCACCATGCTGATCGAGACAATCCTCGCCACGTTCGAGATGGACGAAATTTTGCATGCGCTCAAAGACTATTGCGTGGGGCTGAACTGCGGCCGCTGGGATTATATTTTCAGCTTCATCAAAAAATTCCACAAGCGCCCGGATTTCGTTCTGCCTGAACGCGGTCAGGTGGTGATGACCACGCATTTCCTGCGCACCTATTCCAAGCTCCTCATCCAAACCTGCCATCGCCGTGGCGCCTTTGCCATGGGCGGCATGTCGGCCTTTATTCCGGTCAAGGGCGATGACGCGGCGAACGAAAAAGCTTTCGCCATGGTGCGAGCCGACAAAGAGCGCGAAGCTGGCGACGGCCACGATGGAACGTGGGTCGCACACCCAAACCTCGTTCCAGTCGCCATGGAAGTCTTCAACCGTTTGATGCCAACGCCAAACCAAGTGGGCGTCGCGCGCGAGCCGGTTTCTATTACCGCTACTGACCTGCTGGCCATCCCCGAAGGCACCATCACCGAAGCGGGCCTTCGCAACAACATTAGCGTGTCCGTGCAATATCTCGCCAGCTGGCTTAATGGCAACGGCTGCGTGCCGATCTTCAACCTGATGGAAGACGCGGCGACCGCCGAGATCGCCCGTTCGCAGATCTGGCAGTGGATCCACCACGACAAGGGCGTGCTTGCCGATGGCCGCCCGGTGACTGGCTCGCTCTATGAAGAATTCCTCAGCGAAGAGCTGGCAAAGCTCAGCGGCGCACTACCTTATGAGCGCGCAGCAATGCTGCTGACCTCGCTGGTTTCTAATCCTGAGTTCATCGAGTTTTTGACGCTCCCGGGCTACGAACAACTTCAATAAAAAAAGGCATCAAACATGTCGCTGATGAAACGTTTCTACCAAGACCCGTATTTGCATATTCGTTCTTTTTCTCTGAGTTTGTTTTCTGGTGTGGCGCTCTGCGTGGCTACCTATAGCCTCCGTCTGCATGACTATAGCGCGTTTTCTTTTTCGCCGTGGATGCTGGCGCTGGTTCCTTTTGGTATTTATATCGGCGGGCTTTCCGCCGTGTTCATGCACAACGCGACGCATGGCTCGTTTAAGCCCAAATGGATGAACTGGGTGGCGGGAAACCTTGCGGGGATTCACCAGCTCTGGGGCTTCATGGGCTGGAAACTGATCCATCTCGTGCACCACCACTATTCCGACGTGCCCGACATGGACCCCCACGCCCCCGGCGACCTCAGCTTCTGGCAGTTCGCCCGCGTCATGTTCATCAAGTCCTCCGCCCGCATCAGCGAGCGCTACCGCGAGCATTGGGGCAACACCGCGCAAACGCGCATATTGCAGCGCGCCGTGCTGGTGGTGTTTGGCGCCATGGCGCTGACCAACCTCGCGCTGTGCTACTTGCTGCTTGGCCCCGCGGGCTTCGTGTTTTTCTACATCCCGTCCTACATTTCCAACCACATGCTCTATGTCGATATCAACTACACGGCGCACCCCAAGGATGAAAACGGCCAAACGGCGGCGGCGAACCTGAACCACACGCTCTATTATAAAATCGCGAATTTCTTCTGGTTCGGGATTTATTTCCACGGCAACCACCACAGGAAACCCCTGCTGTTCAACCCGCGCTACATGCAAGCGCGCGCGCCGAGAGAAAAAGCGGAAGAAGAGCTGGCGGCTTAGCCTTTTTCATTTGTCATTCCCGCGAAAGCGGGAATCTTATAGGTGCCAGGATCCCTGCTTTCGCAGGGATGACAAGAATAATATGGATTATTCAAACGCCGCGATGCCGGTGATGGCACGACCGAGGATGAGCGCATGGATGTCGTGCGTGCCTTCGTAGGTGTTGACGCTCTCGAGATTCATCACATGGCGGATGACGTGATATTCATCGGCGATGCCGTTGCCACCGTGCATGTCGCGGGCGACGCGGGCGATGTCGAGCGCTTTGCCGGCGTTGCTCCGCTTGATCATCGAGATCATTTGCGGTTCCACTTTGCCTTCGTCCATCAGACGACCGACGCGCAGGCAGGCCTGCAGGCCAAGCGTGATGTCGGTCAGCATGTCGGCGAGTTTTTTCTGGATGAGCTGGTTGGCGGCGAGCGGGCGGCCAAACTGTTTGCGCTCGAGCGTGTATTTCAGCGCCGCGCCGTAGCAGAATTCGGCGGCGCCAAGCGCGCCCCAGCCAATACCATAGCGCGCTTTGTTGAGGCACGAGAATGGGCCTTTAAGGCCAGCGACTTTGGGTAAAATTGCGTCCGCAGGCACGGCTACATCCTCCATCGCAATCATGCCGGTGGCCGATGCACGGAGCGAAAATTTGCCGTGAATTTTGGGGGCGGAAAGGCCTTTCATGCCCTTCTCCAGAATGAATCCTTTGATGGTGCCGTCGGGGATTTCGCTGTCGCCATAGACCTTCGCCCAGACGACGAACACATCGGCCACTGGCGAGTTGGTGATCCAGTTTTTTGCGCCCGACAATACATAACCATCGCCCACTTTCTTAGCCCGCGTAGTCATGCCCGCAGGGTCGGAGCCATGGTCAGGTTCGGTCAGGCCAAAGCAGCCGATGAGTTCGCCGCTGGCCAGTTTGGGGAGGTATTTGTCTTTCTGCGCGTCAGTGCCAAAAGCATGGATCGGGTGCATGACGAGGCTCGACTGCACGGAAAGCGCCGAGCGATAGCCGCTATCGACCCATTCAATTTCGCGGTTGATGAGCCCGGCGGCAACGCTGGAAACACCTGCGCAGCCATAGCCTTCAATCGTTGCGCCGAACAGACCGAGCTGGCCCATCTCGCGCATGATCTCAACGTCGAAATGTTCATTGCGGTTGGCTTCCAGCACGCGCGCAAACAGCGGGCCGCGCGCATAAGAACGCGCAGAGTCCTGCACCATGCGCTCTTCTTCGGTGAGCTGGTCAGTAAGGAGGAAGGCGTCTTCGTGATTGAATGTCATATGGTTATAAGGTGATGAGGGAATGGGTAAAAAGACTCCTCTATTCTACCCTAAAACCCCATAATCTTACAACCACATAACCTTATTCTTCACACCACCAAATTCAAAATCGTGCCGCGATCCCAAAAAACGCCGCCGCGAAGGGCAGAAACCGCGCTGCGGATAAGGGTGGCCAAGGTTTCGGGTTCAGGGATGGTGCCGACGGAAGCGCGGCTTGGAACAACGAGTTCCCCCTGTGTATCCTGCCCACGGCGGCGCTCACCGGTTTTTCCGGCCGTTCCACCAGCGATATTTATGCGATTGGGATTGATATTGATCATTGCACGCCTCGACTCAGTGTATTATATGGGGGTCATTATGCCCATTGTCGTCGCCGCTTTCTACCATTTTTTTGATTTTCCGCACTTCGAGTCCGAACGCGCGGGGCTTCAGGCTGTGCTGAAAAAATGGGGCGTACATGGCTCCATGCTCATCGCCCATGAAGGCATTAACTCCACCATCGCCGGTTCTCGCGAGGGGGTGGACGCCGTTCTTTCCTATGTAAAACAGAATGTTGTGCGCGGGGAAATGACTCACAAGGAAAGCTACGCCGATATCCAGCCCTTTACGCGCGGCAAGGTGCGCCTGAAAAAAGAGCTCATTTCGCTTGGAGTTCCCACCCCCT
>RFOF01000096.1 GCA_009926845.1 Alphaproteobacteria bacterium
GTGGCCGCTGAGGCTGCGGTGGCAACTGCTTCTGCGGAGGTGGGGGCAAAGCTCGAAGAAAATGCGCAGGCGCAACAGCCACAGCAATTTAAGGCGGCAGCGGTAGACGCTGGCGCGCCAGTGCAAACGCAGCAGGTTGGCTCTGGCCAGTCGGGTCAAGGTGTAGGGGGAGGGCGCAACACATGACGCATGAATTTGACAAATCCGGCAAATTGATAGAGCCGAGTGCAGAGCAACTTTCTGCGGCTGATGGCGAATTGGACATCATCGTTTTGGATAGCGGCATCATGGAAGATGGTGCGCCGTACTGGGCCTATATTGCCATCAAACCCAGCCACTATAAGGAATTTATGCGCATGACGCGCCAAGGTCAGCCGATTATTCTGGAAGAATATGGTGAAATTTTAAAGCATGGTTTTGATGAACATGTGCCCTTAGAGGCTGTGGATGCGATGCGCGAAGAGTATGGATTTGATGAGAACTATGTTGAAAAACTCGGCAAAAAATTGGTTGAGGTGCAGACAGTGTTCATCAAGCAGCGCGAGAATCAGCGGCTGACCGACATCGTTGCCATGATGAAGAAAAAACAAGGCAGCTAAGGGTATTTAGCGAGTGTGGGGCATTTCCTGCAATCGCCGGCTGAACCTTTCAATGAGTTCTGCGTCGGAGGATTCAAACTGGCGGACGAAGGGTTTTCCTGATTCGGATGGGCCGCTGAAAAAGCGCGGCACTATTCTTTCAAACAAATGATAGCAAATGGTGGAAAGCACAAGCGTGACAGCTAGATAGGCCAGACACAGCAATCCATTTTCCAGCGGTGGAAAATCGGTCGTGTATTTATGAAAATGATACAGCATCAACATATTCAGCCAATTGAGTACTACAAAATGCGTAAGATAGAGCGAGTACGAAATTTTGCCTAAAAACTGCAGGATAGGATTCATAAGAATTTTGAAAAAATAGCCTCGATTATGAGCCGCACCATAAATCAAAAGGCAAAATAGCGGGATGGACATCCAATCCGAATAAAAGATCTCGAGGTAAAAAAAGCACAGCAGAAAAACAATGCTCAACAATGTGCTATCTGCGAGGATTTTTGATTGCTCCTTGTCGCGCAGATATTTTTTGCACAAGAGAACCCCGCAGCTGGAGCCTAAAACGCAATGAAGCAATGTTACGTTGATGTAGTTGTTTGGATCATCAAACCAGATGACCAGATAATAACCCAAGAAACATAGCAAAAGCGGCAAGAGGAATGCTTTTGTTCGATAAAACCATGAAAGCAACAAGGGGAAAACGAGAGCTACAAAGAATTCGCAGCTGATAGACCATGAAGGCTGATTCCAGCTGATGTTCTTATGTAGCCACCACGACTGCACCAAGAACACATTGGTGATGAGTGTGGGGATGCTGCGTGGATCAGAAGAATCCCAGGTGAAGGGCGGCGCAATGATATCCGTATTCATTTCCGTGTAGATATAAACGCGGTATATTTCCACCAGCATCATCGCCATCAATGTAACAATATGTGCAGGATAAAGACGCACAATGCGTCGGCGCATAAAAGTTCTATAATCTTTGAACTTATAGTCGTTATCGAAAAGATGTGCGTAGCTGAGTGTGATCACAAAACCGCTGAGTATAAAAAAGAAATCAACCCATAATTGATTTTTCCACGGAATTCCAAGTTGGTCTATAATCGAAAAAAAGACGGAAAAATGCTCCACCACGATCAACAAAGCTGCGATGCCACGCAATGAAGTAAAGGTTGGTATATATTCGCGAGCAGTAGTCATCGTCTCTCCGGTGTGTATGTCCCTAGGCTAATCCTTATTTATACAGGCGATTTATCTCCAAATAATTAACATTTAGACGGGTTTGCACATTTTCTAACTGCTTGATTGGCTTGCGTCCTTAGGCTAGAGAAGGAATCTATGGCTTTTGCACCTCGCTTTTTTCGCCAGCCGCTGCTTAAACCCACCATTATCCCCGGGTTTGGCATAACGCTTGGCTTCACGCTGGCTTATTTGCTGCTGATTGTGGTCATCCCGCTTTCTGGCTTGTTTTTCCGCACAGCAACGCTCACCTGGACTGAGTTTTGGCATACGGTGACGGCTCCACGCGTACTGCATGCCTATTATATCAGTTTTGGCCTGTCGTTCGTTGCGGCACTCATCAATACGTTCTTTGGCCTGATTTTGGCGTGGGTTTTGGCGCGTTACAGCTTTCCCGGCAAAAAAATCGTTGATGCGATTGTCGATTTGCCGTTTGCCCTGCCGACCGCCGTGGCGGGCATTGCGCTGACCGCGCTTTATGCGCCCAATGGCTGGATAGGCCAATATCTGGAGCCGCTGGGCATCAAGGTGGCGTTCGCACCGCTGGGTATTTTGATTGCGCTGATGTTCGTCGGCCTGCCGTTCATCGTGCGCACAGTAGAGCCTATTTTGCAGGATCTGGAGCGCGAACTGGAAGAATCTGCCTCTAGCCTTGGCGCAACCCGTTGGCAGACGTTTCGTCTGGTTATTTTTCCCAGCATCATGCCAGCGCTGCTGACAGGCTTCGCTATGGCCTTTGCGCGCGGCCTCGGCGAATATGGTTCGGTGATTTTTATCGCGGGCAACATTCCCGGCCTGTCGGAAATTGTGCCGCTGCTGATTGTCATCAAACTTGAGCAATATGACTATGCGGGCGCAACGGCCATTGCCTCGGTGATGCTGGTGGCATCATTTATTTTATTATTCATTATCAATTATTTGCAGAAGAAAATGGGGAATCGGGGAGCGAAGCTATGACAACGCCAAACTCCATCACCGAGCCATTTTGGGTTCGCTCATTGCTGCTATTTGTAGCTATTGGCTACATGGCGTTTCTGGTGCTGTTGCCGCTTGCTGCTGTCTTTGTCGAAGCTTTTGGGCAGGGGGTGGATGCGTATCTGGCGGCGCTGAGTGAACCTAACGCCCGATCGGCCATCCGCTTAACCCTCATTGTGGCGGCCATTGCCGTTCCGTTCAATGTCGTGTTCGGTATCTGCGCATCATGGGCGATTGCCAAGTTTGACTTTGTCGGCAAGCGTTTGCTCATCACCTTCATCGACCTGCCGTTTTCGGTCTCGCCCGTGATTTCTGGCGTGATCTATGTGCTGCTGTTTGGCGCGGGAAGTGTGCTTGGCAGCTGGATTTCCGACCATGACATTCAAATTATTTTCGCCGTGCCGGGCCTCGTCATCGCCACGATGTTCGTGACATTTCCCTTTGTTGCGCGCGAGCTGATTCCGCTGATGGAAGAGCAAGGCAGCGAGGAAGAAGAGGCGGCCATCATGCTGGGCGCAAGCGGCCTTCGCACGTTCTGGAGCATTACCCTTCCCAACATCAAATGGGGACTTTTTTACGGCGTTTTGCTGTGCAACGCGCGCGCAATGGGCGAATTTGGCGCGGTTTCCGTGGTCTCTGGCCACATCAAAGGTATGACCAACACCATTCCGCTGCACGTGGAAATTCTCTATAACGAATATAATTTTGTTGCCGCCTTTGCGGTGGCTTCGATTTTGACGATTCTCGCACTGGTTACGCTGTTGCTTAAAACCGCCATTGAATATAAATTTGCCGATGAAATAAAGGCGCACCGGAAATGAGAAAGCAGCTATTGGAAATAGATCGGACGAGCGAAGCGAGGACTAGCGCCATTGAGGCGCGCAGCCTGCGCGGCGCCAGAAGGTTTGGCAAAATCACATTTTTGGCAAACCTTGAGCGCAATTAAAGGATATTATGACCATTGAAGTAAAAAATATAGGCAAACAATTCGGCGATTTTTCGGCGCTGAAAGACATCAACCTGCGCGTGGAAAAAGGCGAGCTGGTGGCTCTCCTTGGCCCATCCGGCTCAGGGAAGACCACGCTGCTGCGCATCATCGCTGGCCTTGAAAGCCCCGACTCTGGCTCGGTTATCATCGACGGCTTTGAAGCCAATCAGATGCATGTCAAAGAGCGCAATGTGGGTTTTGTGTTCCAGCATTATGCGCTGTTCAAACATATGACGGTGTTTGACAACGTGGCCTTTGGCCTCAAAGTCCGCCCCAAAGCGGTGCGCCTGCCTATGCATGAAATTCGTGAGCGGGTGATGGCGCTATTGTCGCTCGTGCATCTGGATAAATTCCATGACCGCTACCCGAGCCAACTCTCCGGCGGCCAGCGCCAGCGCGTGGCGCTTGCGCGTTCGCTTGCGGTGGAGCCTAAACTCTTGCTGCTCGATGAGCCGTTTGGTGCGCTCGATGCCAAGGTGCGCGGCGAGCTTCGCCGTTGGCTGCGCCGCTTGCATGACGATATTCACATCACCAGCATTTTCGTGACGCATGACCAAGAAGAAGCGATGGAAGTGTCCGACCGCGTGGTGGTCATGAATCATGGAAAAATTGAACAGGTGGGAACGCCCGAACAGGTCTATCACCAGCCGAGCAATGGCTTTGTGTATGACTTCCTCGGCAACTACAATGAATTCGCCGGTTTCCGCGATGACCACGGGCAAGTGCAGTTGGCCGAAGATGATGTGTGGGAAGCACCGCCCGCGCCGCCGTCGCTGGTGTCTAACATCCGCTCTGGCTGGCTCTCGCGCTATCCGGAAATCACGCAGGCCATCCGCCGCGTCGTGCCCGGTGTTGCGCCATCGCTGAAAACTGAGGCGGTGACGGCTACAAAATCTGGCGCAAAAAAGCCCCGTAGCATGCGCGGAACACCGGTACGTGTGTTCGCCCGCCCGCATGAAATGTTCGTCACCAAAACCCCTGATGAAGACCATCAATATATTCCGGTCAAAGTCGTGCACATCAACCCCGCAGGCGCGCTGGCCAAGCTCGAAATGGAGCGAAGCGGTGGCGTGGTGCTTCAGGCCGACATCCCCAAATCGATTCTCGATTCGCTGTCGATCCGTCGCGGCGATCAGGTGTTTGTGCGGCCCAAAAATGTGAGGGTGTTTGAATGAAGGCGTGGTTCGTGGTAGTCGTGGTGCGTGATGGCCGTGAAGAATCACCACGTTCACCACGTATCACGTCACCACGAAAGCGCCTATGACCTTTAACAAACAACACATCCCCAACTACCTCACCTATTTCCGCATTGCGGTGATTCCGGCGTTGATTGTGGTGTTCTTCCTGCGCGAATATACGGGCAATTGGGCCTATTATCTGGCCTCTGGCTTGTTCATTGTTGCATCAATCACCGACTGGCTCGATGGATACGCCGCGCGCATCTGGCAAGCAGAAAGCAGCATTGGCCGCTTCCTTGACCCCATCGCCGATAAATTATTAGTAGCCACGGCGCTCATTCTACTCGTGTCCTATGAACACGCCGATATCCTGCCCGCCATCGCCATTGTCTGCCGCGAAATTTTGGTGTCGGGCTTGCGGGAGTTTCTGGCTGAAATCCGCGTGGGCGTGCCTGTTTCCAAGCTCGCCAAATTCAAAACCGCCGCGCAGATGGTCGCCATTTCGCTGCTCTTGCTCGGAAAAGGTGGCCCCGACTGGCTGTATGCTGAGTTTTTAGGCAGTGTTCTGCTGTGGATAGCCGCCATTCTCACGCTCATGACCGGTTATGCCTATGTCAAAACCGGCTGGAAACACATGAATTAATTGCTACTATCGCTTGCTGCAAATAATGCAGTTCACTGCGCTTCCGTCGCTCACGTACTTATTGTACGCATCGCTCCGGTTCTCGTTAACTGCATATTTTCGCTGACGCGCTAGCGCAATTCGGTGAGTTCAAAATTATTTTAAAACCAGCACGGTATAATCCGCCATCAGCTTTTTGGTAATCGGGCCGACGGTGAATTTCTGCTCGCCGATTTGGCCAACAGGCGTCACTTCCGCTGCCGTTCCGGTGAGGAAGACTTCGGTCACTGTAGAAAGTTCTTCCGGCTTGATGTGGCGCTCGACCACTTTGATTCCGCCTGCGCGCGCAAGGTCGATAACGGTTCTGCGGGTGATGCCATCGAGGAAGCAATCGGGCGTTGGCGTGTGGATTTCATCGCCAATGATGAAGAACATGTTCGCGCCGGTTGCCTCAGCGATATAGCCACGATAATCCAGCATCAGCGCATCATCGAATCCGTCTTTTTCCGCCGCGTGTTTGCTCATGGTGCATATCATGTAGAGACCGGCGGCTTTGCTGGCCGTCGGCGCGGTGTTTGGCGCGGGGCGCTGCCATTTGGAAACTTGCAGTTTCAGGCCGCGCTCTTTGGCTTCCGAGGAGAAATAGCTTGGCCATTCCCATGAGGCAATCGCCACGTGGATTTTCGTTTTTTGCGCCGAAATGGCCATCATCTCGCTGCCGCGCCAGGCGACGGGGCGAATGTATCCATTGGTGATGTTCTGTTTTTTGATGGTATCGAGCGTTGCCTTATCCAACTCATCCGCGCTGTAAGGGATTTCAAAACCCAGCAGCTCCGCCGATTTGATGAGGCGCTCGGAATGTTCGCGGAGTTTGAAAATTTTGCCGCCATAGACGCGCACGCCCTCGAACACGCAGGAGCCATAATGCAGGCCGTGGGTCAGCACATGCACCTTGGCGTCGCGCCAAGCCACAAACTGGCCATTGAACCAAATGAATCCGTCGCGGTCGTCAAAAGGGAGTATGCTCATATTCTTTATTCCAAAACGATTGCTGAAACTTGGCGGCCATAGACGGGTTCTTTCCGAAGTGTGGCGCGCCGATAGCTAAAAAAGGCATTCTCCTCAAAACACGTGTCGTGTGCAAGCAGATTTATGTGGCCGATGCCTGCTTTTTCGAGTTTTTTGTGCGCGTAACTCTTCAAATCAAATAGA
>RFOF01000097.1 GCA_009926845.1 Alphaproteobacteria bacterium
GATGAACGCCGAAAGCGCCGATTTCATTGATTCAATGGCCTTGTCGCGGGTTTCAGCGTAGGTGCAGACCTTGGCCACCATCGGATCATAGAACATCGAGACTTCGCCGCCCTCATAGATGCCGGTGTCAATCAGCACGCCATCGACGTGGCGCGGCTCCTGATAGCGCGTGATGCGGCCCGTAGAAGGCAGGAACGAACGCTTTGGATCCTCGGCATAGAGGCGGCCTTCAACTGCCCAGCCTTCGAGTTTAACGTCTTTTTGCGTGAACGATAATTTTTCGCCCGCAGCGATGCGGATCATCTGTTCAACCAAGTCGATGCCGGTGACGAGTTCGGTCACGCGATGTTCCACCTGTAGGCGGGTGTTCATCTCGAGGAAATAGAAGCTGCGGTCTTGATCGACGATGAATTCCACCGTGCCCGCTGAATAATAGCCCACGGCTTTAGCCAGCGCGACCGCTTGCTCGCCCATGGCTCTGCGCATTTTTTCGTCAAGGAAAACGGATGGGGCTTCTTCAATCACCTTTTGGTGGCGGCGCTGGATGGAACATTCACGCTCACCGAGCCAGAGTGTGTTGCCCTGCGTGTCGGCCAGAATCTGGATTTCGATATGGCGTGGGTTTTCGATGAAGCGCTCGATAAATACGCGGCTGTCTTTGAAGCTGGAAGCCGCTTCGCTGGACGCGTATTTCAAACCGTCGAGCATTTCCTTTTCGTTGCGGGCAATGCGCATGCCTTTGCCGCCGCCGCCAGCTGCGGCTTTAATCATCACCGGATAGCCGATTTCGCCCACTACTTTCTTCGCTTCTTCGTCGGTGGCGATGACGCCGAGGGTTCCCGGAACGGTGGAAACACCGGCTTTGATGGCGATTTTCTTGGATTCAATTTTGTCACCCATGAGCTTCACTGCGTCGGGGCTTGGCCCAATCAACGTGACGCCAGCAGCTTTCACGCGACGCGCGAACTCAGCATTTTCCGAGAGGAAGCCATAGCCCGGATGCACGGCCTGCGCGCCGGAAATGTCAATCGCGTTGAGCAACGCTTCAATGTTCAGATAGCTTTTTGCCGAGGGTGATGGCCCGATATAGACCGCCTCATCCGCCTCGCGCACGTGCAGCGCGCTGGTGTCGGCTTCGGAATATACGGCTACCGTTTTGATGCCCATTTTTTTGCAGGTACGCATGATGCGAACAGCAATTTCACCACGGTTAGCAATCAGAATTTTATCGAACATATTTTTCGGTCCTAATGTTGTCGTCGTTAGTTTGTCAGCTTCCGCGTCATGCCTATTCTGCGGTCAAATACTTCCGCGGGATGGCTTTCTTTCGGGTTCGCCTCGTTATAATAAATCTCTACATCACCTCCGACGCTGTAGTCCATCCACAGATCGGTAAATTCTATTTTGTCTTCTCCCGCGTAGGGTTTCCCCTCCACTTCGTAGCTATATACCAACCAGTTTTCCTTGTGGGACGGCTGGTTTGGGCGAAGTTTGCGCTCATCTTTGCGCTCTACTTTTCCCATCACTTTTTTGGCGCCTGCTTCAAACTTCTCGTAGCGTTTGCCTTGCCATATCAACACCATCACCACGCAAGCCAAAAACAAGAGAATGATGGTGAGCTTGGTCATGATTACAATGAATCCGCTATTCCCGCGCCTCTTGGCACTTGAAACCCAATCATTTCCGAGACTTCTTTAACACACGTCGTCCATGCTTTAGCAAGCTTCTCTTGATCTCCATGCTTTTTTATATCTATGCCAAGAACCATTGCCATTATTTCTTTCGTAGCTCCCTTTACAATATTCGTCTCTTCGCGAGTCATTGCCATAAGAGGAGAATTTCGCATTGCCGCACGATGGTATCCTTGCAACGCCAAAACCCACCCCATCATTGCCCCCAGACAAGTGACCTGCTTTTCGATCTCTGACTGACTCGCCATTCCCCCCTCTAATTCTCTAGCGGTTTTTACACCCGCAGCAACCTCATCTTGAAATGAAGCAAAATACTCTTTCCAAACCTTATCCCTGCCGTCTTGTTTTTCCTGCCAGGCAAGACACTTGCAAAAAATTCTCAGCACCCCGTCAGCAACACTTTTTGCTCCCAAATCCTGAGATGTGCGCTCTGATTGCCACGGTTCAAGCCCCCCTTGCACATGGTCTAATCCTAGTTGAACTCCCTCAAGCGCCAATGTCTTAGCGTCCGTAGACAGAGGGTCTACACCTGTTACGTTATTAATAATTCCAATCAAATCGTATCCATCAAGACCAAATTTCTGCGCACCATCTGAACTCAATCCTGCAGTAATTTTCTGTGACATTTCCTCAACGACAGCATTCATGGAATCTAAGAAAGGTGGCGCACCTTGCTTTGAAATTTCCTTTGTCAACGAAACCATATCCTTACATGACGCTAAAAATTCGCGTAAAGCCGCGCCTTTTAGAGGTATACCCCAGTGGGGTGAATTATCATCAAAAACTGGCATGCGTAACTAGACTCCAACCACTCTCACAAAGGCAAATTATCGTGTTTCTTCCAAGGATTGCTGATGTTCTTCGAACGCAGGATCGACAGCGAGCGGCAAATGCGCCAGCGCGTATTCTGTGGACGAATGATATCATCAAGGAAGCCACGCGAAGCAGCCACGAACGGCGAGGCGAATTTCGCACGGTAATCGTCGATGAGCGCCTGCTCTTCTTCCTCGTTTTTGAATTTGCCACGGAACACGATCTCCACCGCACCCTTTGGCCCCATCACCGCAATTTCCGCGCTTGGCCACGCATAGTTCACGTCGCCGCGCAAATGCTTGGAGCTCATCACGTCATACGCGCCGCCGTAAGCTTTGCGGGTGATGACGGTCACTTTTGGCACGGTTGCTTCCGCGTAGGCATAGAGCAGTTTTGCGCCGTGCTTGATGACGCCGTTATGTTCTTGGTTGGTGCCCGGCATGAAGCCCGGAACGTCCACGAACGTGCACAGCGGAATCGAGAATGCATCACAGAAACGGATGAAACGCGCGGCTTTGCGGCTGGCGTCGATATCCAAGCAGCCCGCCATATGCATCGGCTGGTTGGCCACGAAGCCCACCGTGTGGCCTTCCATACGGCCAAAACCAATGATGATGTTCTTCGCGTAGTCAGGTTGAATTTCGAAGAAATCCCCCTCGTCCACCACGCGCTCGAGCAGCTCTTTCATGTTGTAGGCTTTGTTAGCATTTTCAGGAACAAGCGTATTGAGCGACATTTCCACGCGATCAGCCGGATCAGGCGTTGGGCGCACAGGAACGCCGCTGCGGTTAGAAAGCGGCAGGAAGTTGAACAAGCGGCGCACTTGCAGCAATGCCGCAATATCGTTGTCATAGGCCAGATCGGCCACGCCGGTTTTGTGCGTGTGCATATCCGCGCCGCCGAGGTCTTCTTGCGAAACGATTTCGTGCGTTACAGTTTTGACCACATCAGGGCCGGTCACGAACATATAGCTGGTGCCGCGGGTCATGATGATAAAGTCGGTCAGTGCTGGCGAATACACCGCGCCACCTGCGCATGGCCCAAGGATAACGGAGATTTGCGGCACAACGCCGGAAGCCAGCACGTTGCGTTGGAAAATTTCAGCAAAGCCACCGAGCGCGTCCACGCCTTCTTGAATGCGCGCACCACCGGAATCGAGCAGGCCGATGACCGGCGCTCCCACCTTCATCGCCATATCGAGGATTTTGCAAATTTTCTGCGCGTTGGTTTCCGACAGCGAGCCACCGAGAACGGTAAAGTCTTGGCTATAAATAAATGCGAGGCGACCGTTGATGGTGCCGTGGCCGGTGACGCAACCGTCGCCGGGAACTTTGTTGTCCGCCATGCCAAAATTGACGCAGCGATGCTCGACAAACATGTCGTATTCTTCGAATGAATCCGGATCGAGCAACACCTCAATACGCTCACGCGAGGTGAGCTTTCCTTTTTCGTGCTGCGCTTCCACGCGCTTAACGCCGCCGCCCTGACGCGCACGCTCTCTGCGATGCTCCAGCTCGGTGATGACCGTGTTGGCCTTCATCGCTTTGGTCGCCGCAGGTTGGGCTGTTGGTTCCGGTAGTTTTTTGGTTGCAGTGGTCATATTTTTTCCCAGTAAAAATATCGAATAAAGCTAAGCACTAGTGGTGAATTTTTGCCTCGTCAAGAAGATTGAAAAAGCTTGACACGCTGCGTGTTTCTTCTTCAAGACGCGCGGCTCTTTTTTCCGCCTCTTCATCTACGCCCCACTGCTCGGCCTGCGTGTCTTCTTCAAGGCGCGAAAGGCGGAAGGCGCGCATGGCGTCAAGATGTCTATCGACGACGGAAACCGCGAGAATAATCGATGAGAAAACAGAAGCTAAAATGCTAAGCCCCGCCAGATGCATCGCATCAAGGCCATTTAAATACGCACCGAGCGCCTTGTGTAATTCGGGTGATTGGTCAATGGGCATTACACCCGAGGTGACCTCCACGCGGTGCCCAAATTTTTTCGCCGCCCAGTCGAGCACGGGGTCCCAATGTTCCTGTTGGCGAAGCAGCAGCGCCGCCTGGTCGTCAGAGCGATAAGACAGGGTGTCGGTGTCGAGGAAAATCAGCAGCGCTTCGACCACATTTTCCTTTTGTGGGGCGATGCGGTCAATGGCGGTGAACGCCAATTGCGTCAGCGGCATGTTGGCGGCGACGAACTTGCCCTGCCCTTCCCACTCAGCAGCGATGGCCGCCGCAAGCGCGGGTGCAGAAATGGCAAACGGATTTTTGCCGGGGGTGAGTTCGGGGGTGGTCATTATTTTTCTCCTTTTGTCATTCCTGCGAAAGCAGGAATCTAGTTTTTTATTTGGATCCCCGCCTACGCGGGGATGACAATTTTCTAAGTGGCAAGCCACTAATAAAATATGTCACTTTTTCGGTGGATGAATCCCAAGCCCGTCGAAGCTGCTTTGCATATGGGCAGGTGCGGGCGCGGAAATGTCGATGTTTTTACCCAGCACACTGGCGGGGATGAAAATGCGCCGCGCGTGCAGATGTAGCTGGTCGGCCACACCGAGCGTGCTCGCGTCGGTGACGTTGTCGTAAATCATGCTGCCGCCATATTTCGGGTCGCCAACAATGGGGCAACCAATGGCCTGCATATGCACGCGCAGCTGGTGGGTGCGGCCAGTTAGTGGCTTGAGTTCCATCAGCGCGAATTTGCGCGCGAGGTTTTCCATCACGCGATATTCGGTTTTGGCATATTTGCCGTCTTCATCATCGACTGCTACTTTTTCATAGGAGTCTTCGCCGAGCGAGGCTTTGACGAGCTTATAATCAATCACACCAACAGCATTCAGCGGGCAGCCATTGACCAGCGCCCAATAGGTTTTTTGGATGTCTTTTCCGGCAAATGCGCGAGAAAGTTTGGCTGCCACTTTTGCCGTGCGCGCCAGCACGAGAACACCGCTGGTGTCGCGGTCAAGTCGGTGGACGAGCTTTGGGCGGCCTTCTGCGTCGAATTTGAGCACATCAAGCAAACTATCGACGCTTTTATTGATTTTCGTTCCGCCCTGAACCGCAAGGCCAGCAGGCTTGTTGATAACGATGATGTTGTCATCGCGATAGAGCACGATGTGGTGCATCATCTCTTCGTCCTCGGCCATGATGCGGTGAACGGTGTTTTTCTTTTTGACATCCATACCAGTGATTTCGCATCGAATATCAATCACCTGCCCCTGCGTCACCCGCGTATTGGACTGCGCTTTTTTACCGTCAACGCGCACGTCGCCCTTGCGTAGCGATTTTTCCAGCAGCGAATGTTGAAATGCGGGGAAATGGCGCTTGAACCAGCGGTCAAGGCGGATGTCGTCATCGGCGTCAGTGACAGTGTGTAAATTGCTCATTGTATGGCCATTCTCATGATGGCAAGGCCGCCAGCAAGCCCCGCTACCGAAAGCAGCACCGAGCCAAGCATGTATAGCGCCGCTTGCATGTAAAGCCCCTGCTCTATCAACATATACGCATCAAGGCTAAAGGTGGAAAAGGTGGTATAGCCGCCGAGCACGCCGACTGCAAACAGCAAATGCATTTCTTTTGCCCGCTCCGGTGCCAACGCCGCCATAAACCCCACACACAGCCCCATAAAAAACGAGCCTGTGATGTTGACGATAAAAATGGCATAGGGAAAGGTTCCCGGCCCCATGATGGTGTTTATAATGTTCGTCAGTAGATAGCGCCCGACCGAACCCAGCGCACCACCGCCTGCGACATATGCCAGCGCAAGATAATTCATTACATCCTCACGGTGAGAGTCAGCGTTTGCGCGCCGCGTTGATAGACAATCTGCCACGCGTTCAGCGTTGTCTTCATCAGGGTTTCGAGCTGCTTTGTCGAGGTGATTTTCTGGTCATTCACCTGCAAAATAACATCGCCCGCTTGTAGCGGAACATTCATACCCGTTCGCGCACGCTCCACCTTAAGCACAATCACTCCTGTTTTAGTGGAATCCTCAAAGTTGATTTCGCTCGCAAGCGCTGGCGACAAATTGCCCACCGTCACCCCATCGAGCGGATTGCGCCCCTTGATCGCCCGCAGGTCGCGCGGAGTGGTCTCTGGCGGAGCTTGCATCTCCACCGTCACCGTGGTCTCCGTGTTGCCGCGCAAAATGCCCAACTCGCTTTGTTTGCCAATGGGCACCAGCGCGATGCGATACATCATTTCCTGATCGCTGAAAATATCGGTTCCATCCACGCTCATTACCACGTCGCCCACTTTCAGCCCTGCTTTTTCAGCCGGAGAATTGGGTGCCA
>RFOF01000098.1 GCA_009926845.1 Alphaproteobacteria bacterium
AGCGGAATGCCCATTTCTTCTTCAACGTTGCAAGGTTTGTTCACGTGGCCAGAAATGCAGAATACTTTGGTGCCGGTGTTGTTCGGGCGGCCAATGCCAGCGAACCACGCTGGGCCTTTGCGCAGAATGGTAGGCACCACCGCGATGGATTCCACGTTATTCACCGTCGTCGGGCAACCCCACACGCCCATCGCCGCAGGGAATGGCGGTTTTAAGCGCGGCTGGCCTTTTTTACCTTCGAGCGATTCAATAAGCGCGGTTTCTTCACCGCAGATATACGCCCCTGCCCCGCGATGCACGAACACGTCGCAATCATAGCCGGAACCACAGGCATTTTTGCCGATGAGGCCAGCGTCGCGCGCTTCGGCAATGGCATATTCCAGACGGTCAGCTTCCTCGCGGAATTCGCCGCGAATATAAATATACGCCGCTACCGCGCGCATAGCAAAACACGCCACCAAACAACCTTCGATGAGCTTGTGCGGATCATGGCGCATCATGTCGCGGTCTTTGCAGGTGCCAGGTTCGCCTTCGTCGGCGTTCACCACCAGATAACTTGGGCGACCGTCGGATTGTTTAGGCATGAACGACCATTTGATACCGGTAGAAAAGCCCGCTCCACCGCGCCCGCGCAGGCCAGAGGCCTTCACTTCTTCGATGATGGCTTCCTGCCCTTTGGCAAGCAGCGCCTTAGTGTTATCCCAGTCGCCGCGCTTTTTCGCGCCTGCGAGTTTCCAATCCTCAAAGCCATAGAGGTTGGTAAAAATTCTATCTTCCTGCTTAAGCGCCATGTTATTTGCCCTCCACAGAGGCTAAAGGTTCGCTGGATTTGCGGCCGCTTTGCGGGCCAGGTTTTGGTTTTTCGCCACGCGCCAACGCATCCAGCACTTTTTCTACTGCCTCGGGGGTTAAATCTTCGTAAAATTCATCACTGCCATCGGCGCTGGTGATTTGGAACATCGGCGCATTGACGCACGCGCCCAAACATTCAGCCTCCACCAGAGTGAACTGACCATCGGCAGATGTGCCGCCACATTTAACGCCAATTTTTTTCTCGCACGCCGAAACAATCGCATCCGAACCGCGCAGCCAGCAAGGCGTGGTGGTGCAAACCTGCACAAAATGTTTGCCCACGGGCTTCAGGTTATACATCGTATAAAAACTCGCCACCTCATAGACGCGCACAGGCACCATGCCGAGCATCTCAGCGACATAGTCCATCGCCTGTTTGGGCAGCCAGCCACCACATTGTTTCTGCGCCATAGTAAGCAGCGGCATCACCGCGCTTTGCTGGCGACCAGCGGGATAGCGCGCGATAATTTCCTGCGCTTTTTGCGCATTCTCCGCTGTAAAAGCAAAGCGTTCATCAGTATCGACAAGGTCGGCGTGGTGCATTTTGGTGATGGTCATAAGCGTTTCTTCTTTATATAATTATATAATTAGCGTTGTCTTTTAGATTTTTTGGCAGGTTGCTGGGTTGGCGTGAGCGCGGCAGAAGGACTAGCATCTGGCACCCATATTTTGCTATACACCTTGACCCATCGCGTTGGAGACTGCGGGTTTGGTGGCATTAAAAGCATTTGCCCTTCTGCAAAGAAAGTATTGCCCGTGACCACTATAAAACAGGCCTGCTGCTTGGTCGCCACCGAGTCACGATAAAAATACAGATGGCCGTTAGCCTGCATCACATATTGTTGAAGGCCGCGCACTTGCTGCTTCATTTCTGCTTTTAATTTTTCTAGTTCAATTTGAATGTCTTTGTCTTTTTCATACGTGTCATAGGTGCTATCGACATTAAAGGCGAGATATTGCGAAGGCAGCGAATAGAAAACGCCCGTTTCTGGCCCTGTTGGCTCTTCATAGACCTGTAATAATTTCCACTTTCCAATGATATCAGCTTGGGCACAGATACGTGACGGCGGCAACGCAGGCACACGTCCTGGTTGCGCCATCGGGGGCAGCACCATCGAGCCGCCTTCTGTTGCGGGAAGTGCTGGCAAAATGGAGGGGGCAGATAAATTAGGCAGCTCCGAACCCACCTGCACTTGCGCAGTAGCAGAAACCGCCACGCAGCAAAGCAAAGAAGCAAGAACGATGCGACCGAATTTTATCATCTGTCGATCTCTCCAAACACGATATCCATGGTGCCGATAACCGCCACAACGTCGGCCAGCATGTGGCCACGGGTCATAAAATCCAGCGCCTGCAGATGCGCAAAACCGGGCGCGTGGATGCGGCAACGGTATGGCTTGTTGCTGCCGTCAGACACCAGATACACGCCAAACTCACCCTTGGGCGCTTCAACCGCTGTGTAGGTCTCGCCCGCTGGGACATGGAAGCCCTCAGAGAACAGCTTGAAGTGGTTGATGAGCGCCTCCATCGAATGCTTCATCAGCGCACGTTTTGGTGGCGCGATTTTCGTATCAAGCGTCATGATCGGGCCTTTTGGCATTTGCGCGATGCACTGCTTGATGATTTTCAGGCTCTGGCGCATCTCTTCCATGCGCACGAGGTAACGATCCCAGCAATCGCCGTTCTTGCCGATAGCAATGTCGAAATCGAGCTTGGAATACACGTCATAGGGCTGGCTCTTGCGCAAATCCCACGCCACGCCCGAGCCACGGAGCATCGGGCCGGAAAAACCCCAATCCATCGCCTCATCCGCGCTCACCACACCAATATCCACCAAGCGCTGCTTGAAGATGCGGTTCTCGGTGAGCAGATTGTCCACGTCATCGAGATATTTCATGAAGCCTTCAGCAAACGCTAAAATATCGTCTTCCATACCCGCGGGAATATCCTGATGCACACCACCGGGGCGGATATAGGCCGAGTGGAAACGCGCGCCCGATGCACGCTCATAAAATTCGAGCATTTTTTCGCGCTCTTCAAACAGCCACAGAAGCGGCGTCATTGCCCCAACATCAAGCGCTTGCGTGGTGACGTTGAGAATATGGTTTAAGATGCGGGTGATCTCGCAGAACAACACGCGGATATATTGCGCGCGCATCGGAACTTCCACGCCCAGCAGCTTTTCCACCGCCAGCGAATAGGCATGCTCCTGCGCCATCGGCGACACATAATCCAAGCGGTCAAAATAGGGCAGCGCTTGAATATAGGTTTTATGCTCGATGAGTTTTTCAGTGCCGCGATGGAGCAAGCCAATATGCGGATCAGCACGCTCGATGATCTCGCCATCCATCTCAAGGATAAGGCGAAGCACACCGTGCGCCGCTGGATGCTGCGGGCCGAAATTGATGGTCAGGTTTTTAATGTCTACTTGCTGGGTCATAACTCTCACAAAAATCGATGCATAATATACACGTCCACAAGGCCTTTTTTCGCGTGGCTAAAGCCTTTCGGCAACGTTCCCACGATAGAAAAACCAAGGGTCTCATAAAGCGCCATCGCCGTTTTATTGGTCGACACCACAAAATTAAATTGCATGGCCTTAAAGCCCATTTTCTTCGCCGTTTTCAGCGCATGTTCGCTGAGCAAGCGCCCTACCCCCTGCCCGCGATAGTCATGATGCACGAGGAACGACGCATTGGCCACATGCCCGCCGCGCCCTGTGCGGTTCGGGCGAATGGTCGAAAAACCAACAAGCTCGCCTTTTTTCGTTTCGGCCACGAAACATTTCGTTCCCACCGCCGTCATGAAATAAGCCAAAGTGCGCTCTGGTGTCATCTCTTCGCGGGTGTAGGAATAGGTATCGCCGTCATCAAGCGCACGACAAACGATGTCGTAGATCTCCTCAAAATCCTCCAGATGAGCTGGGCGGATCGTGACTTTTGGCAATGCTGTTTTTTTCTTCTCAGCCATTAGCAATCCCTGTCATTCCCGCGTAGGCGGGAATCCATTCGCTCGTGGGTCCCGGCCTTCGCCGGGATGTCAAAAATGCTAACTTCGCTGCGCTCACTAACCATTTTTAGCCACCTTCTCGTCACCGGGGAGCACATAATCTGGCCCTTCCCATGGGGAGATAAAATCAAAGCTGCGATAGGCCTGATTGAGCTTTACCGGCTCATAGACCACGCGCTGCTGCTCTGCGTCATAGCGCAGCTCAACATAGCCAGTCAGCGGGAAATCTTTGCGCTGCGGGTGGCCTTCAAAACCATAATCGGTGAGGATGCGGCGCAGGTCAGGATGCGCGTCGAACGTCACACCATACATGTCCCACACTTCGCGCTCGAACCAGCCAGCGCTGGAGAACACAGCATTGACGGAAGGAACAGCGGTTGCCTCATCCGTCTGCACTTTAACGCGCACGCGGCTGTTGTTGTGCAGGCTGAGCAGCTGATACACCACGTCGAAGCGCTTTTCGCGCGCGGGATAATCCACACCGCAGACATCAATCAGCTGCTTGAATTTATACGCCGGGTCATCGCGCAGCACCAGCATCAGCGCCAGCAGCGCCGCAGGCGTCGTGTGCAAAATCGTTTCACCACCAATCACTTCATGAGATGTGATGAGTACTTTAGTTTGCAATGCTTGAAAATCTGTCATCTGTCATCCGTCATCTGTTATCTGATTAGCGTTCCGGTGCGGCGAATTTTTTTCTGCAGCTGCAAGATGCCATACATCAGCGCTTCTGCGGTGGGCGGGCAGCCCGGCACATACACATCCACTGGCACAATGCGGTCACAGCCACGCACAACGGAATAGGAATAGTGGTAATAACCACCGCCATTAGCACACGACCCCATCGAGATAACATAGCGTGGCTCGGCCATCTGGTCATAGACCTTGCGCAAAGCAGGCGCCATTTTGTTGCACAGCGTTCCCGCTACGATCATCACGTCGCTCTGGCGTGGGCTCGGGCGAAATACAACACCCAAATGATCCATATCGTAGCGCGAGGCTGCCGCCTGCATCATCTCTACCGCGCAGCAAGCAAGGCCGAACGTCATTGGCCACAGGCTGCCGGTGCGCGCCCAATTGACCAGATGGTCGAAATTGGCGAGCACAAAGCCCTTATCATTGAACTCTTCAAAAGCCTGCCCGAGCAGAGCGTCTTGGCTGGCGGCGAGTGGTTGTTTGGTTGCGACGTTTATTCCCACTCTAATGCTCCTTTTTTCCATTCATAGATAAAACCGATGGTGAGGATGGCCAGAAAACCCATCATCGACCAGAAACCCGCTGCGCCGATAACGCCGAGCGACACCGCCCAAGGGAACAAGAACGCGACCTCAAGGTCGAAGATGATGAACAAGATGGCCACCAGATAAAAGCGTACGTCGAACTTTCCGCGCGCATCAGAGAACGGGTCAAAACCGCACTCATACGACGAGAGTTTTTCGCTGTCGGGCTTTTGACGGCCAACGATCATGGGGGCTACCACCATGATACCGGCCAGCATCACGGCGATGCCTAAAAAAATAAGAATGGGGAAATATTGCGCGGCGACAGAATCCATATGAACTCCCGAGGTTAATTGACTCTTGTTTTATAAACAGTTTCGCGAGCAACTACAAAGGGATTTTTGGATTTTTTGCACTATAAAACATAGGCATTCGACACCGCGGGTAGCTTACCTAAGCAAAACTTTCCATTAGAGCGCCAGAAATCTTGCTTTGCTGCCAGTCAATGCGGTTATCGAACACTTTCATAAAGTAATAATTATATAATCCTGCAAGAAAAGTGATGTATAAAAAAACGATGGTTACGAAGAGCCGCCGTTTATTATCAACTTGAAACACACTTTTTAACAAACAACCTATCAGCCCCAATAAGGGTGGCATAAGGAAAGAGAAAAGGCCGGGAAAAATAGCAATGAAAAAATTCAACGCAAAATTCGTTATATACGCAGGCAAAGAATGAAGAACAAAGCGTTGTGTCATCTCACCATGTTCAAACAGCCAAAAAGTGACGCCAGCATGAACAATGCATGCAACTATCATGATAGAAGCAAACAAAAGAGCGACAGGTGATCCACGCCATGCCCGCCATATAAAAAGCGGCGTCAGGAAGCACGATACGACGCCGGTAAAAGCCGCCAGCACCAAAAGGCCGCTATAAAGTAAGATGCAGCGCTTTGAGCGCGCTTCCCATTCCTCAGCCAATAATAAAAATGTTGCCAGGCAAAGATAAAATTGTGCGCTAACAATGCTAAACCATATTTCGCTGGTTTGCCCGACCAGCAATATGATGGCGGAAGCAAGTATTTTGGACCTGCGGTCTGGCCAGCAAGTTGATTGCCCCAGCCAGATAATCATACATGGAATGAAATCTATGATTAGCGCTGTGTATACGGTAAAAAAAGGAGCATAAAGACTACTGGTTAATCTCGATGCAGCCAGCATCACCAGGTTATCCAGTAAAGAAAAATACCCAAAATGCGGCTTCAGCAATACGCTCAGCCAGTCATGCGTACGGGCGTACGGATAATAAAAACCGGCTTCTTCTCCAACAAACTGCGGGTGCCAGAGCATTTGAGGATGGCGCGACAGAACAAAAAGGAAACACAGGAGAAGCGCGCTATAGGTATAAAAACCATCTCTTCTCAAGGAAAGCATATCCATGCATACGAGTTAAATGGCGGGAGTGACGAGACTCGAACTCGCGACCTTCGCCGTGACAGGGCGACGCTCTAACCAACTGAGCTACACCCCCGCAAAGAAGTGTCTATGTATTTTGTCACATCTACCGAGCTTTTCAAGAAAAGCTTGGTGGGCGATGACGGACTCGAACCGCCGACCCTCTCGGTGTAAACGAGATGCTCTAACCAACTGAGCTAA
>RFOF01000099.1 GCA_009926845.1 Alphaproteobacteria bacterium
ATGCCAAAGCTTATCGGCTTGAGATTTGAGCGCGTCCACCACATGCGGGTGACCATGGCCGAGCGAATTGACCGCGATGCCCGAGGCAAAATCCAGATAGCGCGCACCATTATCGGCAAAGAGATAGACTCCCTCACCGCGCACCATTTCGATGTTTGAACGCCGGTAAACCGGCAACACAGCCGACATCGGATAACTCACTTATCTGCCAAAGAAAAACGGTGATTATCTGCCAATGGCGGGAGTTGTCAATGGCAAACGCGTTTGAATAGAAGCGTCATTGCGACCCCGCACTTGTTGCGGGGGAAGCAATCCAGCTCTGGATCGCCACGGCCTTCGGCCTCGCGATGACGAATCGACAAAAAACACCTCCAAAATCGCCCAAATTTCTGCGAAATTCACACGAAAAAAGGCCAAATTCAGCGAAATTTTGCCAATTTTTTGGGCTGTTTTTGGCCTTTTGGGCGCACATATAACCGTCATCCCGGCGCAGGCCGGGATCCACGTCTTTGTTGATTGCAAGTAAGGCGTGGATGCCAGCCTTCGCTGGCATGACACAAGAGACTAGCTCTTCAGGCGATAGCCCTTTCTGAACATGTAGGCCGTCACTGCCCAGAGGATGATGTTGGTGACGGTCATCACCGCTATTCCCACCATTGCTGAACTGTCAGAATACCCCAAAATAGCATAGCGGAAGCCGTCAATCATGTAGAAGAAGGGATTGAAATGACAGATATTATACCAAAAGTCAGGCAACTGACGAATAGAGTAGAACGTGCCCGAAAGGAACGAAAGTGGGGTGATGATATAGTTGGTGATGGCCGATAGCTGGTCGAAGCTCTGCGCCCAGATGCCGGTCAGGATGCCGAGCAGTGCCAGCATGATGCTCGCCGCAAGCACATGAAAAACAGCAATAAATGGGTGCGCCATCGAAAATGGCACAAAGCAATAAACCGCGGCCATAACCACCACACCGACGCACAGACCACGCACCACACCGCCGATGATAAGGCAAAAAGTTACCTCCGCGCCGGTCAGTGGCGGCATCAGAATATCGATGATAACGCCCTGAATTTTCGCGAGCATGAGCGAGGAAGACGTGTTGGCAAAGGCGTTTTGTACAATGGCCATCATAATCAGCCCTGGGGCGATAAAGCGTCCAAATTCAATCCCTTCCACGGGTTGGTGTTGCCCGCCGCCCATGGCCAGCGTCATAATGGCGAGGAAAAGTAGCGTGGTGATGACGGGCGCGACTATGGTCTGGTTCCAGACCTTGGCAAAGCGCCATATCTCACGCTTGCAGAGGGTATAGACGCCGATGGTGTTGATATTCATAGATGACCGGATGATGAGATGATTAGATAATAAAATGCGCGTTGTTATGACATAAAAAAAATGACCAGACAACCGCTTGGTCATCTGGTCATCTTATTATCTAGTCATCTTCGCGTCAGCGACGTTCACCCATAAAACGTAGGAGGTGAATGAAGATGTTGATGAAGTCCATATACAGGTTCAGCGCGCCCATGACCGAGGCTTTCGCCATCGCTTCAGAACTTCCAGCCACTTGATAATACATGTTTTTCAGCTTCTGCGTGTCATAAGCGGTGAGGCCCACGAAAATCAGCACGCCAAGCGCGGAAACCGCAAAACTAAGGCCTGAGCTTTTGAGGAAGATGTTAACGATAGACGCAATAACAAGGCCGATAAGCCCCATCATCAGGAACGAGCCAAAACCGGTCAGGTCTTTCTTCGTGGTGTAGCCATAAAGGCTCATCGCGCCGAATGTACCCGCGGTGACGAAGAAGGTGCGGGCGATGGATTCACCCGTGTAGACGAGGAAAATCGAGCTCATCGAAAGCCCCATGAGCACCGAATAGGCCCAGAAAATGCCCTGCGCGGTGCTAGCGCTCATGCGGTTGAGGCCAAAGCTCAGCCACAAAACAAGGCCAAGTGGCGCAAACATAACGATATAACCAAGGCCGCTGATGCCCACTGGCTGGCCGCCTTGAACGTTATAGAGCGCGCCGATGAAGGCGGGCGAATTAGCGGCAAACAGCGCGACGATACCCGTCAGCGCGAGCGCACTCGCCATATAATTGTATATTTTGAGCATGTAAGCGCGCAAACCCATGTCATAGGACACGGCACGAGCCTGAGCAGTTTGTTGAGCCGCAGCAAACGGATCATTGAAATTCATGGTTTTCCTCCAAAATGTTAAGTGGGTCATGGCTCTCGCTAAACCCGCAACTATTATATGGTGAGAACCGCTCGCATTTCAAGTGAAACACGACATAGTATCTGATTTTTTTAGTAAACTATTCTTTATCCCTCTTTTTCACTTGCACTCCCTCCTGTTTTCTATTAATTAGCACCTCCCCTTAGAAATAAGGGAAAGATCGTCGGGCGATTGGCATTGCCTTGTGCGGTTATTTGAAATTGAACTACTTTAATAAGGAATGGAAAAATGCCAAAACTCAAAACCAAAAGCGGTTGCAAAAAACGCTTTAAGTTTACTGCAACCGGTAAAGTGGTGATGTCCCAAGCCGGCAAACGCCACGGAATGCGCAAGCGCACAAACCGTTTCATCCGCAACGCACGCGGCACATCCGTCATGGACGAGTCCGATACACACCGTATCGTTCAGTACATGCCATACGGCCGATAAGGGAGCATAACCATGGCACACGCACAAAGTGGCGCAACACGCGCTAAACGCAAAAAAATCCTCAAAATGGCGAAAGGCTATCGTGGCCGCGCTAAAAGCTGCATCACCGTTGCACGTCAAAAGGTCGAAAAAGGCCTGCAATATGCATACCGTGATCGCCGCACGAAAAAACGTAACTTCCGCAGCCTGTGGATTCAGCGTATCAACGCTGGTGTTCGCGAGCACGGCCTCGTTTACTCGCAATTCATGAATGGCCTTCTCTTGGCTGGCATCGAAGTTGATCGCAAAGTTCTTTCTGAACTTGCTATCTCCGAACCGGCTGCCTTCAAAGCCATCGTTGAAAAAAGCAAAGCTGCTCTCGAAAAGAAAGCTGCTTAGTCAAAACTGTCATCCCGGCGCAGGCCGGGATCCACGTCTCGCCGGAGTCCATGCCTCAAAAACATGGATTCCGGCCTTCGCCGGAATGACGAAATCATGAACGATTCTATTCTATCAGGCCAATTAATTGAGCAATTCGCAGTTTTTGTCGCGCGAATCACTGCTGCAACTTCAACCGAAGAACTCGAAGCTCTACGTTTAGAGGCATTAGGCAAGAGTGGGTTTTATACTCGTTTAAAAAAAGAACTCGGCAAAATTGCAGATATTGAAGAACGCAAAAAATCCGGACAGCGTTTTAATGAAGATGCCGCACGCATTGAGAATGAATTAAAGATAAAAAAAGAAGAACTCGCCAAAAAAGAAATGGAAGTGCGCCTGCGCACTGAAACCGTTGACGTCACCCTGCCCGCGCGCCTTGCGCCACAAGGAAAAATTCACCCCGTCACGCAGGTGATTGAAGAAATAACCGCCCTGCTTTCCGACCTTGGTTTTGTTGTTGCCGAAGGGCCGGATATTGAAGATGACGAACATAATTTCGACAAGCTGAACATCCCCGCATCGCACCCCGCCCGCCAGATGCATGACACGTTCTATCTGCAGGGCAATGGCGCGGGCAAAACATTGCTGCGCACGCACACCAGCCCTGTGCAGATACGCACCATGCGCGCAGGCAAGCCCCCTTTCCGCTTCATCGCGCCGGGTTCCACCTATCGCTGCGATTCGGACATCACCCACACGCCGATGTTCCACCAGATCGAAGGCTTCGTCATCGACAAGAACATCCACATGGGGCACCTGAAATCCACCATCAATGAATTCCTCAAAGCCTTCTTCGAACTCGACGAAGTGCCCACGCGTTTCCGCCCCAGCTTCTTCCCATTCACCGAGCCATCGGCGGAAGTAGACATCGGATGCTCGCGCGCAAATGGTGAACTCAAAATCGGCGCAGGGCAAGACTGGCTGGAGGTGATGGGCTGCGGCATGGTGCACGCCAATGTGCTGAAAAACTGCGGCATCGACCCGAATGAATGGCAGGGCTTTGCCTTTGGCATGGGCGTTGAGCGCCTCGCGATGCTGAAATATGGCATCCCCGACCTGCGCACATTTTTCGATAGCGACGCACGCTGGCTACAACATTATGGCTTCGACCCGCTCAACATTCCAAACCTCGTGAGCGGTCTATGAAATTTACATTAAGCTGGCTGAAAGACCATCTGGACACCACCGCGTCACTCGCCGATATTTCGCGCACGCTGACTGCCATCGGCCTTGAGGTTGAAGACGTGGTTGACCCAGCATCCAAACTCGCTGCATTCACCGTAGCAAAAATTGTTTCTGCTGAACGCCACCCCGAAGCTGACAAGCTGCAAGTTTGCCGCGTGGCAAGTGATGCGGGCGAACTGCAGATCGTCTGCGGCGCGGCCAATGCGCGCGCTGGCCTCACCGTTGTACTCGCCAAAGAAGGAACCGTCATTCCTGGCAATGGCATGGTCATCAAAAAAACCAAAATTCGTGGCGTGGAAAGCAACGGCATGCTCTGCTCGCTGGAAGAGCTCGGGCTCGCTAATTCAAGCGAAGGTATCGTGGAACTGCCAGACTCCGCCGCTGTGGGAAGCAATGCAGCGCAAGCACTTGGCGCAAACGACCCCATCATCGAAATTGCCATCACCCCCAACCGCGCGGACTGTCTTGGCGTGCGCGGCGTGGCGCGTGATTTAGCCACTGCAGGGATCGGCACATTAAAACCACTGAAGAACAGCAGCTACGTAGGCAGTTTTGCATCACCTGTGAGCGTTTCCATCACCACAGAAAACTGCCAACAATTCATTGGCACCTATATCAAAGGTGTCAAAAATGGCGCATCACCGGAGTGGATGAAAAAACGGTTAGAGGCCATCGGCCAGAAATCCATCTCCGTGCTGGTGGACATCACGAATTATGTCACGTTCGACCTTGGCCGCCCGCTGCATGTGTATGATGCGAAAAAACTCTCCGGCAATCTCACCGTGCGTGCTGCCAACGAAGGCGAAAAATTCGCCGCGCTGAACGACAAAGAATATATACTCCGGGGGGGTATGTGCGTTATTGCTGATAACGCAGGCGTACAAGCGCTTGGCGGCATCATGGGCGGCGCAAATACGAGTGTGGATGAGAATACCACTGATGTGTTTTTAGAGGTCGCGCTTTTTGCCCCAGTGCATGTCGCTGAAAATGGCCGCACGCTGCAAATTGATTCCGATGCACGCTATCGCTTTGAACGTGGCGTCGATGTTGCGTTTGTCGAACAAGGCGCAAAACAAGCGCTTTCGCTCATCACCGAGCTTTGCGGTGGACAGGCCAGCGAGCTGGTCTATACTGGCAGCGCCCCCGAATACAAGCGCGATATATCCTTTGATGCAACCCGCGTCAAAACCCTCGGCGGCGTGGATATTTCATCCGAAAAATGTTTTTCTATTCTTGAAGCATTGGGCTTTGAAATCAGCGGCAGCAACATCACACCACCCTCATGGCGCGCGGATGTCGAAGGCGAAGCTGACCTCGTCGAAGAAATTTTGCGCATTCACGGCTATGACAATATACCCCCCACCCCCTTGCCTAAACTCTCCACTATCAGCCGCCCAGCGCTGACACTGGCACAAAAACGCGTGCAAACTGCAAAGCGCGTTTTAGCCTCGCAAGGCATGATGGAAGTGGTCAGTTGGTCGTTCCTGCCAGAAGCATGGGCGGACGCATTTGGCGGTGCAAAACCAGAACTCAAATTACTCAACCCCATCAGCGCCGACCTTGCCACGATGCGCCCTTGCCTGCTGCCTAACCTGTTAGAAGCTGCTCGTAAAAATTCCGCGCGAGGCTTTGCAAACCTTGGGCTTTTTGAAGTCGGTTTGCAGTTCAAAGATATTTCACCCGAAGGCCAGCGCATGGTCGTAGGCGGCATCCGCACCGGTAGCAATAACACCGCCAATCACAACAATGCACTCTTTGGAAATACCGCTCGTAGCATTGATGCTTTTGATGCAAAGACTGACGCGCTTGCACTGCTTTCATCACTTGGTGTTGCCAAGTGCGATATCACCACAGATACCCCCCCGTGGTATCACCCAGGTCGCTCGGGTGCGCTAGTTCAAGGCAAGAATGTGCTGGGTTATTTTGGTGAATTGCACCCTGCCCTGCTTTCAATGTTCGACCTTGAAGGCCGCGTGGCCGTGTTTGAAATTTTCTTGGATGCCATCCCTACTCCACGCGCTAAAGGCAAATCCAAATCCGCGCTCAAAGTGTCGGATTATCAGGCAGTGGAGCGTGATTTCGCATTCCTCGTGGGTGGCGCGGTCACCGCAGCTACAATGGAAAAAGCCATCCGTCAGGCCGATAAAGTCCTCATCACCGATGTGCGCATTTTCGACGTATATGTCGGCAAAGGCGTGGATGAAGGCAAAAAATCCGTGGCGATCAAAGTCACGCTACAGGCAATGGATCGCACGCTATCAGAAGCTGACCTGACGGCGGCCAGCAACGCCATCATCAAAGCTGCCGCGAGCTTTGGCGGCACGCTCAGGGGATAACGTCATGCCAGCGCAGGCTGGCATCCACGTTCTTAAAAAATAGCAGCGTGGATCCCGGCCTTCGCCGGGATGACAA
>RFOF01000100.1 GCA_009926845.1 Alphaproteobacteria bacterium
GGGAGGGAATATAAAATATGCGGCGGTGATTTTTGACGCCGCGCGCAAGACATTCCGCAACGATATTTATCCCGAATATAAAGCGCATCGCCCACCTGCGCCGGACGATTTAATTCCGCAGTTTGCGCTCGTGCGCGAGGCGACAAGGGCGCTTGGCCTGCCTGCTATTGAACTGCTCGATTATGAGGCGGATGACATCATCGCCACCTACGCCGCGCGCGCGCGCGAGCAGGGGATAACGGTGACCATTGTCTCCTCTGACAAAGATTTGATGCAGCTCATCGGCGATGGTGTCGAGCTGTATGACGCGATGAAAAACAAACCGATTGGTGCGGCGGAAGTGATGGAAAAATTTGGTGTCGCGCCCGAAAAAGTGCTCGACGTACTGAGCCTGATGGGTGATTCGTCGGACAATGTTCCCGGCGTTCCGGGCATCGGCCCCAAGACCGCCGCCGAGCTCATCGGCCAATTTGGCGATTTGGAAACGCTGCTAGAGCGCGCGGGCGAAATCAAACAAAATAAACGCCGCGAGAGCTTGATTGAATTTGCTGATCAAGCGCGGCTTTCCAAGCGGCTTATTGCGCTCGATTGCAACGTTCCACTGCCGATGAATTTAGAAGAAATGACCTTGCGCGACCCAGATCCGGTGGTGCTGGGGCCGTTCCTCGTTGCGCGTGGGTTCAAGTCGCTGGCGGCAAAGTTCGCCGCTAAGGATTCAGGATTCAGGATTCAGGATTCAGGAAGTGTGGCCGCTTCCCCTGAATCCCGAGCCCCGAATCCTGAATCCTCATATAGTATCGTGCGCGATGAAGAAACACTGGCAAAATGGATCGCGCGTGCGCGCAAAATGGGCCGTGTGGCGTTTGACACCGAGACGACATCGCTCGATGCGTTGCGCGCGGAGCTGGTCGGTTTTTCGATGAGTGTGGAAGTCGGTGAGGCTTGTTACGTGCCGCTGCAACATAGGATGACGGATAACGGATTACGGATGGCATCTCCAGATGCAGAGCCTGATTTATTTTCTTCGTCATCCGTCATCTGTCCTCTGTTATCGGGGCAAATTCCTTTGCCCCGCGCGCTAGCGCTGCTGAAGCCGCTTTTGGAAGATGAAAGCGTGCTCAAAATCGGCCACAATATTAAATATGACCTGCTGGTGATGCACGGGCAGGGGGCGAATATCACGCCGGTGGATGACACGATGCTGCTGTCTTATTGCCTGCATGCGGGCGAGCATGGGCAGGGAATGGATGAGTTGGCCGAGCGCTATTTGGGGCACAAAAATATCAGCTTCGACGAGGTGACGGGAACGGGAAAAAATCGTTTGCGTTTTGACGAGGTGGAGATTGAAAAAGCGGGTGCGTATGCGGCGGAAGATGCGGATATCACGCTGCGATTGCATGAGTTTTTCAAGCCGCAACTGCCTGCCAGCAAAGTGACTTCGCTGTATGAAACTATCGAGCGGCCACTCATTCCGGTTTTGGTGCGGATGGAAGAGGCGGGCATCAAGGTGAACCTCGCGCAGCTCTCCGCGCTGTCAGTAGATTTTGCCGCGCGCATGGGCGAATATGAGCAGGAAATTTATGCGCTCGCCGGGCGCACATTCAATGTCGGCTCGCCCAAGCAGCTGGGCGAAATTTTGTTTGATGAACTCAGCCTTCCGGGCGGGAAAAAGTCGGCCAAAACGGGCGCTTATTCCACCGGCAATGATGTGCTTGAAGACCTGGCCGAGCAAGGCCACACGCTGCCGGAAAAGATTATTCTCTGGCGGCAACTCGCCAAGCTCAAAAGCACCTATTCCGACGCGCTGGTGAACCAGATAAATCCGAAAACAAAACGCGTTCACACCAGCTATGCGATGGCCATTGCCAGCACAGGGCGTTTAAGCTCGACCGACCCGAATTTGCAGAACATCCCCATTCGCACCATCGAAGGCAAAAAAATCCGCGAGGCATTTATCGCTGAAGACGGATTTAAATTGCTCTCGGCGGATTATTCGCAAATTGAGCTGCGATTGCTTGCGCATGTGGCGGATATTGAAGTGCTCAAAACGGCCTTCCGCAATGGCGACGACATCCACGCTATCACGGCGAGCCAAATGTTTGGCGTGCCCGTTTCCGATATCGGTGCAGACCTCCGCCGTAGCGCCAAAACCATCAATTTTGGTATCATCTATGGCATCAGCGCGCATGGGCTGGCAGCGCGTCTTGGCATCGGGCGCGGCGAGGCGGCAGCTTATATCGACCAGTATTTCAAACAATATCCCGGCATCCGCGACTACATGGAGACCACCAAGGAATTTGCGCGTGAACATGGCTATGTGACGACGCTGTTTGGCCGCCGCGTGCATGTTCCGGGAATCACCGATAAGAACGGCGCGCGCAGGCAATTTTCCGAACGCGCCGCCATCAACGCGCCGCTGCAAGGCACGGCGGCAGATATTATTAAAAAGGCGATGATTTCGGTGGATAAAAAACTCGTGGGAAATGCGGACGCGAGAATGCTGCTGCAGGTGCATGACGAACTCGTGCTCGAAGTGCGCGAAAATGCCGTGGAGGCGACCTCTGCGCTGGTCAAAAACCTGATGGAAAACGCGGCGCAACTTTCCGTTCCCCTTACGGTGGAGACGGGTTCAGGAAACAATTGGGGTGAAGCTCACTAAGCGCGAGCGGCGATGACCTGCGTGGTGCGGGCGAGGCGATAGGAGCCATAGAGGCCAGCGAGCGCAGCCAAGTTGACCACACCAGCCCAACCGATAATCGATGGGGTCATGCTTTCCATTCCGCCGATAACTAGCGCTACGGCGAACATGATGCCTTGGTAGGCTACAAAGGATGCGGCAAACGCACCCAGAACGCTTTGCAGCGAGCGGCCAGAGCGCGCGAAAACGATATTAGCCACATAGGTTGCAGCAAGGGCGAGAAGGCCAAGAGCCGCGCCCCACTGGAAGCTGTTTTCCGTCATTGGATAGCCCAGCAAGCCATAGCCCACCAGTTGGTTGGCCAACCAGATGACCACGGTGGTGGCCAGCGCATGGCCGCGGGTCATGGTGAGCGCCGCATAGACCCCAAAGGCAACCATCGGCGTCGCGCAGGCAAAACAGAGGCTAAATGCGACACTCAGGGCGGTAAGGAAGGTGGTTTTAAAAGCAGGGCTTTTCAGCATGAGAACTCTCCAAAAAAGACGGTTTGGCAGACTATTACACAAAACAAACGCCAATGTCAAAAAACGGGAGAGATTGATTGTATTTATAATCTTAACCCCATTTTAGCTATTCTCTGCTAAAAGGCCAAAATGCCCATGGGAATCTCTCAAAAAGAACATGCCTCATCCCCCCGAACATAAACAAGGCTTTACGCTGCTTGAAATTTCTATCGTGCTGGTCATCGTCGGTTTAATTATCGGCGGTATTTTAGTTGGGAAAGAGATGATTTATGCCGCAGAAATCCGCGCCACCTTGAAGCAGGTGGAGCAATTCAACGCCGCTATGAACACCTTCAAACTCAAATATGGCTGCATCTCAGGTGATTGTGCAAATGCCAATCAGTTTGGGTTTACCACTCCCACCTCTCCACACGTTCCGGTAGTTCCAGCAGATGGTTGGATCGGCGATGGGGATGGAATGATAAACAATAATTCGTCTGCAGAATTCTTAACCGCATTTTGGTGGCTACGAAATGCTGGTTTGCTGACGGGTAGTATAACGGAAAACACTGTCATGTTTGGCAGCCCTATAACCAATAGCTTTGTTCTCGCTGCATTAAACGGTGGCCAGCAGGGTTATAGGGCTACGTGGACTGCCCAGTGGATAGACTCAACTGGTAACCTTGGGAATGAATTTTTATCTGGTGCTAATGCCGGAGCTGGCCATTATTTCTGGCTTACGTCCGATATGTATACTTCAACAGCGATATTGCCGATGGAAGCGCAAGCCATTGACAGCAAACTAGATGATGGGCTGCCACGTTCGGGGCAAGTTCTTGCTTCTGGTAATATTTATTTTGATACTGGCCCCTCTATTTATGCTATTCCAGTAGCAGACCCTACAGGAGCTGTGTATGGAACACCCGATGTTGGCCCAGCGGGTGCAAATTCTGATTTTTGCGTAACAAACGACGCCATACCTAAATATAACGTGCTCAATAAAAGTCGGCGTGTCGATACCAATACCGGTGTAGGTTCGCTCTGTACCCTGACCGTCAAGGCAAGTTTTTAGGTCTGTTTTCCTTGCTGCCGTGTCTCGGCCGCACGTGTGACATAGCCACTGCTGACGGCACTAGCTTTTTTCCCGATTGTGTTCTCTTTTCTTTTCTCTATACTCCGCCTGATTGTTCATTTTACGGTTAAGGAAAACGCTGTTGTCAACTGCCTCTGCTACCTTTCGCGAAAAGCTGAAAGACGTTGTTATTTCTGGAAAATTGGTGCATCCGATTGTCGAAGGCGGCAAGGGTATCGGGGCCAGTAACGGAACCAGCGCGGGGGCTTTTGCGGCCGCTGGCGCGGTTGGCACATTCTCGGGCGTGAACGCGCAGTTCTATGACGATAACGGCCAAGTCATCCCATACGTTTACAAGGCCACCACCCGCCGCGAACGCCACGAAGAGTTGGTCGCACTCAGCACCCAAGGTGGCATCACGCAGGCGAAGATTGCGCATGAAAAAGCTGGCGGCAATGGCCGCATCCACATGAATATTTTGTGGGAAATGGGCGGCGCTGAACGCGTGATGCGCGGAGTGCTTGAAGGCGCGCCTGGCATTGTTCATGGCGTCACCTGCGGCGCGGGCATGCCTTACAAACTCGGCGAATTAGCCGCGCATTACAGCGTGTATTATCACCCGATTATTTCTTCCGCGCGTGCGTTCAGTGCGCTGTGGAAACGTGCCTACAACAAAACGCCGCAATGGCTTGGCAGCGTGGTCTATGAAGATCCGTGGCTAGCCGGTGGTCACAATGGCCTTTCCAACGCGGAAGACCCCAATAAGCCACAAGATCCGTATCCCCGCGTGGCCGAGCTGCGCAAGGCAATGAATGGTTTTGGCCTCAACGAAACACCGATTGTGATGGCAGGTGGCGCTTGGCATTTGGGCGAATGGGAGCATTGGCTGGATAACCCTGAAATTGGCCCGATTGCTTTCCAATTTGGCACACGTCCTTTGCTGACTCAGGAAAGCCCTGTGTCGGCTGATTGGAAACGCAAGCTCATGATGCTGGATGAGGGCGATGTGTTCCTCAACCAGTTCAGCCCAACGGGTTTTTATTCGTCTGCGGTGAATAATGATTTTATCAAAGAACTTCGTGGTCGCGGGCAGCGCCAAATTGAATATCGCACGGAGGCCGAAGGCCTGTTTTCGGAGCCGTTGCCGGTGGGTGCGCGTGGTCGCCCTGTGTTCGTGCAGCCTGACGACAAGGCGCGCGTGGATGCATGGAAAGCAGAGGGGCATGATGAAGCATTGAAAACGCCGGATTCAACGCTGATTTTTGTATCGCCAGACAAAGCAAAAGAAATTGTCAAGGATCAGGTGGATTGCATGGGCTGCCTGTCGCATTGCCGTTTTTCCAACTGGAAAGACCATGACGATTTTACCACCGGAAAACGTGCAGACCCGCGCAGCTTCTGCATTCAAAAAACATTGCAGGATATTATTCTTGGCCAGCCAGTAGACAATCAATTGATGTTCTCAGGCCATAACGCCTATCGTTTCAAGAACGACCCATTCTATGCGAATGGCTTTGTGCCTACGGTTGAGCAGTTGGTGCAGCGGGTTTTGCAGGGGCTTTAAGAGCGAAGTGCTTTAAATAAAGAGTGCACTACTTTTTTTGTCGTTGGTGAAACTGTAGGATTGGGTGTCGGGCTTGGCGTGGGTGTTGGCGTAGGCGTAGGCTCTCTTTTTTCCTCGCCTATCTTTTTAAATTCACTGACCTTCTCTAATCGCTTCAGGCGTTCCTTGACAAAATAGGTCATATATTTTAGATCGCGGTCAGGAATAGTGGTAGCGTTGTCGCGAATGGTTTCCATGATGCGCAGCGCATCATCCATTTCTCCGCGTTTTTCATACACAACGGCTGCCATTTGCTGCGCAAAGATAGGTACGTTGGCGTTGACCAATTTATCGGCTGCTTTTGCCGCGAAATCATTATCATTCAATTTGTGCATGCCCAGATAAATCGCCTGCATCAGCCACCACCATTTATGCTCCACATCACGCGAGCCATGCTCATAGAGATAGTCGGCGACATAGCGCACATCGGCAGTGTTTTGCGTTTGGCTAAAATAATACGACGCCATGGCGGGCATCATATCTGATTTGGCATCGAGTGTATCGAGCAGCGTGAACCATTGGTATAGCTTGTTGAAATCATAAAAACGTAGCGCGGTGAAGCGGCCATACGTGTCACCTGCATTTTGAATATCGAGCGCGAGCACGCGGAAATAAAACCCCTCATCGCCAAAGGAAAGTGCTTTGACCGCTTGCTTGCCTGGCACATCCGGCACAACGCCCATTTCCGGAGAAATATGGTGAGTTTTGAACCAGAAACCTAGCTGCAATGTCAGAAACAGCAGCAAGAAAACC